>DATHHS010000080.1:0-10444 GCA_035317085.1 Burkholderiales bacterium
CAGCGCCGACTGGGAGCTGATCTTCGCGCTGAGACTGGCGGCGCTTTTCTGTCTGAGCCGGCGCGACCTTGCCTTGCCCGCGCCGGCCTGCAAGTCGTCGAAAAGCGGCTTTCAGCTGACGCTGCCTCGCACCTGGCTCGAAGAACATCCCATGACGGAGGGGGCGCTGGAAAACGAGACGGAGGAGTGGCGGGCGCTCGGCGTCAAGCTCGAGGTCCGTTCGCTCGCCAAGGAGGAGCGCGCCGCGTCCGCGGGCTAGCCCTTCGCGGTTTTGCCTTCGGCAGAGCACCCGAAGGGGTGCCAGTTCACAAAAGTGTCATCGCACCGCAACACCGACGCAACCTCGTGCCCGTACCTTGCGCGGCAACGATGCACGCTGAATACCTTGAGACGACATTTCCTACCGCCACCGGACCGCGGTTGCGGTTGAATATCTTCCGCTTGCTTGGAATTGGCGTACATCTTGCCCGCGGTCTCGTCACAGCCGCCCTGGTCTTTCCCTTTGCTTCGCCCACCGCGCGGCTCCTGCTCGCGCGGCGCTGGACGCAACAGATGATTCGCGCACTCGGGATGCGGTTATGTGCCGGAGGCGCGGCGCCGGCACCGGGTGCGCTGCTCGTCGTCAATCATGTTTCCTGGCTCGATATCCTCGCGATCGCGAGCCACACGTCCGCGATCTTCGTCGCCAAGCAGGAAGTACGGGCCTGGCCCGCCATCGGCTGGCTCGCCGCGCGTGCCCAGACGCTGTTTCTCAAACGCTCGAGCGGTCGTTCCCTGCTGAGAGTCAAGAACCGCATCGCCGCGCTCCTGCTCTCGGGCCGCAACGTGGCGCTTTTCCCGGAAGGCACGACGAGCGACGGCTCGGGCGTGCTGCCGTTTCGCTCCGGATTGCTGCAGGCCGCCGTCGACGGCAAGCGGCCAGTGCAGCCGGTCGCCATCGCCTACTACGGCGACGATGGCAGCCCGAGCGCCGACGCTGCGTTCATCGACGACATGACCCTGTGGCAGTCGATCGACGCGATTTGCCGATCCGGGCACATCACGATACGTCTAGCGATCGGCGCGCCGATCGCGCCGGCCGGGCGAACCCGCAAGGAACTCGCGCGCGAGGCGCGCGACGTGATCGCCGCCATCCTCGCGCAGCCTGCAGCCACGCGTCCTGCTCTACCGGCCTTCGGGCCCTGCGTCGGCGGGAGGGACATAGCTCACCCCGTGCCGGTCGCGCCTGCGATACCGCGCGCTCTTCTCAAGGCGGAAATCGAATGCCTGCCCGAGGATCAGCGCCTGGTGGCAAGCGGAAATTTCACCGTTCAGTACGCACGCGCGACGCAGATTCCCTGGTGCCTCCAGGAAATCGGTCGGCTGCGCGAGCTGACTTTTCGCACGGCCGGAGAGGGCACGGGCAGGGCCTCGGACGTCGATCTGTTCGATGCCTACTACCTGCATCTCTTCGTATGGGACACGCAGGCTGAAAAGATCGTGGGCGCGTACCGGATGGGGCTCACCGACGAGATTCTCGGACGCTACGGCAAGCGCGGCCTGTATACCCAGTCCCTGTTCAAGTACGGGCCGCGGCTTCTGGAGAGCCTCAATCCGGCGATCGAGCTTGGCCGCTCCTTCGTGCGCACCGAATATCAGCGCAGCTTTTCCCCGCTGATGCTCCTATGGCGCGGAATCGGCCGGTTCATCCTGCGCTCGCCGCAATACGCAGTCTTGTTCGGGCCGGTGAGCATCAGCAACAGCTACGCCGCGCTATCGCGCCAGCTGATGGTCGAATTCCTGAGTGCGAACAATGCCGAGGCCGGCCTTGCCCGCCACGTCAAGCCGCGCCGGCCCTTCCGCAGCCTGCGATCCCGGGTCTGGGACGAGATGGAGTTCGCCAGCGTCAGGGACATCGAGGACCTGTCGCGCGCGATCGCACGGATCGAGGGGGACCGCAAGGGCATTCCGATCCTGCTCAGGCAATACCTGAAACTCGGCGGCCGCCTGCTCGGTTTCAGCGCCGACAAGCAGTTCAGCGATGCGCTCGACGGGCTCATCATGGTCGATCTTCGCTCCTCCAGCCCGCGGGTGCTTGCGCGCTACATGGGCGAGGAGGGCGCGGCCACGTTCCTCGGCTTTCACAGCACCGAACCGGAATTCCTGCGCCAGGCGTCCTAGGTGAACCTTTCCCGTAGGGCTGTAACGGTCCTGCAACAAGCGCCAGTTAGGCTTCAGAGGCTGCCTCGCTTCGAGGCAGCTCCCATCACCTCCTCCTTCAATGCCCGTTGTCGTCCAACGGGCATTTTTTTGGGACGCCGGATCGTTCCATGCCCGTCCCGTGGCGTCTTCGCCGGCCGGAGGCTCCGCTTGCCACGGCTCGTTTGCGCGTTTCCGACGCAGTGATTCGCGTCCGCGCGCTGTTCCTGTCCGACATCCATCTCGGATCGCGCGCCTGCCAGGCGGAGCGCCTGATCGAGTTTCTCAAGGACTACGAGTGCGAGCAGATATTCCTGCTTGGCGACATCGTGGATTTCTGGTCGCTCAGGCGCAGCGTCTATTGGCCCACGAGCCACAACACCGTGGTGCAAAAGCTGCTGCGGCTCGCGCGCCGCGGCGTGAAAATCTTCTACATCCCCGGCAATCACGACGAGGCTCTGCACGATTACCTCGGCGCATCGTTCGGCAACATCCGCGTGAAGAAGGAGCATATCCATGTCGCCGCCGACGGAAAACGCTACGCGCTCCTCCACGGCGACCAGTACGACCAGGTTACGACCTGCGCGCGCTGGCTCTCGGTGCTGGGAGACGCCTCCTACAACCTGCTCGTCGACCTGAACCGGGCTCTGTCCTGGGTGCGCCGCAAGCTGGGCGTCAGCGGGCACTGGTCCCTGGCCGACTACGCCAAGCGCAACATCCAGGGTGCCACCGCCTTCATCTCCGGGTTCGAACGGGCCCTCGCGCGGCACGGCAAGGCGCTGGGCGTGGACGGCGTGGTATGCGGGCACATCCATACGCCCGCCCTCAAGCGACTCGACGGCATTCTCTACCTGAATTGCGGCGACTGGGTCGACAGCTGTACCGCCATCGTCGAGCGTCCGGACGGACGCATGGAACTCGTGCGCGACGGGACACTACCGGCCGGAATGGGCGGACACGCCGATGAGCTCGCCGATGCAGTCGACGGATGATACGGACAGCCGCACCATCCGGAGTATTTGAATTGTCGGACCGATGGAGCTTCACACAAGCTTCACGTCTGTGACACGTTCGCGAAACGCAAGCGACACAAATCCTCGCTATCTTTTCCGGGTCCCCACGGCACTTTCGTACCTGCCGCCCGATGGGACATCGTCCCACTATTCCAATACATATTTAACAAGGCGAGGACCTATGAAAAAACTACCGGAAGATTCTTCTCTCTCATCGCGCCGTTTCAGACGACTTGCGCCGCTGATGATGACGATCGCCGCATTGATGCCGGCTTTGGCCACTGCGGATGACCGCGGCCCGGACAAGCATCCTGTTGCGGACAACCGCTGCCATCTCGACTCCGCGCGTGGCGATATCGAGCACGTCATCTACCTTCAGTTCGACAATACACATTTTCGCCGCGACAACCCGAATGTTCCCTCCGACCTGGAGCAGATGCCGCATCTGCTGAACTTCATGAGGGAGAATGGCACACTGCTGACGAACGATCACACCATCCTGATTTCGCACACCGCGGGCGGCATCCTGTCCACGCTGACCGGCGTCTATCCGGACCGCAATGGCCAGACTGTGTCGAACAGCTATGTACGCACGTCCAACACCGGAGGGTTCTCGTTTCCGAGCTCTTTCGGTTACTGGACCGATCCCGTTTCCGCTACGGGGACACCGACCGTACCGAACATGATCACGCCCGATGGCCTGAACGCTCCGGCTCCGTGGGTGGCCTTTGCGCGAGCCGGCTGCGACGTGGGCGCCGTCGCAGCGGCCAATATCGTTCTGGAGAACACCGGCACCGGGCCGACAGGCGACGTCACCAAGGTGTTCGGCAATCCCTCGCCCCAGTTCGCGGAGGCCGTGGCGTCGAACGCCGCCCCGGCAGGCAGCGCCGCGCGCAACAAAGCTCAAACCGACTTCGTCGGTCTCGCGGTCCACTGCGCCCAAGGGTCGCACATCTGCACGGGTGGCCAGGACGACCTTCTGCCGGCCGAGCCGAACGGCTACACCGGCTTCAAGGGACTGTTCGGCGCGCAGTCGATCAATCCGCTGCTCACCGGCGGGCCGGTGTTGAACGATTTGCTCGGAAATCCGATCGTCGATCCGTTCGGCCAACCCGGCTTCCCCGGCTTCGACGGCATGGAGGCGGCGGTGACGCTCGCCTACGTGGCGGCGATGCACGAGAAGGGCATTCCGGTGACCTTTGCCTACATCTCGGATGCGCACGACTTTCACGGCGTTTCCGGGAACCAGCACGTCGCCTTCGGCCCCGGCTCGGACGGCTACGTCCAGCAATTGAAGGCGTACGACGAGGCGTTCGAGGCGTTCTTCACTCGCCTTGCTCGTGCTGGAATAACCAAGCGCAATACCTTGTTCGTGATCACCGTCGACGAGGGAGACCATTTCGCCGGCGTGCAGAAGAACGACTGCGACGGCGTGAATACGCCCTGCTCGTACGCGGCGAACGAGGTCGGCGAGATCAACACCAACATCGACACGTTCTTCACGCATCAATTCCCCTTGCTCGCGTCCTCGTTCCTCGGAAGCGCCGCGCCGAACACCTTCACCGTGCACGGCGACTCCGCCCCGACGTTCTACCTAGCGAAGAAGGGAACCGGCGGAGGTGCTCTCGCGCAGACCGATCCGCAGACCCGCGAGTTCGAGCGCAGCGTCGCCCGGCTGACTGCGGTCAACCCCTACACGGGCCTGACCGACGATCTGATGGTCCAGATGGCCGACCAGACCGGGATGAAGGCGCTGCACATGAACGTGGCCGCAGATCCGGCGCGCAATCCCACCTTCGTCTACTTCGCGGACGCGAACTACTTCATCACGGACTTCCCGGCGTCCACGTGCGAGACCTGCATCAACCCCTTGTTCGCCTGGAACCATGGCGACATCCAGCCGGAGATCGCCAACACCTGGGTCGGCCTGGTCGGCCCCGGCGTGCGCAATGAAGGCGTGACGCACCGCGTGTGGACTGACCACACCGACGTACGCCCCACGATACTTGCGCTCCTCGGACTGAAGGACGACTACGGTCACGACGGCCGCGTGATCGTCGAAGCGCTGGAAGAGCATGCGCTGCCGCGCTCGCTGCACGAGCATCACGAGACACTGATCGAACTGGGAGCCGTGTACAAGCAGGTGAATGCGCCCTTCGGCCGGTTTGCTGTGAACATGCTCGCGGCGTCGACCCATGCGCTGAAGAGCGGATCGAGTGCGGACGACAACACCTACCTGAGTCTCCAGACCCAGATCCGCGACCTCACCAATCAACGCGATGCGCTCGCTTCGCAGATGAAAGCCGTGCTGGATGCGGCGGCTTTCGGCAAGGACGCGATCGACGAGCGGCACGCGGAAAGGCTGATCGAACAGGGCGAACAGTTGCTGGGACGCGCCCACCGCCTGGCGCTTCGCTGATCGGGCGTTTGTTGGGTGCGGCGGCGGCGGTTTCTTCGGAAACCGCCGCTCTCGCGTTGCCGAACTTCGTGCGTGAACTCACGGCGGATGTCGTGAGCGTCAAAGAAACGCGCCTGGACTGATGGAATCCCGCGTGTGGGAAGCGCTGACGCAACTCCGCCTTTGCTTTCCGTCCCTCTGGAAATCCGGCAGCTCAGGACATGCCGTGCCCACGCTCATAGAGCACCCACAGGCAGGCGCCCTCCCGGCGATAGTGCCGGTTTTCCAACTGCGAAACGAGGTGAATTCTCCAATCCCGCTCTGGCTCGCGCCGTGCGAGATCCTCCGCCTGTGCAACTGTCATCAGGTCGCAGTGGCGTTTGCCGTTCTCTTCGTACAGCGACCACCCGTCGCGGGTGAGCGCGGCGTAACCGAGTCCTACTCCGATCACCGCGTCGAGCGCAAGGTGCTCGTCGGACATCGTCGCCCAGTCGCGTCGGGTCCGGTCAATCACGGATCTGATCAGCCGGTCGAGCCCGACACGCGAGAGGGATGGGTCGTTGACCGCAAGTGCAGCGAGTTCGTCGAGTTCGGTCGTCATGGGTAGACCCCTTAAAACGAGCGCAGGCGTCGTTCCGCCTTTGCGAATGCTAGGGGAGGCGTATTAAACGCGTGTGACAGCCGCAGAGGGGCAGCCGGGAAACGACAGGCTGGGTGGAGCTATGCGAGCGCCCGCCGAAAGCGATAACCGGTTCCGCGCACCGTCTCCACCAGGGAATCATGCCGGCTGGGCTCCAGCGCCTGGCGCAGGCGGCGTATGTGCACGTCGACCGTGCGCTCCTCGACAAAAACATGGTCGCCCCAGACTTCGTCGAGCATCTGGGCGCGGCTGTAGACGCGCTCCGGGTGAGTCATGAAGAAATGCAGCATTCTGAACTCGGTCGGACCCAAATCGATGTTGGCGCCATTGGCGCTTACGCGATGGGCGACCGGATCGAGTTTCAAGCTCGCGATCTCAACGATGTCGTCGGTGAGCTGTGGCGCGCGGCGCCGCATCACGGCCTTGATGCGTGCGAGGAGCTCGCGCGGCGAAAAAGGCTTGGTGACGTAGTCGTCGGCACCACCTTCGAGCCCGGCAATCGTGTCCTGTTCCTGGGCGCGCGCGGTCAGCATGATGATGGGGATGTCCTTGGTGCGCTGATCGGCGCGAAGCTGCCGCGCGAAGTTCAGGCCCGGGGGTCCGGGAAGCATCCAGTCGAGCAGCACCAGATCGGGCAGGACCTCGCGAACCAGCGCCTCGGCTTCGGGCACGCTGCCCGCGCGCAGCACCTGGTGCCCGGCGTGCTCGAGGTTGACCGCGATCAGCTCCTGGATCGCCGGTTCATCTTCGACCACGAGGATTGCGCCGCCCATGACTGCCGTGCCCGTGCTTTCGTTCCAGGCCGGCCTCATCAACCCAGCGCCTCGCGCTCGACCACCTCGACCGCGGTGTGGCGCACGTCGGTGCCTTTCACGATGTAAATCACGTCCTCGGCGATGTTCTTGGCGTGATCGCCGATGCGCTCGATCGCCTTCGCGATCCACACGATCTCCAGCGCCGTGGAGATCGTGCGCGGATCTTCCATCATGAAGGTGATGAGCTGCCGGAGGATCGAGCGGAATTCGGTGTCGATGGTCGCATCCTGCCTGATGATGCTCGCCGCGTCCGCCGCGTCCAGACGCGCGAAGGCATCGAGCGCCTGGCGCAGCATCGACACCGCGATATCCGCGGCGTGCCGCACTGTCGCAAAGCGATGCAGGTCGGCATGCCCCCGCTCGTGGATTTGCCTGGACATGCGCGCGATTTTTTCGGCTTCATCGCCGATGCGCTCCAGGTCCGTGACCGTCTTGCTGATCGCCATGATCAACCGCAGGTCGCCTGCGGCCGGCTGGCGCTTGACGATGATGTGGCTGCAGTCGTCGTCGATCTGGACCTCGCACTCGTTGACGCGAGGCTCGTTCGCGATCACCTGATCGATCAGGTCCTGATTTCCGTTCGCGAACGCGTCGATGGCGGTACGGACCTGCGCCTCCACGAGGCCGCCCATTTGGAGCACGCCCGAGCGCAAGGTCTCGAGGTCGTTGTCGTATTGCTTGGAAAGGTGCTCGCTGCCCATGGTGCTGCTCCTGTTCAGCCGAACCGGCCGGTGATGTAGTCCTCGGTTTCTTTCCGCTTCGGCTTGATGAATATCTCGTCCGTCACTCCAAACTCCACCATTTCTCCGAGATACATGTATGCCGTGAAGTCGGAAACGCGCGCCGCCTGCTGCATGTTGTGCGTAACAATGACGATGGTATAGTCGTTCTTCAGCTCGTGCACGAGTTCTTCGATGCGACCGGTGGAGATCGGATCGAGCGCCGAAGCGGGCTCGTCCAGAAGCAGTATCTCGGGTTTGACGGCGATTCCGCGCGCGATGCACAACCGCTGCTGCTGGCCGCCAGAGAGGCTGGTGCCGCTCTGCTTCAGCTTGCCCTTCACTTCTTCCCAGAGCGCCGCCTTGCGCAACGCCCATTCCACGCGCTCGTCCATTTCGCGCGGTGAAAGGCTTTCGTACAGCCTTACGCCGAACGCGATGTTGTCGTGGATCGACATCGGAAACGGCGTGGGCTTCTGGAACACCATACCGACCTTGGCGCGCAACCTGTTCAGATCCTGGCGAGGCGAAAGAATGTCCTCCCCGTCGATAAAGATCTCGCCCCTCGCCTCCTGCTTGGGATAGAGCGCGTACATGCGGTTCAAGGTACGAAGCAACGTGGACTTACCACAGCCGGAGGGACCGATGAAGGCGGTCACTTTTTTCTCCGGAATTTCGAGGTTGATGTTCTTCAAGGCGTGAAAGCCGCCGTAGTAAAAATCCAGGTTTTTCACCTGGATTTTCTGCGCCAGGGCTTGCTCGGTCGGTTGCAGGACGGCAGCGTTCATGATTTCAGTAGGTTGCTGTCCGGTTTTGGAAGAATACACGGGCGAGTATGTTCAGGGCCAGCACGCTGAGCGTAATCAGCAAGGCACCCGCCCACGCGAGCTTGTGCCAGTCTTCATACGGGCTCATAGCGAACTGAAAGATCACCACCGGAAGGTTCGCCATCGGCGAATTCATGTTGGACGTCCAGAACTGATTGTTGAGGGCGGTAAATAAAAGGGGAGCCGTTTCGCCGCTGATGCGCGCTACCGCGAGCAGAATGCCAGTGATAATGCCGGCCTTGGCAGCCCGTACGGTTACGAATGTGATCACCTTCCATTGGGGCGCGCCCAGCGCGGCGGCCGCCTCGCGCAGGCTGTCCGGGACCAGGCGCAGCATGTTCTCCGTGGTGCGTATCACCACAGGGATGACGATCAACGCGAGGGCCATGGTTCCCGCCCACCCGGAGAAATGTCCGACGGTTACCACGTAGGCCGCGTAGATGAACAGCCCGACCACGATCGACGGTGCGGACAGCAGGATGTCGTTGATAAAGAGCGTCACCGGTGCGAGCCATCCCCGATTGCCAAATTCCGCGAGATAAATGCCCGCCATAATACCGATCGGCGTTCCGAGCAGAGTGCTGGCGGTTCCCATGACCAGGCTGCCGGCGATGGCGTTCAAAAGCCCTCCATCGCTGCCTGGCGGCGGCGTCATTTCCAGGAAGAGCTTCGCGCTGAGTCCGCCGAACCCTGCCTTGAACAAGGTAAAGAGAATCCAGCCAAGCCAGAACAAGCCGAACAGCATCGTGAGCAGCGATACCGTCAGGTTGAAGCGATTGATTAACAGTCGGCGTGTGTACAGATTCATGGCGCGCTTCAGGTCATCCGGCCTTCGCGCCGTGCCAGGCGCAGCAACAACAGCTTCGACAGCGCCAATACGACGAAGGTAATGAAGAACAAGACAAGGCCGAGCTCGATCAAGGCCGAAAGATAGAGGTCACCGACCGCCTCGGTGAATTCGTTGGCAAGCGCGGAGGCAATGCTGTTTCCGGGTACCGTGATCGAGGCGCTGAGCCGATGCGCGTTGCCGATCACGAAGGTGACAGCCATGGTTTCGCCCAGAGCCCGGCCAAGGCCCAGCATGACCCCGCCCATCACACCGACCTTGGTATAAGGCAGCACTACGTTCCAGACCACCTCCCAAGTGGTCGAACCGAGTGCGTAGGCCGATTCCTTCAGCACTGCCGGCACGATCTCGAACACGTCGCGCATCACCGAGGCAATGAACGGAATAACCATGATTGCCAGTATGATGCCGGCAGTCAGGACCCCTATTCCCATTGGCGGTCCCCGGAACAAGACCCCTACCAGTGGCACTGCGCCCAGCGTACTGCTCAGCGCGGGCTGGACGTAGGTCGCGAACACCGGCGCGAACACAAATAGCCCCCACATGCCGTAGATGATGCTCGGGATCGCTGCGAGGAGCTCGATCGCCGTGCCCAGCGGGCGGCGCAGCCAGGTCGGTGATAGTTCGGTGAGAAAGAGCGCCACCCCGAAGCTCACAGGTATGCCAATCAGAAGCGCAATCGCGGAAGTGACGAGCGTTCCCACGATCGGCACCAAGGCACCAAACTGTTCGGTGACGGGATTCCATTCCGAGCTCAGGAAAAACCCGAACCCAAATGCCCGTATCGCCGGCAGACTTCCAACGAGGAGCGACAGCAGAATTCCCGCCAGAAGAAGCAACACGACAAGCGCGAAAAACCGTGTGGTGTGACGGAACAGTTGATCGAGCCAATAGTGCTTCCTGAGACTGGCGTCGGGAATGGTTTTCGACATAAGCGCGGCAGGGGCCGCTTGCGCAAACCCCCGCACGTTGTTGGCAACGGCGCTCATTGTATGCGTCCCGGAATG
>DATHHS010000081.1:0-11980 GCA_035317085.1 Burkholderiales bacterium
AAAGCATCGATTCGACGCAAACGGCAGTACGCTACGGGCAGGGGTCGCTCGGTCTGCCGTCTCCGGGCACGGGAACGGGAACTTTCAGGTCGAACGGCTCGGCGGACATGGTTACGACGGGCGGTGTGCCCGGATTCGACAATAGCGCGCCGCTGGGCGTGAGTGTCCTCTTCCGGATCACCGCGAACATCGGAATGCTTGCGGACCATTGGCTGGTCAGCGCAACCGACCCACCCCCTTTAAATTCCCCTGCGACCTGCCCTGCGACGACGCCTTCGCTGCCCAATTACTGGTGCACCGGCTGGTTCGTGCGCAACGAGTGGTATCGGCTTGTCTACTATGCCACCGCCTCGGGGCACACCGCCGCCGCGCTTCCGGCGCTTCCTTCCTGCACCAGCGGCGTGAACTGCCTGTCGGTCACCAATATCACGCCGGCAAACAAGCAACGTTCAATTCTCATTTTGGCGGGACGCAGTCTGACCAACCCCGCCGGACGACCGAACGGCACCCTTTCCGACTATCTTGAATTCGGAAATGCCGACCTCAACACCGTTTTCGAACAGCAACCAATCAGCACGGTGATCAATCCTGCCCTGAAGAAACCCTTCAACGACCGCATCATCGTTCTGGACGCGAACCCTTGAAACATACTATGCGATTCGAACGAGGCTTCACCCTGACGGAACTCGCTATCGCGTTCGTAATCATCGCCCTGCTCCTGGCGAGCTTTGTCTACACCTTGTCAGCTCAGGTTGAGCAGCGTAACTTCCAGGAGACGCGGGACCGACTCAACTCGGCGCGCGATGTCCTACTGTCCTATGCAATCGTCGCGGGCCGGTTGCCTTGCCCCGCGGCACCCGGCACTACCGGTATCGAGTCCCCCATTGGGGGCGGCACGTGCACCAACCCCTACAATGGCTTTCTGCCTGCCATTACCATCGGCTATCAGCAGGTAGATTCGAACGGCTACGCCCTCGATTCCTATGGCAATCGAATCCGCTACGCCGTAGCCGCGACAAATACAGGTTGCACGACCACACCCCCGGCGGGAACCCCGCTATTCACCAACACCACGAACCTGAAGACCTTTGGCATTTCATGCTCGCCCAGCGATCTCGTTATCTGCAATTCCTCTACGCTGATCACCGCTACCGGTTGTGACCCCGCGGGGGGCCGTTCGGTCACCAATCTGGACATCGTTGTTGCGATTATTTTCTCTACCGGGAAAAACTTTCCGACCGCGCCGAATGCGGCTGCAGCGATTGCAGCCGGCAGACCTGATGAGGCGGCAAATCTGGACGGCAATGCGTCGTTCGTGTTCCACACTCTTGCCCCTGCGGGCGCGGCCAACGGGGAGTTCGATGATTATTTTGTTTGGGTGACGGTCGGAGAACTTTATGGTCGATTGATCGCCGCCGGGGTGCTCCCGTAAACTCCATGCAGCTGCTCATCAACGGCGCCATTGCTCTGGCTGCCGTTTCGCAACCAGCGGCCGGGCGGCCGCTGACTGCTACTGGCGCGCTCCGCGGCGCACTTCGCCGCGCAGGCTGAAGCAGACCCGGCCCTGATCGTTGTCGCGCAGTTGCAGGGAGAAACCTGAAATCTCGGCGAGGCGGCTGGTCTGATACAAACCGATACCGAACCCGGATTCCGAAGGCACGGGCCCTCTCATCAGGCCCCGCAACACTTCCGCGGCCACGGGAGTGCCGGTATCGCAAACGGTAAACTCGATCGCGTCGTCGCAGCGGAAGCTCGCGCGTATTGTCACGGATTCATCGAGCCTGCGCTTGCGCAATGCATTCTGCAGCAGGTTGTCGCCCGCGCAATCGAAAAGTTCTTTCGGCAACATCACTGCATCCCCCGGTCCTTCGCGAGAAAATTCCACGCCACGACCGGCGTAACTGCGCTGCAGCCCTTCCCACCACGTGTCGGCCTTGATGAAACGGCCGTTGCTCGCGTCGGGCTTTTGCAGCTTGTCGAGCGTCTGTTGCAGGCGTTGAGTGATCGCGGGAAGCTGGCGCCGCATCAGAGAGGACAATTCGCCGCCCGCATCGGGCGCCGTGTCGCGTTCCGCAGCCGCGCACAGGACATTGAGAGATTGCAACAGGTTCTTCACGTCGTGCGTCATGCGCGCACCTGTTTCGTGAACGGCTTGGACATAGGTCTGTTGCTGGAGCTTCTGCTCGCGTTGCTTGGCGACATAGAACTCCCCGAGCAACTGTCCGAGCAGCTGAAAATGCCAGATAAGCGATGGGCTGAGAGGCAGCTCGGTGAAAACCCGCAAATGGATTTCCTGGTTGGTGTATTCGACGGAATTCTTCGATACCTTGCCGAAGTCGCCCGATTCGCCCGCCGTGTGCCAGAAACCGCCCGACACCCAGGGCAGGCGCGCGAGACCGACGCAGGCCTCTTTCATGAAGCGCTCCGGCTTGGTCTCCAGTTGCGACAGCTCAGCCAGGAAATACAGCCAGCGCTCGAACGGCAGCCCTATCGACAGCAGGTAGCGCGAGAAATACACGGAAAGCCCGCCAAATCCGGCGCGGGGGTTCCAGGCGAACGAGAGTATCAGCAGCACGCCCGCGATGATCAGCATGCTGTAGGAAAGCGCCATGATGTAGTCGAGCTTGCCCACCGTCATGAACGCAAAGCTGCCCAGCGCGAGCACGATCAGCAGCAGCACGATCATCGCGGCATAGAAAAAGTCCACGACCTGCGGCGTCTCGGTAGAGTCCGGCTCGGCGGGAATCACCATCATCACAAGGAACAGTATCGGCAGACCGTAGTGGGCGAGAAATACGACATCACCAGGCAGGGTCACCCGAACAAAGCTGTTCGGAACGATCCAGACGAGCAGCAGCGAGACGAGGTACAGGAGCACCACGAGATAGAAGCGCCTCAACCACCGCGCCTGAAAGAGGAACACCTTGCCGCCCACTATTCCCGCCAGCACGCTCACCCAAAGGGCAAGCAACCACCAATTGAGGAAGTAAAGGGTGCCCAGAGCGATCGCGATGATTGCGGCCACCTGCGACGAGGTCAATCGCTGTTCGCCTCGCATGAAGGGCTGCCAGAGGATGAAAAGCCCGAAGTGCGCCAGCATGAGACCGCGCGCCCAGATGTCCTCCGCACCCCACATCGCGGCGAGATGCAAGGACACCAGCATGAGGAGGAACAGCCCTCGCCAGGACTTTGCGACGAACAACTGGGAAATCTGAAGGACGGTAGCGGACGCCATACCGGATGTCATCGCGGACCCGAAACCGGATAAGGCGGCCCGCTCAAGTGCCTGCGATGCATGTATGTTTCTCGAATTTGATGGGAAATCGGGTAGATGTCGTGCGGGCTTGCACAACTCTCCCCTTGGATTTAACCTCCCACAGGCACGTATTGTGCCAGTTTTGACTTATCGGCACGCAGACCGTATTTCACATCCCATGCCCATTGTCACTTCGCTGGCAAGAGCCACCCTGCTCGAGGCCATTCGCACCCGTCTTCTTTGGCTTGCCGTGGTGATCGTCGTGATCGCCTTTGGGCTGGCCCAATTTCTGAATCAGGTCGCGATTACCGAATCTCGAGAGATCCAGGCCGCGCTGCTCGCCGCATCGCTCAGGGTCGCCGCCGTCTTCATCGTGACCGTGTTCGTGATCACGAGCATGGTGCGGGAGTTGAACGACAAGATCGCAGAGTTGCTGCTCTCCCTGCCGGTGCCGCGCTCCGCTTATTTCTTCGGAAAGTTTGCGGGTTACGCGGTCGTCGCCTCGATCCTAGCGCTGCTCAGCGCACTGCCTCTGGTGCCGTTCGCAAATCCAGAAGGCCTTATCCTCTGGACGGTTTCTCTTGTTTGCGAGCTGCTGATCGTGACGGCAGTGAGTTTGTTTTGCGTGCTGTCCTTCTCGCAGGTCGTCCCCGCGTTTGCCGCCGTTGCGGGCTTCTATCTTTTGTCGCGCTCCGTGGCCGCGATACAAACCATCGCCGGCGCGACGCCGCAAGACCCGACGTTCGGTGATCGCGCGGTAAAAACGATCGTGGAGCTGATCGCCCTCCTCTTGCCGGCGCTCGACAGGATGACTCAGACGACTTGGTTACTGGGTTCGGCGCCGGGCGCGAGCACGCTCGGCCCTGTCGTCGGCCAGACCGCCGTCTATCTCATGCTGATCTGTTCTGCAGCACTGTTCGACCTTTACCGCAAAAACTTCTGAGACGATGTCGCAACGAGCGATTATGGTTGTGCCCCGCGGCACTCTGGCGCTGCTCGCGCTCGGGCTGGCCTTGCAAATCGGGGCGAAAGCCATTTCACCGCCGCCTCGATCGAGCGCGGAAGATCTCCCGCCCGCCCCGAGCATGGCCGCACTCAGGCTTGCGAGCTTCGGCGAACCGGTGGCGCTCGCCAAGACGCTGATGCTCTACTTGCAGGCGTTCGATTACCAGTCCGGCAGCAAGGTCCCTTATCGCGACCTCGACTACGCCCGGCTCGAAGCCTGGCTCGCGAGGATTCTGGAACTGGACCCGCAGGGCCAGTACCCCCTCCTTGCCGCAAGCCGGCTGTATGCGGAAGTCCCTGTGGAGGCCAAGCAGCGCAGCATGCTCGATTTCGTTTACCGGCAGTTCCTGCTCGATCCGAATCGTCGCTGGCCCTGGCTCGCTCATGCCACCGCCATCGCCAAGCACAGGCTCAAGGATCTGCCGCTTGCCCTCCGTTACGCTCGAGCCATCCAGCGCTACGCCGTGGCCGACAATGTTCCCCTCTGGGCGAAGCAGATGGAGATCTTCATTCTGGAGGACATGAACGAATTGGAAACCGCCCGGATCATCGTGGGAGGCTATCTCCAGAGCGGATCCGTGAAAGACCCGGCCGAGCTGAAATTCCTGGACGAACGTCTCAAGCAGCTGGAGGCCCGGACCGCCGGGAACGGAAAGAAACTCAGGTAGAGTGTCAAATAGTCGTCGTAAGTGTCCATTATTCAACAAAAGCGCCTTCCAGACCCCCGATAAAGGGCCCAATCCGGGCTGATTTCCGGGCACATATCTTGCGGTTATTCACAAATCTTAGTTGGTGGAGATTTATATGAGAGCGCATGCTAATAACAAAGGCTCGACCGAGTCCGGTTTCACCTTGGTCGAAATTGCCATCGTGCTCGTGATCATCGGGCTATTGCTCGGCGGCATCCTGAAGGGCCAGGAAATGATCACCCAGGCCAAGATCAAAAACATCATCAATGACTTCAACGGCGTGACTGCCGCGGTCAACTCCTATCAGGACCGTTACCGTGCGATGCCCGGAGACGATTTGACGGCCGCCACACGGTGGGCAGGTGCGGTATCGGGCAATGGAGACGGTATCCTTGGCATAGGCCCGGGAACGAAATGCAAATACAACGCCACCATGACTGGAGCTCCGGACAACACCATGGAATGCAATTTGTTCTGGTGGCACCTCCGTCTGGCCGGGTTCGTGCCGGGCGCCATTAGCGGTACCGGATCGGGTATACAACCCCCCAATGCGGTGAACGGAATCATCGGAGTGCAGCAGGGCGGCCTCGGCTTCACGTCGAACATCGTTTGCACCAGCAACATGCCCGACAAGATCGCCATCTCCGTCGATACCCAGATGGATGACGGCACTCCCGGCGCCGGAGAAATACGCGCCGAAAAACAGACCGCGCCGAACCCCGATGTGCCTGCGACCAGCACCATCACCACGTACGCAGAGACCGGCCAGAACCAATACCTGCTCTGCAAGAATCTGTAAGCGATCGCGATCCTGAAAAGCCCGCCTCGGCGGGCTTTTTTCTTTCCGACGGACCCCAAAAGGTGAAGACAGCGGGGGCGCGATTACCGGAAATAGGCTTGCTGCTCGCCGGCAGTCTGTGCCTCCTGCCGTTTCTGATGCCGCATCACGAGCTGCCCGTCAAGACGTTCCACGCCGAGTGGCTGGCGGCAGTGCTGGGCATCAGCGCCGCGCTCGCCGCACTCATCGGTCGTTCCGCCCCTCTCGTCTCCTGGCCTGTGCCGGCACGCTGGCTGGTCGCCTTTGCCTTGTTCCTCGCCCTTCTGGCAGCATTCGGCGGCCCAGCCTACCTTCAATTGCCCCTGCTTGCCGCGCTTTACGTCCTCTGGGCGGCGCTGATGCTCTGGCTCGGAGCGCAACTTACGAGCGCGTTCGGAACCGAGCGCGTCGCGACGGTCCTGGCCGCGTTTCTGCTGGCCGGCGCTTTGCTGACCGCGCTCATCGGAGTGATCCAGTTCCACGGCCGGCCCAAGTTCCTCGAGAATTTCGTCTTCGAGTTCTACGGCAACCGTGCTTACGGAAATATCGCGCAAGCAAACCTCTATGCCAACTATCTGGCAGTGGGCGAGAGCGCGCTCCTCTACCTTTGGCTGCGCGCGCGAGTACCGACCGCATACGCCCTTCCTGCCTTGATGCTGCTCGTTCTGGGCAGCGCGCTCGCCGGCTCACGCAGCACGCTGCTCTACGCGCTGTGGTTCGCGGTGCTCGGATCTTTACCAAAAGGTGGCGGCGCCGATTCCCGGCGTTTGAAGCTTGCCGTATATAGCTTGGCGGGCGTGACACTAGTGGCTAACGTCGCTATTCCCTGGCTCAACAACCTGTTTCATGTCGGCCCATTGAGCCATGGCGCGCTCGATCGCGCGCTTGTTTCCTCGGACGAAACTGCCGAGCCGCGCCCACTCGCATGGCTGTTGGCCCTGCGCCTGTTTGCCGGCGCGCCCGTCGCCGGCGTCGGCATCGGGGAGTTTGCGGGCGCGGCCTTCGATCTGGGGCTCGATCCCGTGCTCGTACAACGCGCCGAACTCTGGACGTCGCCGCACAATCTTCCGCTGCATCTTCTTGCCGAAACGGGCATCGTCGGTGCGGTCCTTGCGCTCGGAAGCGTAACCGCATGGGGGTGGCAGGTCGCGCGACGGTTCCGTACGGAGGGGCAGCTTGCCGTGTGGTGGATCGTCGCTGCGGTTGGAGTGGAAATGATTCATTCCCTGATCGAATTTCCGCTGTGGTACATGCCGTATCTCGGCGTGACGGCGCTGCTCATGGGCGTCGGCGCAGCGCCCGGCACGCGCTTTTCAGAGATGTCGCGTGCGAGCCGAACCGCAGCGACCGCTGCGTGCGCAGCACTTGCTGTCGCCTCGATCGTCATGCTGGGGAATTACCTGAAGCTCCACGCGGCGTACGTGACCGGGACGACGGTTACGCTCACCCGCGCGGCCGACGCACAGCGGGACGCAGCCACCATGCGGGAACTGACTCACGGTCTGATGGCGCCGGTAGCGGAGCTCTGGATTGTATTGGGCGCGCCGCTCGACCGAGACAATCTCGCAGTCAAGGTAGCGATGAGCGGACGCGTTGCGCGGTTTTGGCCGATCTACTCGGTGTTGGCCCGGCACGCAGTATTTCTCGCCTTCGAGGGCGAAACGCGAAAGGCGCAGGACTTGCTGGCGAGCTCCCTGCGAACGTTCCCACATCGGCGCGACTCCATCGTCGCGATCCTTCAACTGGCCCAGGCCGCCGACCCCGGCGCAATCGAACCGCTGTTGCGCGCGGCTGCAAGTGCGCCCGATAAGGTATCGAACTAGCGACCCCCGTCTTGCAACAGCAGAATCTCCGCCGCCGCGAGCTGCTCCGGCGTCCCGAGCAGCACGATCACGTCGCCCTCCTGCAATACCGTATCCATCCCCGGCGAAATCATCCGCAACTCCCTCCGCCGCAGTGCCGTTATCTGCACGCCTATTTCACCCAAGGCAAGTTCTCCTATGTTTCGTCCGGAGGCGCCCGACCCCGGCGCGAGAGTTACCGAATGCAGGCGAGGTTCGCGCGCCTCGTCCGGGTTTTCGGCTTCGTCGGTGCCCCCGTGAAAGAAACCGCGCATCAGGCTGTACCTTTTTTCCCGCACATCACGAATGCGGCGGACCACGCGCCTCAAGGGCACGCCCAGAAGCACCAAGGCGTGCGAGGCGAGCATCAGGCTCGACTCGAAGGTCTCCGGCACAACCTCCGAAGCGCCTGCCGCGATGAGACGGTCCAGGTCCGCGTCGTCCAGTGTGCGGACGATCACCGGCAGTCCGGGGTTGAGCGCGCGCACGTGATGCAGGATACGAAGCGCGAGCGGCGTATCGGCGAAAGTGATGACCAGGGCGCTCGCGCGGGCAACGCCCGCGGCCACGAGCGTCTCGTGCCGCGAGGCATCGCCGAACACGACTTTTTCACCCGCTGCGGCTGCCCCACGCACGCGCTCCGGATCGGTGTCGAGGGCAACGACGTCGAGTTTCTCCTGCTCGAGCAGGTGCGAAAGGCGCTGCCCCGTACGACCGTAGCCGCAGACGATCACATGCCGCTCGGTCGCGAGGCTCTGCGCGGCGACGCGATGCAGCGCGAGCGACCTCTGCATCCATTCCGTACTCGACCAGCGCAGGGCGAGCTTGTCGCTTGCTTGAATGATGAACGGGGCGACGAGCATCGAGAGCAGGATTGCCGCGACGATCAGCTGGGAAAAGTCGCGATCAAGCAATGAAACGGATTGCGCCAGGACCATGAGCACCAGGCCGAACTCGCCCACCTGAGCGAGTGCCAGCCCCGTGCGCACGGCCGCGCCGGGACCGGCACCGAAAAGGCGTGCGAGTCCCGCGACCAGGACGAACTTGAATGCGACCAACAGAGCCGTCAGCGCCAGCGTCAGCACGAGATTCTGTGTGACCGTCCCCAGATCGAGTCCCATGCCCATGGTTACGAAGAACAGACCCAGCAGGACTTCCCGAAACGGCCGGATGTCCTCCTCGACCTGATGCCGGTACTCGGTTTCGGCTATGAGCATGCCGGCGAGGAACGCGCCCAGGGCCAGAGACAGCCCGGCTCGCTCCGTGAGCCACGCAAGACCCAGCGTGATGAGCAAGACATTGAGAATGAACAATTCGTGCGAGCGGCGGCGCGCCACGATGTGAAACCAGCCGCGCATCAACCTCTGCCCGACAAAGAGCAGCACCAAAAGCACCACCGCAGCCTTCACCAACGCAAACACCAGACGCTGCACCAGATCACCGCCCCCCTCCGCGATCGCAGGAATCAAGATCAGCAAGGGCACGACCGCGAGGTCCTGGAAAAGCAGCACGCCGACGATGTCACGTCCGTGGGGAGTTTCCAGCTGGATGCGCTCGGCGAGAATGCGCATGACCATTGCCGTCGACGACATGGCGATCGCGCCCCCGACTGCGAGGGCGCCCTGCCACGGTGCACCCGCCAGAGACGCGGCGGCGAACACGGCGCCGAGCGTGAGCAGAACCTGGGCAAGACCCAGCCCGAACACGGCCCGCCGCAGTTGAAACAGCTTGGGCAGGCTGAATTCCAGCCCGATGGAGAACATCAGGAACACGACGCCGAATTCCGCAAGATGCCGCCCTTCGTCGGTGTCGGGAATCCACGCCAGTGCGAAGGGTCCCACCGCGACACCGACCAGGAGATACCCGAGCAGCGGAGGCAATTGCAACCAGCGAAAGAGCACCACGACGAACACCGCGCTCGCCAGCAGGATCAGCACCAGTTCAAGCGTGTGGCCCATTCGGAAGTCCTTGTTTTTTCGGGTTCACGTGGGGAAAAGCGCTGAATCGGTCTGGTATACTCTCAACCCTATGATAAAGGCTGCTCCCAACGCAGGCCAGCGCAGTTTTCCTTGATGAACGATAGATCGAAGAAGACGATTTCGACCTCGGCACTCGAGCTCGCGCGCAAGGTGCTTGCGATCGAAGCCGACGCAGTGAGCGGACTGATATCGCGACTCGATGAGCGTTTTACCGATGCGGTTGGCCTGATCCTCGCGTGTCGCGGTCGCGTCGTCGTCAGCGGTGTCGGAAAATCAGGGCACATCGCACGCAAGATCGCCTCCACCCTGGCGAGCACAGGGACACCGGCTTTCTTCGTGCACGCCGCAGAAGCCGGACACGGCGATCTGGGCATGATCACGCGCGACGACGTGGTGCTGGCGCTCTCGAATTCCGGCGAATCGGACGAGTTGCTCACGATCATCCCTCTGATCAAGCGTCGGGGCGCAAAGCTCATCGCCCTGACGGGCAACCCGGATTCAAGCCTGGCCCGGGAAGCCGACGCCCATCTTGACGCGCAAGTCGCGCAGGAAGCTTGCCCTTTGAATCTTGCGCCGACGGCGAGCACCACTGCGGCGCTGGCGCTCGGGGACGCACTGGCGATCGCCTTGCTGGACGCTCGTGGTTTCAACGAGCAGGACTTCGCGCGAGCGCACCCCGGCGGCGTCCTAGGCAGAAAACTTCTTACGCACGTGTCCGAGGTCATGCGTACGGGTAAGGACATTCCGGCAGTCCTCGCTACGGCTTCCTTCTCCGACATGCTGATGGAAATATCCAGGAAGGGCATGGGCATGACTGCGATTCTCGGCAGCGACAGGAAGGTCGTCGGAATATTCACTGACGGCGACCTGCGTCGGACGCTGGAGACGAAGCCCGATGTCCGTTCGGTCCAGATCGCCGAGGTCATGAAACGCAGTCCGCGAACGATCGCCCCGCATAAGCTCGCAGCGGAGGCGGTCGAGTTGATGGAGCGCCATAAGATCAATCAGCTGCTCGTGGTTTCTGAAGCGGGAGAACTGGTTGGTGCCCTCAATATGCACGATCTGTTTCGTGCCAGGGTCATTTGATGACGGACGATATTCTGGGTCGGATGCGAGGTTTGAAGTTGATGATTTTCGATGTGGATGGCGTGCTGACCGACGGGACCCTGTATTTCAGCGAAACCGGGGCAGAGTTGAAGGCGTTCAACGCACAGGACGGGCAAGGACTCAAGATGCTGAAGGAGAGCGGAGTCGAAGTCGCCATTCTTTCCGCGCGTCGCTCGCGCGCCGTAGAACTGCGCGCACTGGAGCTCGGCATAACGCTGGTCGAACAGGGCGCAAGCAAAAAGAGCGTGGCTTTCGAAAGGCTGATCAGCCAGGCGCGCATCACAGCCACCGCTGCCGGGTATATGGGCGACGACCTGGTGGATTTGCCGGTGCTCGCCCGTTGCGCTTTCGCGGCAAGCGTGCCCGATGCGCCGGAAATCGTGCGTCAGCGCGTGCACTACGTTACACGCGCTGCCGGCGGCCACGGAGCCGCTCGCGAACTATGCGAGCTGATCATGCATGCGCAAGACACACTTGAGCGGGCCATCGCCCGTCAGCTTGCGTGAGACCGCGCGTCACACCGCTGCTCCCGCTTGCCTTGATGGCGTTTCTTGGGCTGTTGACGCTGTGGCTGCAGTATACGGTGATGGAGGGCTCGGGCGGTGACGTCAAACCCGTAGGGCACGATCCCGACGCTGTCGTCGAAAACTTTACCGTTCAACGGCTGGACCGTTCGGGCAAGCTGGAGTACACGCTTTCTGCGCCGAAGATGATGCATTTTGCAGACGACGGCTCAGGCGAAGTGCTTTATCCGCGCCTCTTTCAAGTCGCTGACGATGGCGGCAACTTCATCGTAACGGCGAATCGCGGTTTGATCAATCGGCAGGGAGAAGAGGCGTTCCTCTACGGCAATGTGCTGCTCCTGCGGGAAGCCACGCCGCAGCGGGCGGAATTTCGCGTGCGCACCGAATTCCTGCACGTGCTCGCGGAAGAGGGCGTGCTGCGCACCGATCGCTCCGTCACGATTTCCGAAGGGAATTCGCTATTGACCGGGGTCGGCATGGTGGTGAACAAGAACGAGCAGCAGTTCACGCTGCAGTCGCGGGTCAAGGGTATTTTCGATGTGCCAACACGGAAATAGAGTTTGCACCGCCGCAGTCCTGAGTCTCGCGGCCATGTGGGCGCTGCCAGGCGCGGCACTTGCGGAGCGAGCCGATCGTGACAAGCCACTCAACATCGAATCGAGCAGCATGATTTCGGACGAAGCCAAGAAGATGGCCACTTTCGAGGGAAAGGTCGTGCTGACGCAGGGCTCTCTCATCATTCGCGCGGAGCGGATCGTCGTG
>DATHHS010000082.1:0-2671 GCA_035317085.1 Burkholderiales bacterium
GTACATCCCCCAGAGGCCGTCGACTCCGCGCGCGTAGGTGGAATAGGTGTGGTAGAGGATGCCGTCCTCAAGCGCGAATGCGCTCATGCCCGGCCTCTCACGATGGAAGGTGGGCGCATCGGTTCCGCACATGGCTGCAAACTTGTCCTCCGCGGCCTGGCCGCCGCCCTCCTGACCCGGGCGCCAAAGCAACTCCGGTTCGCGAGTGAAGTTGTACTGGATGCCCTTGCGCTGTTGCTCCTCCGTGTAAGAAGCGCAGAAGTCGAAATTGAAGTCACCGCCGACAGAGGACGCCCAAGGGAACGTCCAGCCCATCCGACGCTGGTACACCTGCAGCTTCGCAAGTGGGGCGCGCGAGACTGCCCAGAGCATCACGTCATGATTGGCCAGGTGCACGGCGGTACCGTTGAACCCGTCTGCGATCGACGAGCAAGAGGGACAACCAGCGGCGAAGTCAGGCCCGAACATGAAGTGGTAGACGAGGAGCTGCGAGCGGCCACGGAAAAGGTCTGCCAGCGAGGCGCTCCCCTCGTCGGTCTCGAAGCGATACCCCTTGTTGATTGGCACCCACGGCAGTTCCTGCCTCTGGCGCGCCAGTTCGTCACTTCGGCGTGTGAGCTCCTTCTCCGCCTGGAGCAGCTCCAGCCGAGCCTTCAGCCCTTGTTCTCGTGTTCCGACCTTGCGTGTGGTCATGGTCTTGTCTCCCTTCGTTCCATTCTCGAACTGACTTGGCGTTTGATTGCCATGCGCTATATTTAGCGCGGGGCATCGAAGAGGTGGGAGTGACAAGTGTGTCGGGATTCAAATGGACTCTCTGATTACAGCTGCAGCTCGAGCACTCGCAGCGGGCGATCCCCTTGGCGCCTTGAAGCGAGTGGCGCTGCGGGACGATGCGCCTGCGCTCGCGCTTCGCGGCATCGCGATGGCGCAGCTAGGCGATTTCGCACGAGCCAAGGAACTCCTGCGGAATGCTGCGCGCGCTTTCGGTCCGAAAGAACCCGTAGCCCGCGCCAGGTGCATCGTCGCTGAGGCTGAAATCGCGCTCGCCTCGCGCGATCTGGGCTGGCCTCCGAAAATGCTCGAGGCTGCGCGGTCGACGCTCGAAGAGCACAGCGACCGCTTGAACGCCGGGTTTGCGCGCTATCTTGAAGTCCGGCGACTCCTCCTGCTCGGGCATCTCGACGAGGCGGAGCGTATGCTCGCGAACCTCGATCCGAGTCTTTTCCCGCCGGCGTCGAGGACTTTCCACGAGCTGGTGGTTGCGGGAATCGCGATGCGGCGCTTGCGTACGAAAGACGCTCGCACCGCGCTTGCTCGGGCCGAACGCACCGCGCACCTGGCTGGTATCCCTGCGCTGATCGCGGAGGTCGAAAGCGCATCTCGCATCCTGAATACCCCAGCGGCGCGCCTGCTTGCGCGTGGCGACGAGCGTCTCCTGCTGCTCGAAGACGTTGAAGCGTTACTGAAGTCGAAAGCTATCGTCGTGGATGCATGCCGCAACTCCGTGCATCACGCAAACAAGGTCGTTTCACTCGCAAGACGCCCGGTGTTGTTCGCGCTCGCACGTGCGCTTGCTGAAGCCTGGCCGGGAGACGTTCCAAGAGACCTGCTGCTGGCGCGGGCATTCGGGGCGAGGTTGGTCGACGAATCGCATCGCGCCCGTTTGCGGGTCGAGATCGGGCGGCTTCGTAGGATGCTTCAGAGGCTGAGCGACATCAGCGCCACCAAGCGGGGTTTTGCACTCGTTCCCCGGCGTGGACGCGAAGTCGTCGTGCTGGCCCGGCCCGTCGAAGAGGAACATGCTGATGTGCTAGCCTTCCTCACTGACGGTGAGTCGTGGTCGAGCTCGGCCCTGGCACTTGCGCTTGGCGCCAGCCAGCGCACGGTCCAGCGGGCACTCGACTCGCTTGCGGCGGAAGGGAAAGTGCAGTCGTTTGGTCGGGCGCGCTCTCGTCGCTGGATAACCCCGCCCGTGCCGGGATTCACGACGATATTGTTACTCCCGGCTCCACTGCCGGCCGACTAGGATGGAACCATGAAGCGATCAAATGCCGAAATCGTCCGTGAGTACGGCCCCTTTCCTGGGGCCGACAGAGTCAATGGTGTCAGCTATGACGGGCAGCACGTCTGGTTTGCTTCGGGGGACAAGCTGAACGCCTTCGATCCGTCGAGTGGGAAGATGCAGCGTTCGATCGATGTCGCCGCACATGCAGGAACGGCCTTCGACGGCCAGCACCTGTTTCAGATCGCCGAGAATCGCATTCAGAAGATCGATCCAAAGACTGGCCGAGTGCTCGCCACCATCCCCGCGCCCGGCGGTGGCGGAGACTCAGGGCTGGCGTGGGCTGAAGGAACACTCTGGGTTGGGCAGTATCGGAATCGAAGGATCTATCAGGTTGATCCCGAGACAGGCTCGGTTCTTCGCACCATCGAGTCCAACCGCTTCGTCACCGGAGTCACCTGGGTGGATGGAGAGCTCTGGCACGCCACGTGGGAAGGTGAAGAGAGCGACTTGAGGCGGATCGATCCTCGGACGGGAGACGTCCTGGAGCGGCTCGAGATGCCGCCGGGCGAGTATGTTTCTGGGCTCGAGTCCGATGGCCGCGATCAGTTCTTCTGCGGAGGAGGACCGTCCGGGAAGGTCAGGGCGGTCCGGCGGCCTGGGCGACGC
>DATHHS010000083.1:0-30230 GCA_035317085.1 Burkholderiales bacterium
GTACGCGAGGAGATCGGCGCGGTCCCGCGCCTCGGGCATGCCCGCGTACGGCATGCGGTTCGCCGGCACGGCTTTTTGCGGATCGGCGATATAGGCGTCCAGCGTTTGCGGCGTCCAGGTGATGCCGCTCCGCTTGAGCGCTGGGGAGTAGCGGAAATCATCCAGCTCGGCCGCCTTGCGCCCGAAGACGCCGTAAAGGCTCGGACCCACGCCGTTGACGCCGCGCTCGACCGCATGGCAGGCGCGGCACTCCTCGAACAGCTTCTGGCCGTGCTTGGCATCGCCGTCCGCGTGCGCCGAGCTGGCAGCCAGGATGAGTGTCGTCGCTGCCGCCGCAATTGTCCGGGTCTGCACGCGCGTCCTCATGCGGACACCAGCGGCCCGGGATTTTTCATATAGCGGTTCTTGATCGCGTCCGCCGTCCAGTAGGCCAGCGCCCCGACCGGCCCGGTCGGGTTGTATACAGAGTTGTGCGGGAACACGTTCGCGCCCACGACGAAGAGGTTGTGGCAATCCCAGCTTTGCAGGTACTTGTTCAAGGCGCTGGTCTTCGGGCTGGTGCCCATGATGGTGCCGCCGGTGTTGTGCGTGCTTTGGTAAGGCACCACCGTCCAGGGCTCGGTGCGCGCCGTGGCCGGGTTGAGCCGCGTCGGATTCATGGACTTGGCGATGTCGTTGATCACCTGCGCCGCGTGCCGCCCGATCTTGTGCTCGTTGTCCTTGTAGTCGAAGGTCATGCGCATCATCGGCAGGCCGAAGGCGTTGCGGTAGGTCGGATCGAGGTCGTAATAGTTGTAGCGATTCGCCATCACGCTGCCGCTCATGTTGATCTGCATCGCGGTGTCGTACCACTTCGCCATGCCGGCTTTCCAGGCCGTGCCCCAGGCGGGCGTGCCGCTCGGCACCGGCCGGTAACCGATCGGCAACGCGGTATTGAAAGCTCCGGCGACGATGAAGCCGCCGACGTAACTGTGTTTGCTGCGATCGAAATCCCAGTTCGCGTTGAAGTCGTCCATGGTCGTGCTCGATCCGCCGGCGTTCATGAACGGATTGAAGTGCCGATCCTCGAAGAACAGCGTCGCCGACGCGCCCGTCTGATAGCAGTAGTTCTTGCCGATGATGCCTTTCTGGCTCACCGGGTCGTAGGGCTGGCCGATTCCGGAAAGCAGCATCAGGTGCACGTTGTTGATGGCGTAGGCGGTGAGCAGCACCATCTGCGCCGGCTGCTCGAATTCTTCCCCGTTCAGCACGTTGGTGTAGGTGACGCCGGTCACGCGCTTGCCGCTCGAGTCCTTGAGCACCTTGGTCACCCAGGTGTGCGTGCGCAGCTCGAAGTTCGGATTGCGCATGGCGATCGGAATCACGGTCATGTGCGGGCTGCCCTTGGCGTTCGCTTCGCAACCGAAGCGCTGGCAGTGGCCGCAATACTGGCAGGCGCCGAAGCGCGAGCCGTCGGGATTGGTATAAGCGCGCGATGCATTGGCGCTGGGGCGCGGGAACGGGTGATAGCCGTTGTTCGCCGCCGCGGTCTTGAACATCTCCTGCGCGAGCAGCGGCGTGAGCGGCGGCAGCGGATAGTCGCGCGCGCGCGGCGCCTCGAAAGGATTTCCGCCCGGAATGATCTTGCCGCGAAGGTTCCCCGCTTTTCCGGAAACCGCCGCCGTGTATTCGAACTTGTCGTAATACGGCTCGAGCTCGTCGTAAGTGATGCCCCAGTCCTGGATCGTCATGTCCTCGGGGAGGTATTTCTTGCCGTAGCGCTCCTCGTAGCGGCTGCGCACCTTGAATTCCATGTCGGTCCAGCGCCAGGTGTGGCCGCTCCAGTGCACGCCCGAGCCGCCGACCACGTCCCCGGGCAGGAAGGAACCGAGGCGGCGCATCGGCAGCGCTTCCTGCGAAACATTGTTGCGGATGGTGATGGTGTCCTTCTGCGTGTTCATCATGAGGTCGTGGCGCACGACGTAGCGCAGCTCGTCGCGCACCGCGGGCACCGAAAAATCGGCCTCGGTGCTGCGTTGGCCGCCGCGCTCCAGCGCCACCACTTTCATCCCGGCCGCGCTCAATTCCTTGGCGAGTATCCCGCCCGTCCAGCCCAGGCCCACGATGACGACGTCGACTTCCTTGAGTTTGGTTGTCATGTCGTTCCCCTCAACTCATGTCCGAGATGCCGACCGGATCGACCGAGTATTTCTTGTCGCGATATTTTTCGACGTTCTGGTAGTGCACCGCGATCACGCCGGGGAAGCCGATCAGCTTCCAGCCCGCCTTGTTGCGGTTGCCGCCATAGATCGGGTCCGAGAACATGCCCTCCACCACGTTCTGGTACACCGTCGTGAAGAACGCGCGCGCGGGCGGCCCGTTTTCGAAGGCCACCTTGCCGCCTTGCAGGCCGAGCAGGAATTCCTCGCGCTGCGCCGCGCCGATCTTGTCGAAGCTCTTGCCGTAGGTCTTGACGCAGAACGCATTGGCGGCGGCGATGCCGCTGCGGTACAGCTCGGCGGGGGTGAGCGGGAGCTGATAGCCCTGGCTCGGCACGCCCTGCCGCCACGGCCCCTGCATGTAGAGACGTTCGCCCCGGCCCCAGCCGCCGGCGAGCGCGCGATCGATGAAGGTATTGAGCCCGAGGTCGGTGCCTTTGGGCGTGTACGGGTCCGCCGGAACCATGTGGTCGACCAGCGCTTCGACGAAAGCCGCCTCTTCGGGATTGAGATAGGCGTAGGTGTTCGCCGGTGCAGGTGAGCCCTGGCTCGCAGGTGCGGGCCCGCTCTGCTGGGCCTCAGCTGCTCGTGGTAATGAGACTGTCGCGGCCGCTGCGCCGCTTGCCACGGCGCCTTTCAGAAAACTGCGGCGATCGAATCCGTCGTTCTTCATCGCTCCTCCTTTGCAGAATCGAACCTGCCTGTCCCACGATGACCGACGGAAGTATAAGCCTCCGCAGGAGGCTTGCAAGCGAGATGAGGTCACGCCCCCGCGCCCGCCGGGTTGGGGGCGGAGCGGGGCGTTATGAATTGCTTGCGCTAGCGTTGCTCCGAAAGGTGAGGCCGGACTGAGGAGCTTCGCCTAGGCGGCCTTGGCGCGATTCGGGAAAATCTGCGGGCGCATTTTCGGATGGCAGGCCATGTACTTCGGCGCATACGGCGCTTCCTCGCCCAGTTCCTCGGCGGCGTGCCAGGCGAAACGCGGGTCCCACATCATGCCACGCGCGAGCACCACGAAATCGGATTTACCCGAAGCAATGATGTCCTCGCATTGGCGCGTGGTGGTGATCAGTCCCACGCACATGGTGGTGATGCCGGCCTCTTTCTTGACCCTCTCGGCGAACGGAACGTTGTATCCGGGCGCGAACGGGACTTGCTGGCGCGGATCGAGCGCGCCGCTGGAGACGTCGACGTAGTCGCAGCCGAGTTTCTTGAGTTCCTTGGCGAACGCCACGGACTGGTCTGCATCCCAACCACCCTCCATCCAGTCGGTGACGGAAATCCGCACGCCCATCGGCTTGTCGGCGGGCCACGCCGCGCGCATGGCCGCGAAGGTCTCGAGCGGAAAGCGCATGCGGTTCGCGAGGCTGCCGCCATACTCGTCGGTGCGCTTGTTCGAAAGCGGCGACAGGAACTCGTGAGCGAGATAGCCGTGCCCGGCGTGCAGTTCGACCAGATCGTAGCCGATGCGCGCCGCGCGGCGGGTCGCCTGCACGAACTCCTCGCGCACGCGCACGATGTCGGCCTTGGTCATTTCGCGCGGCACGTGCCAGTCGGGCGCATACGGCAGCGCGGAAGGCGCGATCGTGGGCCACGCGCCGTCTTCGGCCTTGAGCGGCGTGCCGCCCGCCGCGGGCGGCACGGTCGAGCCCTTGCGCCCCGCGTGACCGAGCTGCAGGCCGTGCGCCGCCACTCCATACTTCTTGCAGAAGTCGATGACGCGCTTCATCCCCGCTTCGTTCTCGTCGGAATACATGCCGGCGCACTTCAGCGTGATGCGGCCTTCGGCGCTCACGTGCGTCGACTCGGTCATCACCAGCGCGCCCGCGCCCAGCGAAAACTGGCCGAGGTGCATCAGGTGCCAGTCGTTGGCCGTGCCGTTGTCGGAGTTGTATTGGCACATCGGCGAGACGACGATGCGGTTTTTCAGAGTGAGGCTCCGAAGCGTTATCGGGGCAAAAAGAGCGCTTGCCATGTTGCGAGTCTCCGTGTCGAGGTTGGGGATCGAAGGTGCGGCGTCGGGAAAACGTAGTATGCGCTGAACGTACACCGCCTGCGCTCGGGACCGAACCGATTCCCGAAAAAAAGGGGCGGCCGAAGCCGCCCCTGTGTCCGTCCAACGATTCGCTCTATTGGCCGCTGAACAGGTCCTGCTTGATCTTCGCTGCGGAGAAGATGAAGTCGCGCGAGTTCTCGAGCTGCCGGCGCAGGTTCGGAAGATCGACGTCGAGCAGCTTGCCCTTCCACTTGCGCACCTTGCCCGCGACGATCACGGTCTCGACGTTGGTGCGGTCCATCAGCGATACCACCGCCCCCGGCACCTGGTTGAGCGGCGCCACGTTGATCGCTTCGGCGTCGAGGATGATGATGTCGGCCTCCTTGCCGGGCGTGAGCGAACCGACCTTGCCGTCCAGGCGCAGGTGCTTCGCGCCGTTCATGGTGGCGTAGCGCAGCACGTCGCGCGTCGTCAGCGGGGCCGGGGGCTGAGGATTGAGATGGAACGGCGCCGTCGGCCATGCAACCTCGGGATTGGGCGGAAGGCCCGTATCGAGGATCATCTGGTTCACCAGCGCGCGCTGCACGTTCATCATGGAACGCATCTGGGTGAAGAAGTCCGCCGTCAGCGTGCACTCCACGTCCACGGAGAGTGAAGGCTCCATGCCCAGGCTTTGCATCTTGAGGATGGGCGGCATGCCGTGGCGCATGTTCATCTCGATCGGCACGGCGAGCGAGACCTGGGCGCCGGCGTCCTTGACCGCCTTCCAGCCCGCGTCGGACATCCCGGTCATGTGGATGAACAGGTTGTCCGGTCCGATCCCGATGTGGCCGTTGCCACCCGTTCCCGCGGCGAATCTGTCGAAAATCGGCCGGATACCGAACGGCGAGAGGATATGCGCCGCGACCTGGAGGTCGAGCTGCCGCCCGATCGTCCAGGACTGGTCGGCCGTCGCATCCCCAAGATAGACCTCGCCGCCCATGATCATATGGACGAGCTGGTCGCTCGAGGAGAACCACTGCTTCTTGATGCGGGGCGCATCGCCTGGATATTTGTTGCCGGGAACGGCACCCGCGCTCTCGAAATAGCCGAAGGCGGCGCGGCGCCCCGTATCGAACAGCGCTTTGATGGCGGCGTCCGAGTGTTGGGGCGAGTGTTGAATTTGCGAAACGTCGTGTACGGTCGTGACGCCGTCGTCGAGCTGGGAGAGGCCTCCGAACAGCTCGTTGATGTACACGTCCTGCGGACGGTATACCGGGGCGAACGTGCCGAGAATGAATTCGAAGTAAGTCGTGCTCCCGCTGGGCGTGTTCGACCCATCGTTGATCAGTACCCCGTCGGCGAGGAAGCTGCGCAGCGCGGTCTCGAACTGGTGGTGGTGCGTATCGATGAAGCCGGGCATCACGATCTTGCCGCGCGCGTCGATCTCGGTTGCGTCGCCCGCGTGCAGGTTCGGCCCGACGGCGAGTATTTTCTTGCCCTCGATCAGCACGTCGGCCTTGGGAAAATCGCCCACTTTCGGGTCCATCGACATCACCGCGCCGCCGCGGATGATGTAGCGCCGGCCCGTCTTGCCGCTGTCCTCCGGCCCGTCGTCGTCGTGCGCCGCGGCAGGCCGTGCGGCGAACAAACCCATCCCCGCCGCGGCAGCCGCGGTCGCGGTCGAGGCCTTCAGGAAATCGCGTCGTCCGAGTTGCGAACCGCTCAGTGACCCCGAATGGTCCTGCGGTTTTCCTTCATCGCACAGTATGCACATCTTGGTTTTCTCCTCCGAAGTGAACGTTGCAATGCCGCGGCGCGAGCCGCGGACTTTCAGAATGCGTCCCCAGGGACGCACCGTGATCTGGAATGAGTTGCGGGGCGGGGGGCGCTGGCCCGTCCGCAGGGGATCGCGTCATCTCTGGTGAAGAGAATGCGCACTTGGACTCCTCCTTCCGGCCTGCCTCTTCGGGCAAGTCGCTTTGAATCTTCAGTCTAGCAAGATGTTCGCGCGGAGTCGTCCACAATTTTCAGGAGGCCGGTGGCTCCTGCCCACGCGCGCGCAGGAGCGGAGTGTGGCGATGTAGGTGATCGATAACCTCCTCGGAATCCCGCATGCATGCTCGCCCACCGGCGAGCATGCCGATGGGCTTTGCCCACACGGAGAGCAGGGCGGCCGGGTGGTCCGGTTCGCTAGTTTCCGGACCGCTTGCGAAATACGATGGCGTTCTGCCAGGGCAGGTCGCGCGCGGTCTTCACCCATTCGAGCGCGTGCGCGGCGGCCTCCTTGCGCACTTGCGCTTCGCTCATGGTGTGCAGAGGCTTGATCGGCACGGCCGCATCGCCCGCCCTGAACTCGACGAACGCGAGCCGTCCGCCGGGCTTGAGCGCGCGTACGATGGCGGCGAGCATTTCGTGCGGGTATTCGAGCTCGTGATAAACGTCGACCATCAGCGCGAGGTCGATGCTGGCGGGCGGCAGCCGCGGATCGGTCAGCGTGCCGAGCACCGCTTTCACGTTGGCGGCGCCGCGCCGCGCCATCTGTTGCTCGAGGAGCTTGATCATCTCCGGCTGTATGTCCACCGCGTACACCGTCCCGCTCGCGCCCACGCGCTGCGCCATGCGCCAGGAGTAGTAACCGGTGCCCGCGCCGATGTCGGCGACCGTCATGCCGGCTTTCAGATCGAGCGCCGACAGCAGCAGCTCCGGCCGTTCCTCTTCGATGCGCTCGGGACGCTCCAGCCACTCCGCGCCGTGGAAGCTCATGACCCGCGCAATCTCGCGGCCCAGATAGACTTTGCCGATGCCGTCGGAGCTCGGGGGAACGGCGGCGTAGCGGGTCGGCGCGGACTCGGCCGCCGGCACCGCCGCCGGCAGAGCGAACGCGAAGCCCAGCAGTAGAAGAGCCGGATTCGATTTCCGCCAGCGGCAGTGCTGAAACAAATTGATCAATTCCTCACGCCTCCAGTTTTGCGTCCAGGGTAATCTTGGCGTTCAACACCTTGGAGAGCGGGCACCCGGTTTTTGCCTTGTTGGCGGCCGTCTCGAATGCCTGGCGATTCGCGCCCGGTATCTTCGCGGTCAGATCCAGATGAACGGCGGTGATGGCGAATCCGCCTTCGACTTTGTCCAGGGTGACCGTCGCGGTGGTGCGGATGCTTTCCGCCGTCATTTTCGCTTCGCCCAGCTGTGCCGACAGCGCCATCGAGAAGCAGCCCGCGTGCGCTGCACCCAGCAATTCCTCGGGGTTCGTCCCCGGTCCGTTCTCGAAACGCGCCTTGAATCCGTAGGGAGCGTTGGAAAGAACGCCGGTCTCTGTCGAGATCGTGCCAATACCGTCCTTGAGACCGCCTTTCCAGACGGCCGATGCTGTTTTCTTCATGATCGTTCCTGTAGTAGTGAAAGAATGGGTTTCTCCCGGTCCGAATTATGTACCCGGCGAGGTGGTTTGCAAGTTCAGCTTTTCGGGCCGACAATTCGCGATGTATCAAGGACAGCATCGCCACAAAAGGGGAGACCGGATCATGCGACATCGCACGCGCAGTTTCATCAGAGTCGAATTCGCAGCCCTCGCCGGGGTTTTCGCCATCTCGCTTGCCGCGGGGCTCGCCGCGCCGGCATCGGCCGCGGATTACACCATGACCGTCAACCGGGACCGGCTGATCAATGCCGAGAACGAGCCGCAGAACTGGCTGATGATGAACGGCGATTACGGCTCCACCCGCTATTCGAAGCTCACCCAGATCAACCGCGATAACGTCAAGAATCTCCGGCTCGTGTGGGCCATGGCGCTGGGGGGCATGGCGGATGTCGGACAGAACGGTCCTGAAAACGAGGTCAATCCGCTCATCGACAACGGTTTCATGTACACGACCGACGGCTGGGGCACTGTCTACAAGATCGACGCCCGCAATCCCGGCAAGGGCGAGTTCGTCTGGATATGCGACCCCGGCGTGAAGCACCAGGGCAACGTTCCGCGCACACGCGGCATTGCGCTCTGGGAAGACCTCGTGTTCGCCAATCTTCCGGACGGACGCGTCATCGCGATCAACCGCGACAACGGCGAGATCGTCTGGGACAAGATGGTCGCCGTGACCAACGAATTCGGCAGCCGGGAAAAATTCTTCACGGCTCCCATCGCCGCCGACGGCAAGCTGATTGTCGCCAACGGCGCGGGCGACGGGAAAACGCGCGGATGGATTGCGGCGCTCGACGCGCGCACCGGCAAGGAGCTCTGGCGCTGGTATGCCGTGCCCAAGCCCGGCGACCCAGGCAGTGAAACCTGGAAGGACAAGAACAACGCCTGGAAGACCGGCGGCGCCGGCCTGTGGCAGACGGGTTCCTACGATCCCGCGACGAAGCTCACCATCTGGGGTACGGGCAATCCGATTCCGCAATACGATCCGCAGGCGCGTCCGGGCGACAATCTTTACACCAACTCGGCGGTGGCGATCAACGTCGATACCGGCAAGCTCGCCTGGTATTTCCAATATACGCCCAACGATTCGTGGGATTACGACGAAGTCGGCATCCACATGCTGTACGACTCCGCGATCGGCGGCCAGCAGCGCAAGGTCGTGGGGCACTTCGCGCGCAACGGGTTTTACTACACGCTCGACCGCACCACCGGAAAGTTCATCAAGGCCGACAAGTACGTGAACGATCTGAACTGGACCAAGGGGATCAATCCCAAGACCGGAATGCCGGTCGAATACGATCCGAAGCTCGACGTGCAGATCTACAACCCCGAGGCACGATCCCTGCGCGGCGATCCGATGAAGCGAACCTGCCCGACCTGGCACGGCGGCATCGCACACCAGCCTACGGCCTACAATCCGGTCAAGAAGATCGCCTACGGGGCGGGCATCGAAGGCTGCTTCACGCAAAACGGCGCGGTCGTCGCGTTCAGATCGCCGCAGGGCGGCATCGACGAAAAGGCGAGCGAAAAGCGGACTTACACCAGCGACCTCTACTACGGTTCCATTACCGCATTCGACACCGTCACCCACAGGGTCGTCGCGAAGGCCGTCACCGACATCGAGGTCCGCTCGGGCACCGTCGTCACCGCCGGCGGCGTCGTTTTCACCGCGTTGCAGGACGGCTGGGTCGTCGCCTACAACGACGAGACGCTCGAGGAACTCTGGCGCTTCAACCTGGGCACGCCGCTCAAGGGCGCGCCGGTGACCTACGCGATCGGATCGAAGCAGTATCTCGCGGTGCAAAGCGGCGGCCGCCACCTGCATCCTGTGAAGTTCGACAAGCTGGAGAATTCCAGCTATCTGTTCGTGTTCGCGCTGAACTGAATTTATTTCGGAAACTCGCCGCAGGCTTCGACTTCCGAGCCCCAGTATTCCGTGCATCGGGCGCGGTTCATCGGGCCCTTGCCGATAATTTTCGCGAAGAGGAAATCGGTGAGCATTTCGATCTCGCGCGGCTGCAGGGTCGCCGGCGGGTCGGCGATGGAGAGACCGAGCCGTTTCAGGTCGGCCTGCTTCATGCCGTAGCAACGCCCGTCGCTGTAGGCGAGCCTGTCGAAGGCCGGCATGCCTCGTCCGGGGCGGCCGCATTTGATGGTCAGGATCAGGTTGTTGCGGTCGAGCAAGGTCTCGCGCAGGTTGGAGCCGTCCGGCATCTGGTTGTCCATCTTGCGGCCGTCCGCCGCCCAGCCGTGACACGCCTGGCAATTTCCCTTTTGCTGGAAAAGTCTCATGCCCTCGGCAATGTCGCCTGGGTCGGGGACCTGCGCTTGCACGGCCGGGGCGGCGAGCAGCCCGGCAACGAACACGATCCCGAAAAGCTTCACGGCAGATCGCCGCCGCTCAAAAAGCGTAGAGCTTCGCCGGATTGTCCACCAGGATCTTCCTGCGGATCGCCGCGTCGGGCGCCCACACCGGCAGCTGATTCAACACCAGGCCGTCGTCGACCTGGAAGAGCGGCGTCAGCTCGCTCGCCTGGCGTCCGGAGCTTGAATTCGGATGCGGCCAGTTTGTCCCCCAGACGATGCGCTCGGGGTTCGCCGCAATCAGCGCTCGGGCGAGGGGGGCGAAGACGTCATAGTCCGTTCGCGAGCCGCCCGAGACCGAGATCTTGACGTAGGCCTTGCCCGACCGGACCAGTTCCACCAGGTCCGCGAAGCCGGGCTGCTGCGCGCCGAGCTCGGGGCGCGCGTTCGCGAAATGGTCGAACACGACGGGAACCGGCGAGGCGGCAACCAGGTCCTTGATCGCCGAGACCACCTCCAGGTTGGTGTTCATCTGGACGTGCCAGTGGCGGCCCTTCACGCGCTCGGCGGCTGCCTGGAACTGGCGGCGGCCGGCGGACGGGTCGTTCTTGCCGCCGGTCGAAAGATTGAGCCGGATGCCGCACACGCCCGCACGGCCCATGGAATCGAGCTCGCTCTCCGGCGTCTTGTCGTCGATGACGGCGACACCGCGTGCATTTGCGCCGCGCGCGGCCATGCCGTAGAGCGTGGCCGAATTGTCGGTGCCGTAGACGCTCGGCGTGACGATCACGACGCGCTGCACGCGAAGCGCCTTGTGCAGTACCGCCATCTCCTCGGGCAGCGCCGTTTCCGGCGTATAGACGCGGCCGGAGAAGAACGGAAATTTCTCCGGGCCGCCGTGAATGTGGGTATGGCAATCGCAGGCGCCGACCGGCATGTCGAAATTCACCGGCGTGCCCGGCTGCGAGGCTTTGGCAAAACCGGTTCGAACGTGCAGGGTGGCTGCGGCGGCAATCGCTCCGATCAGGATGTCGCGTCGCGTTGGCATGGGTTGTCCCTCTTGTGGAATCCCGTACGGCCGGGGATCGCCTGTTCGGCGAATCCGGATTATGTACCCGGGGAGGCGGTTGTTGCAGCGCGCATTGAACGGGCGAGTGACCTGCGTTAGAGTGATCGTCGGCAGGATTCTTACGGGAGTTGCGGCATGTCCGTTGCGTTCGAAGTCGAAGTCGTTCCCACTGGAACCGTCGGAGCCGAGGTGAGAGGCGTGGATCTCGCGGCCGTGACCGGCGCCGGGATCGACGCGGTCAAGAAAGCCTGGTACCGGCACGACGTTCTCGTATTCCGGGACCAGGAGATGACGGACGACGATCTTCTCGCGTTCTCCAGGCATTTCGGCACGCTCGATCCGCCGCCGAACCAGGGCGCCGGCCGCAAGTCCCCTCCCGGGTTTCCCGATATCTACGTCGTGTCCAATGTGCTCGACGAAAAGGGCGAGCCGATCGGGGCGCTCGGTGACGGCGACGCCGCCTGGCACACGGACATGAGCTATGCACCGAAACCGCCGGACGCTTCCATGCTGTATTCGCTCGAACTGCCGACGAAAGGGGGTGATACCTGGTTTTGCAGCATGAAGGCCGCGCTCGCGAAAATGCCGCGGCAACTGGTCGAACGCATCCGCAACATGGACATCAAGCACGACGGCACCTACGATTCCGGCGGCTACGTGCGCAAGGGCATGGCGCCTTCGGAGGACCCGCGCACTTCGGTGGGCACGCCGCATCCCATCATCATCCAGCACCCGGTATCGGGCGACAGGGCGCTTTACCTCGGCCGCAGGCGCAACGCCTACATCATGGGCCTCGCGCTTCCGGAGTCGGAGCGGCTGCTCGACGAGATCTGGTCCTACGTGGACACCGCGGTGTACAAGCACAAGTGGGCGCTCGGCGATGTGGTGCTGTGGGACAACCGCACCACCATGCACAGGCGCGACGCCTTCGACCCGAAGTCGCGCCGCGTGATGCACCGCACGCAGATCAAGGGATCGGGCGCTCCCCAGCGCGCAGTGACTTAGGCAGTATCGAAAAAGGGGGCAGCGCCCCCTTTTATATCCCCCAAAGTCGGGCTGCGGAAAAGCGCTTCCTCGCGAAAGCGTTTTTCCGCAGCATGCTAACGATTACTACTCCGGCTTGATGCCGGCGTCGCGGATGACCGCGGCCCAGCTTTTGAGCTCGGTTCTCACGACGCGTTCGAGCTCCTCGGGGCTGCTGCCCACCGGGTCCGCACCCTGCTCGATGAGCCGCTGTTTCACCTCCGGCAGGTGCACCACGCGGGCGATCTCCTTCTGCATGCGCGCGACCATGGCTGCGGGCGTCTTCGCAGGGGCGAACATCGCGCACCAGGAATCGACCTCGTAGTCCTTCAGGTTCAACTCCTCGGCGACGGTGGGAATGTCCGGCGCGGCAGCGGTGCGTTGCCGCGTCGTGACCGCGAGCGCACGCAGCTTGCCCGAGCGTGTTTGCGAAAACGCCGCGGACGCGGTGAGGATGAGGAAGGGAACCTGTCCCGCGAGCACGTCCGTGACCGCGGGACCGCCGCCCTTGTACGGCACGTGCACGATGTTGATCCCGGTCCTGAGCTTCAGCAGCTCGCCCGCGATATGGCCGGGCGTGCCGCTGCCCGGCGACGCGTAGGCGTAGAAGCCGGGGCGCTCCTTGGCCGCAGCGACCAATTCGCGCAGCGTCTTCGCCGGCGCGTTAGGGTTCGCGGCGATGAGCTGCGGCGCGCTCACGACGAGCGATACGGGAGCGAAGTCGCGCGCGACATCGTAGTTGAGCTTGTAGAAGAAGGGATTGATCGTGTGCGAGGAGAGCGTGTACAGGAAGGTGTAACCGTCGGGCGCGCTCCTGGCCGCCGCTTCGGTGCCGACCACGCCGCCGGCGCCGCCACGGTTCTCGATGACGACAGTCTGCCCGAGGCCTTCCGAGAGCTTGGGCTGCACGATGCGCGCAGTGATGTCGACGGTGCCCCCGGGCGGGTAGGTCACGATGAGGCGGATAGGCCTGGTCGGATAAGCCTGTCCTGAGCTTGTCGAAGGGTCCTGTGCGAGCGCCTGCGATCCGATGCCGAGCGCGCAGGCGGCGATCACGCCGAGCGCGGCTTTTGTGTAAGCCATTCTCAACTCCCTTTCAGCATTTTTTTCCGCCACTTCGGCGTATCTCCCGTGTGTGCCACCGAACATACCGGCGAACATCGGTGGCCTAGTATCGCTGATACCTGCCGCAACCTTGGACGGGCATGACAGGCAATTATAATTCCTGGCTGGTCTTTCTTTCGATCGTCGTCGCGACCGTCGCATCCTACGTGGCGCTGGATCTTGCGTCTCGCGTCGCGGCCACGCAAGGAACCCGGTCCTCCCGCTACTGGCTGTTCGGCGGCGCGCTCTCCATGGGGACCGGCATCTGGTCGATGCACTTCATCGGCATGCTCGCATTTCAGCTGCCGATTCAGATGTCGTACAACATCCCGATCACGCTGGCTTCGCTCCTCATCGCGGCCATCGCGTCGGGTTTTGCGCTCTATTCCATCAGCCACGGCAGCTTGAGTTGGCGCCGGCTGCTGCTGGCCGGATTGTTGATGGGAATCGGCATCGCCGCCATGCACTACACCGGGATGGCGGCGATGGAATTGAACCCGCCCGTCCGCTACAGTCCCTCGATTTTCACCGCTTCAGTCGTAATCGCGATTGTCGCCTCGATGGTCGCTCTGTGGATCGCATTTCAATTGCGCACGGAAACGATTTTGTCGGCGTTCTGGAAGAAGGCCGGCAGTGCCGTCGTCATGGGCGTTGCGATTACCGGCATGCACTATACCGGCATGGCGGCGGCAGTCTTCGCGCCGGACACCGTCTGCTCGGTGAGCCCGCAGGACATCAACAATGTCTGGCTCGCGGGCGCGATCGGGGGTTTTACCTTCATGCTCCTGGCGACGACCCTGCTGGTCTCGGTGTTCGACGCCCATCTCGCCAACCGCGCGGCTAAACACGCGGAAAATCTGCGCCTGGTGAACGTCGACCTGGAAAAGCAGGCCGCCGAGCTTTCCCAGACCAACGTGCAGTTGCAGGAGGAAGTGAAGGAGCGCGCGCGCTCCGAGGAGAAAATTCAATATCTCGCGTATCACGACGGCCTCACGACGCTGCCAAACCGTGCCTTGTTCAGCAAAATTCTGAACCACGGGATCAGCCAGGCGCACCGCCGTAAAAAAGAGCTGGCGGTGCTGTTTATCGACCTCGACCGCTTCAAGAACATCAACGACACGCTCGGGCACGAGGCCGGCGATTCGCTGCTGCAAGAGGTCGGGAAAAGACTCAAGCAATGCCTGCGGGAAAGCGACACCGTCGCCCGCCTCGGGGGTGACGAGTTCGTGGTGCTGCTGGAGGATCTCGAGGATCAAACGCGCGTGTCGGTGGTGGCGCACAAGATACTGGTCACCCTGGTCAAGCCTTTCACCACGCTCGGCCAGGAATTTCGCGTCACGGCCAGCATCGGCATCAGCACTTACCCGACGGACGGCGAGGACGAAAAGTCCTTGATGAAAAACGCCGATATTGCGATGTACCGGGCGAAGGAGGAAGGCAAGAACAACTTTCAGTTCTATTCCAAGGAGCTCAACGAGCATTCGTTCGAACGGCTCACCATGGAGTCGAACCTGCGGCGCGCCCTGGAGCGCAACGAATTCGAGCTCCACTATCAGCCCAAGGTGGACCTGCGCACCAGCCGGATCACGGGTGTGGAAGCGCTGCTGCGCTGGCGGCACCCGGAACTCGGGATGGTGGGGCCGCTGCAGTTCATCCCGATGGCGGAGGAGACGGGCCTGATCGTGCCGATCGGCAAATGGGTTCTCCGCACGGCGTGCAGGCAGCAAAAAGCATGGCAGGATCAGGGGCTGCCGCAGATGAGCGTGGCCGTCAACCTGTCGGCCCGGCAGTTTTCGGACGAGAACCTCCTGCAGGACATCACCGCCATAGTCAAGGAAAGCGGAATGGATCCGACTCTCCTGGAGCTGGAAATCACCGAGAGCATGCTCATGCACAACGTCGAGAAGGCGATACGGACCCTGGACGCGCTCAACGACATGGGCATCCGGCTCGCCATCGACGATTTTGGAACGGGCTATTCCTCGCTCTCGACGCTCAAGCGGTTTCCGATCAACACGATCAAGGTCGACCGTTCGTTTATCCGCGACCTTCCCGGCGGGGTCGACGACCATGCCATCACCGACGCCATCATTGCCATGGGTCGGACCCTGGGCATGACCGTGATTGCCGAGGGTGTCGAAACCAAGGAGCAGGCGGACTACCTGCGCGAGCAGTCCTGCGACGAGTTTCAGGGTTTCTATTTCAAGAAACCCATGCCGGCGAACGAGCTCGTAAAACTCCTGCAGGCACCGGTGTTTGGCGAAACTGCCTGATCTCAGACGGGGCCGGCAGAAGCCGCGCGACCCGGCCTACCAACGACGCGGGGGTTCGTCTGGTGAGCACTGGGGGGTGAATCTGCGGTAGCATCGCGCCACCCGGAATTCGATTGCTTCCCCGTATGCGCGTCGTCAGGATATTCACCAGGGACTCGGGAGACTCGGCGATCGAGATCCGCGAAGTGCCCATGAGCGGCGCCGAGCGGCCCATGTCGGAAACCTTCAAGTGCAACGCGATTTTTTTCCGCGAGACGCCGGAAGGACACGTCCAGGATTTTCACAACGCACCGCGGCGCCAGCTCATCTTCCTCACCTCGGGGATACTCGAGCTCGAAGCGAGCGACGGCAAACGCACCGTATGCCGGCCGGGCGATCTCATCTTCGCCGAGGACATGCAGGGCAAGGGCCACATCACCCGGTCGCTGCGCGACGTGCGCGGCTTCGTGCACCTCACCATGCCCGAGGATTTCGATGTCAGCCGCTGGCCGCTCGTGGAGGTTTGAGATGAAGCTCTTGCGCCACGGATTCCTCGCCCTTGCCCTGGGATGTCTGCCCCTCGCCGCGTCGGCGCAGAATGCGCAGCGCCCCTTGCGCATTCTCGTGCCCTTCTCGGCGGGCGGCGCGAGCGACACCTACACGCGCATCGCCGCGCTGAAGATCACCGAGCAAACGGGCAGGCCCATCGTCGTCGAGAACCGCACCGGCGCGGGCGGCCGGATCGCCTGGGAGACGGCTGCGAAGTCGGCGCCCGACGGGACGACCGCGGCGCTCATCGACGCCACCTATCCCATGCTCCCCGGGCTGTACGAGAAACTGCCCTGGGATGTCGCGGGCGATCTTGTTCCTGCCGCGATGATCTGCGCGACGCCTTTCGTGGTCGTCGTCGGCGCCGAATCGAAATTTGGGAGCCTCGCCGCGCTCATCGCGGAAGCTCGCTCGCGGCCGGGCAAGCTCAACTTCGGCTCCGCCGGCATCGGCAGCGTCAACCACGTCGTGAGCGAGCTCTTCAAGCTGAACGCGCGCGTCGATCTCACGCACATCCCCTACAAGGGCATGAGCGATGCAAGCGTCGCGCTGCAGGCGGGGCAGATCGACCTCATCATCGCCGCCTCGCCGACGGCGCTGGGACCGATCAAGGGTGGAAAGGCGAGGGGCCTCGCGGTGAGCACGGCGCAGCGCTCGGCGGCATTTCCCGGCGTTCCGACCGCCGCTGAGCAGGGCGTCGACTACGTCGTCACCAACTGGTTCGGGTTCGCGTTTCCCAAGGGTACGACCAAGGACGCGATCGACAGCTTGCGCAACGACGTCGTGCGGGCGCTCGCTGCGCCGGACGTCAGGGAAAAGCTCGCCGCGCAAGGCGCCGAGCCGTCGAACTTCACGCCCGAGGAATTCGCGCGCTTCCTGAAGGAAGACACGCGCAGATGGACCGAGCTCATCCGCGCGAGCGGCATCAAGGTGGAGTAGTGAGCGCCCGGTAGCGTCGATCTCCGGCGGCCTCCGCCGCCGGAGCGTGCATACGGCACAAAACCCCTGCGTCATGCGGCGTCGAGCGCGGGCGGACGCGAGTCTAGAGTGTTCTCCATCGGGCAGGCGATTTCGGCCGGTCCCACCACAAGGAACTGGAGACACAAATGATGGATCTCGCGACCTTGATTCAGATGGCGCTCGTTGCATTCCTCGCCTGGGGCGGAGTGCTGTCCCTGCTGTACGCTGCCCGGGGTGAGACCGTGAATTTCCGGACCGGGAGCATGAAGGTTTTCGGCTGCGCCGCAGCGAACCGCTAGAACGAAATACTTTCCGTTCTCTCCTGAGAGAATCATCACTGTTCGAAGTATACGGAAGACTTGCCAGCCCTGCGCCGGCCGAAATTCAAGCGCGCGCTCGATCGCAGCTTGCTCTGAGCTGACGAAACGGCCGCACATAGGGGCATCCAGCGATACGGCCTCGTCCACCGGGCTGCCGTAAAAAAAACCTTGCTAGGAGTGCTAGCGCACCGAACCGGCCGGGCGGTTCGCGTAGCCTTCGCTTCACGTAACGCGCCGACAGACGCACGCCCAGAGTTATGCGCGCAGGCCGGCTGCGGAGGCGACCTTGCAGTAATTCGGCCTGATCTGCCGACGCCGGTCGTCTTTTCGCCAGAAGCTGATCGACTCTGGATGACTGCTCTTTCTCTCTCTAGCCAAATAAAGGAAATCGTCATGAAATATTCGAAACTGTTTGTCGCAGGAGCGGCCGCATTCGCGCTGGGCGGGTGTTATTCGGTCCCGGTGGATTCTTCCAGCCCGCAAGGCGTCTCGGCCCCCGCGCCGGTTGGATATAACAGTTCGCCCGGCAGCAGCAATACCACCGTGGGCACGGCCGGAGATACCAAGCCGGACGGAACCGGAACATACGAAACCAGGGCAAAAGGGAACACGGAAGACGCAGCGAAATAGGAAGCCCGAAAGTACCTTGAGATGTCAGGTGTTACGCCGGTGATGGCTGCTCACAATAACGTGCGTAGTTTCTCGCTGGCTCAATAAAGGAAATCATCATGAAATATTCGAAACTGATCGTCGCAGGTGTGGCCGCGCTCGCGTTGGGCGGATGCTATAGCGTTCCCACGACTTCGGAGGCACCGGCAGGGGACACCGGCCCGGTTGGATCCAACAACTCAGCCGGCAGCAGCGATACCACCGTGGGCATGGCCGGAGAAAAGACCAAGCCGGACGGAACCGGAACGTACGAAACCAAGGCAAAAGGAAGCACGGAAAGCGCATCGAAGTAGTATCGCTGAGACGTCTTCAGGCGAACCCGGGCTTGGTATTTACGGGTTCGCCGAAGATTTCTGTTATCGGCGGGTTACCGCGTTCGACATTGCCTGGCTGGCCAGGCGAAGGAAATCATCTTGAAATATTTGAAACTGTTTGTCGCAGGAGTGGCCGCGCTCGCGTTGAGCGGATGCTATAGCGTTCCCTCGAGTTCGGAGGGACCGCAAGGTGCCGACCCAGTTGGATATAACGATACAACCCGCTACACCGGCGGCATGACCGTGGACCCCGGCCCGACCGGATACACCGGCCCGACCGGAAGCGCCGAGATTACCGGAGAAACTGGAACGGCTGGAGATACCGGTACGACCGGCAGCACAAGAGGAAACGCGGAAAGCACGAATCACTGAGACGTCCGGCGTTACGCGTGCAAAGACGGTCCTTCGGGGCCGTTTTGCTTTGGGAAAAATCCCCACGCGAGCCCGGCTTCATTTTCCTGTATCGGGTTTACCTGACAGTCGCATCCGGGTTTGCCCGACTTTCGCTGTCGGTCGCGCTTACCCCATGATGTTAAGCTGCTGACAAACGGGGAGGCAAGCATGCGCAACAAGTCCAGAAGGACCGATCGGGAAGGCAGCACACTTGAGTTTCTGCGCGGCGGGAAAACGGTGCCGGAGGCTTTCATACGCAAGCGCATGGCCTACGTCAAACGCAGTCTGACGGCGCGCTACGAAGAAACGAACGGAATCGAGCGGCAGGCCCTGAAGTACTTCGGCCAGATTCAGAAACCGAGGCCCGTCAAGGATCCGAAAGCGGCGCGGGCGATGGAGGGGCTCCTCGGGATTCACAAGAAACTGGCGAAGCGGAAACTCGCGGCGCCCAAGCTGGCGGGTGAAGTAGGCGGCATTCTGGGCGGCAGCTTTTCGGTAAAAGTGGTTCCTCCCTTCGACTATGCCTACACCATTCCCTTCCTGACCGCGGGCAATCCGTCGCTGGTCGGTTCGGCGAACAAGAACACGGGACAAATGAGCGGCAGCGCCGTGTCGGACTTTCAGAACCGCAGCTTCGGATCCATGTACACGGAGATGGGCATATACGTTCGTCCGACGTTCAGCCCGTCGATGCTGCGAGTTTCGGCAAGCCCGGCATTTTCGATCGAATGGTGGACGAACTCCCTGTATGCGGACAGCGCCGTGAGGTCCTTCGGGTCGGGACTGTTGGGAATCTACGCCCAGCAAGGCGAGATCGGCCCGTCGAGGGGTGCCGTATCGATCTTCGATAGCTGGGACCAGCAGGCGACGCAGCAAATTCAGTTCGACTTCGGATCCAATCCGCACATCCCCGTCTCCACGCAACTGGAGGTCGATCCGAGTTTCTCGTGCGTGGTGTTTGTTTCGACGACCACCCATGTCGAAACTGTCGGATGGCCGGGAAGTCTCGCGGGCTCGATGATGTCCGTCACTCTGCCGTCCATCACTTATGAACTGGATCTGATACCTGTGTTGGACCCGGGTTAGGATCGGTTGGATGCATTGCCGGCTCGCGGCCGCGAGCTTCTCCCGCCGTTTCGGGCGGCGCGGCTTGATCCAGGACGCCCTTCCCTTGACGCCCTGAGGAAATCCCGCCTAGCATCCCGAACACACTGGCGCTCGCAGTCCAACGCAGAGGAGGGTCTCACATGGCTCTGAAGTCAAGGAGTGAGGTACCGAGCCGCGACACACAGGACTCCACGCGCAAGAAGACCCGCCGCGGTTTTCTGAAGCAAAGCGCGGCGCTCGTGACGGGCGCGGCCTCGGCCGGGATCGCGCAGGGAGCGAACGCGCAGGGCCTCGCGGGCCAGCCCTGGGAGCGGGTGTACGGCGCGGCCTTCAACGGCTACGGGCAGCCTTCGCGTTTCGAGCAGCCGGTGATGCGGCATATCGGCAGGCCTTACGGCGATCTCGCGCCGGGTTCGGGTGCGGCGCTCGCGCCGATCGAGGCGCTGGAGGGCATCATCACGCCGAGCGGCCTGCACAACAACCGCAGTCACAGCGGCGTGCCCGACATCGATCCGAAGGAGCACCAGTTGCTGCTGCACGGTCTCGTACAGCGGCCGCTGAAATTTTCGATGGAAGCGCTGTGGGGCTATCCCATGACCACGCGCACGCATTTCGTCGAGTGTGCGGGCAACAGCGGCCGCGCGCTCGCGCCGCAGCCCGCGCAGGTGCCCGCGGGCGCGATGCACGGCAACGTCGCGTGCAGTGAGTGGACGGGCATTCCCTTGCGCGTGCTGCTGGAGGAAGCCGGCCTCATGCCGCAGGCGAAGTGGCTGCTCGCCGAGGGCGCGGACTCGGCGCATATGAGCCGCAGCATCCCGATCGAAAAAGCGCTCGACGACGCGATGATCGCGCTCTACCAGAACGGCGAGCGCCTGCGCCCCGAGCAGGGCTATCCGGTGCGCCTGCTGGTGCCTGGCTTCGAAGGCAACATGAACGTGAAGTGGCTGCGGCGCCTGAAGGCGTCCGAAGAGCCCACCTACACCAAGGACGAAACTTCCAAGTACACGGACCTGCAGCCGGACGGCCGCGCGCTGCAGTTCACTTTCGAGATGGGCGTGAAGTCGGTGATCACCAAGCCTTCGTCCACCATGAAACTGCCGCGCACCGGGTTCTACGAAATCTCAGGCATCGCCTGGAGCGGCGCGGGCCGCATCCGCCGCGTCGAAGTCTCCACCGACGGCGGCGTCATCTGGGCCGACGCGGCGCTCACCGGAGAGGAACGCCCGAAGGCCCTGGTGCGCTTTCGCTTCCCCTGGGAATGGACCGGCAAGGAAGCGGTGCTGCAAAGCCGCGCCACCGACGAGAAGGGGCAAGTGCAGCCGGCACGCAAGGCCTGGCTCGCGCAATACTCGGCCGCCAACACCTATCACAACCATTCCATCGTGAGCTGGGCCGTGGGCACCGACGGGAGCGTGAAGAATGTTTACGTCTAGGCGCATCGGTGTGATCCTGGCCGCGGCGCTCGCCGCCTGCGCGAGCCTGCAACCGGCGCCGGGCAAGCCGCCGGCGTTCGGCACCGCGGTGAGCGCGGAAGAAATCGCGCGATTTGACATCAGCATTCCGCCGAGCGGCGCCGGGCTGCCGAGGGGGGGAGGCAGCGCACGCCAGGGCCAGCAGGTGTACGAGCAGAAGTGCATGGCCTGCCACGGCGCGAAAGGCGCGGGCAAACCGGCCGATGCGCTCGTCGGCGGCGTCGGCTCGCTCGCAACCAAGGCGCCGTTGCGCACCGTCGGCAGCTACTGGCCTTACGCGACCACGCTGTTCGACTATGTGCGGCGGGCGATGCCGCTCCCCAATCCGCTTTCGCTCACGGACGACGAGGTCTACGCGGTCAGCGCCTATGTGCTGTTCCTGAACGGCATCGTCGGCGAGGACGCGGTGATGAACGCGCAGACTCTGCCACAGGTGAAGATGCCCAACCGCGACGGGTTCATCAGCGACTGGCCGCAGCGCGCGCGGAACTGAACTGAAATAAGTCTGCGGCCCGCGGTCGTTCCTTCGGGGGTGCTGTCGAGCGACAGCACGAGCCCCTCAAGCATTTCGTCTAGACTTCGCATGGTCCCCGCCATGCCCGCCCCTTCACAACAGATCCGCTTCTGCACCAGCGCCGACGGCGTGCGGATCGCCTACGCGACTTCGGGCAGCGGGCCGCCGCTCGTCAAGGTCGGGACGTGGATGACGCACGTGGAGCTCGACTGGGAAAGCTCGGTCTGGCGCCCGTGGCTGCGGGAGCTGTCGCGCGATCACACGTTTTTGCGCTACGACGCGCGCGGCTGCGGGCTGTCGGATCGTGAGGTCGCGGACCTGTCACTCGAGGCCTGGGTGCGCGATCTGGAGACGGTGGTGGATGCGGCGGGCATAGAGCGCTTCCCGCTGCTCGGGCTTTCGCAGGGCACGGCGATCGCGATCGCCTACGCCGCGCGCCATCCCGAGCGGGTGAGCCACCTTGTCCTGCACGGCGGGTATACCCGCGGTCGCCTGCGGCGCAATCCCTCGCCGCAGGAGCGCGAGGAGGCCGAGACGATGGCCAAGCTCGCCGAGATCGGCTGGGGCAAGGACGATCCGGCTTATCGCCAGTTCTTCACCACACAGTTCATTCCCGACTCCACGCTCGAGCAGCAGCGCTGGTGGAACGAGCTGCAGCGCGCGACGATTTCGCCGGCGTATGCCGGGCGTTTCATTCGCGCGTTCAACGACGTGGACGTTACCGAGCTCGCGCGCCGCGTGTCCTGCCCGACGCTGGTGACGCACTCGAAGGGGGACGCGCGCGTTCCGTTCGAGGAAGGCCGCGCGGTGGCGGGTCTCATCCCCGGGGCGCGCTTCGTGCCGATCGAGAGCCGCAACCACGTCCTGCTCGAGCACGAACCGGCCTGGGCGCGCTGGCTCGAAGAGGTGCGCGCGTTTCTGCCCGCGGCGACCCGCGGCGGCGCGCTGTTCTCGGGGCTGACCCCCCGCGAGGCGGAGTTGGTAGAGCTGATCGCGCAAGGCCTGGACAACACCCAGATTGCCGCGCGGCTCGAGTTGAGCGACAAGACCGTCCGGAATCACATCACCAGTATCTTCTCCAAGCTCGGCGTCGAGAACCGCTCGCGCGCTATCGTGCTCGCGCGCGAGGCCGGCTTCGGCCAGAAAGCGTCCTGAGCTGTTTTCCGGGACTGCTGTCCCAGACAATCCAGTCCGGATTCCGGGCGTCTGGGGCGCAGGTCTCATGACGCGCAGCTTCCGTCTCCCCACAATGGGCACCGTAGCTCGATTGGACAGGAGACGGACCATGGAAGGAAATCTGCTGCGGCTCAGCGAAACGCGCGAGATCGCGATTTATCGGCGCGGCGGCGTCGCGTGGGTTGCGGACTTCAGGGGCGGACGCGGCGAGCTCTTCACGGTGGGCGAGTGGTTCGCGCTCAATGGCAATAGAAGCTTTCTGCGCCGCGCTGGGCGAGATTACATCGAGCCACTGCCCGCGCGCCTGATCGAGAGAATCGAGCGGCTGCATGGCGCAGAAGATCGGGCGCCGCTGGTCGTTCCGGGAGTGCGGCTTCGGGATCGCCTGGCGAATTTTTTCCACGAATTTTCATGCCGCACGGTCGTGCTCAGCCCGCGCGCGCAACGCAGCTAAATCAACCAGGGAGGATCAACCATGTTCGCACGCAGCTTCATCTTTCTGTACGGCCTCGCGAGCTACGCCGTATTTCTTGTGTCGTTCCTCTACGCCATCGGCTTCGTCGGCAACCTGATCGTGCCGAAGTCGATCGACGCGGGCGGCGCCGGGTCCCTCGCTGAGGCGCTCGTCATCGACGCACTCCTGCTCGGCATATTCGCGATCCAGCACAGCGTGATGGCGCGGCCCGCGTTCAAGCGCTGGTGGACGCGGATCATTCCGGCCAAGTCCGAGCGCAGCACTTACGTGCTGGTGGCCAGCCTCCTGCTCTTGCTGCTTTTCTGGCAATGGCGACCGATCTCCACGCCGATCTGGCATATTTCCGGCGACGCCGGCCGCATCGCCCTGGCGGGCGTGTTCTGGCTCGGCTGGCTGATCGTGCTTTTCTCGACCTTCCTGATCAACCATTTCAACCTGTTCGGCCTGCAGCAGGTGTTCGCGGCGCTGCGCAAGCGCGAGGTGCCGGAATTCGAGTTCAGGACGCCCTTGCTCTACAAGCTCGTGCGCCATCCCATCATGCTCGGCTTCCTGCTCGCTTTCTGGGGAACGCCCGACATGAGCGCAGGGCATCTGCTGTTCGCGGTGATGACGACCGGCTACATCCTGGTCGCGCTGCAGTTCGAGGAACGCGATCTGATCAAGCTTTTCGGCCTGGCTTACGAGGAGTACCGCCGGCGCGTGCCGATGATCGTGCCTTTCCTGCCGAAGCGCTGATGGTTATAAACATCGTTAACTGGTTATTGGTTATTTAAAGATGGGTTAAGCCATCCGTAATTGACTAGCCTCGGCGGGAAGCGGGACGGATTCACCCGAGCCGATCTCTGGACCTCGGCAAGAGCTTCGGGATAAAAAACGACGGCAAGCGGATCATCGAAGCCAGTCTGACGCCCCGCCTCGGGGCGAAACTGTCGCCTGCAGGAGACAAAATCGCGGTGCGTCCCGCCCTGGTCCGGGCATTCCGTCCGCAGGGGCACCAAGAAGTGCTCCGCGTGCCACGTTTTTGTTGGCCGCGCCGCAACTTCATGATATGGTCAAAGCCGCTACCTAGCGTCCCGGTCAACGGGTGAAATCGATGTCTTATCGCTGCGGGGGCTTATGAGTTGGATCACTTGGGTGTCGATACTGGTCGCGTGGCCTGTAGTCGGGCTGGGCGTGGCCTATCTGTTTGGCCGCTTCTTGCACACAGCGGAAATGTCGGGAAGCGCCAGCGATCTTGCACCACCCTTGGTGAGTTACCTGCGTCGCGCGAAGCAAGCAAAGACGTCATCGCCCGCGGTAGCCCGGACCAAAGTGCGGCGCGAAGCCATCGGCGCGCGCCGCTCGCACTGAATCTCGCGTCACTTCTTTCTTTCCCCGCCGGTAAGGACGTACGCCCACAGGGCTTCGATATCGTCGGGCTTCAAGACGTCTTCCCACGGCGGCATGTTCCTCACGCCGTAGGTCACCGTATCGACAAAGCGCGCGTGGTCCTCGCGCGGAAATTTACGCAGATCCTTTGCCCACTCCGGGTTGGCCAGGCGCGGACCGTGACAGGTCTGGCAATTGGTTTCGTAGAGTTCCGCGCCCTTCCTGACTAGCTCCGGGGCGAGAGGCTGAGCCACGGCGCTCGCGCAGGCGAGCGCGAGGCCCAGGCCGAACAGTCTCATTTCCTAGCCCGCTATTCCGGCATCAAGGCAAACGTCCACACCGAACCGCCGGCGGGTACGCTGTCGGTTACCAGGCGGCTGGCGACGCTGCCGCCACGCCCGGAAAGGACCGTCACGTATTGCCGGCCCTTGTGGGTATAAGTGATGGGCGGCGCGTTGACGGACGACCCGGTCTTGAACTGCCACAGCGTCTTGCCGTTGTCCTGGTCCAGGGCAATCACCTCGCCCGTGAGAAGGCCGGTGAACAGCAGCCCGCCATCGGTCGCGAGCATGCCCGCCGAGCTCGCAAATTCCTTCATCGGAACCTGCCACGCCACCTTGCCGGTGAGCGGGTCTATCGCCAGGTGATAACCGGGCGCCTCCCCCGGAGGAGTGGTCATGGTGGACTCGATGCCGGTGGAGCCCTGGCCGAGCACGAACTTGAAATCCACATACTTCATAAGCCGCGGAAAATTCCACGAGTTCACGTAGACGAGTCCGGTCTTCGGATTGAATGCGATCAGCGTGGCGTTCGTTCCGCGCGACGGGAACACGTTGACCGTTTCGCCTTTCATCGCGCGCTCGAGCAGATCGGTCAGAACCGGGCGGCCGGTTTTGAGGTCGATGTGCGTGGCCCAGTTGACTTTGACGTACGGGTTGGCAGCGATCAGCTTGCCGTTGGTCCGGTCCAGCACGTAGAGGAACCCGTTCTTGTGCGCGTTGATGAGCACCTTGCGCACCTGGCCATCGACGCGGACATCGGCGAGCAGGCTTTCGGCGGTCGCGTCGAAATCGTAGCTGTCGTTCGGCACAGTCTGGTAGTACCAGACCATCTCGCCTGTCCTGGGCCGGAGCGCGAGGATGCTTGCGGTGTACAGACAATCGGCGCCGTCGCGAAAGGTGGGGTTGTACGGTTCCGCATTCCCGGTGCCGATATACAGGAGGTCCAGTTGCGGATCGTACGAAGCCGATTGCCAGGTCGCTCCGCCGCCATACTTCCACGCGTCGGGCTTGGTCTGGTTCGGCCAGGTCTCGGAACCCGGCTCGCCGGGCGCGGGAATCGTCCACCTGCGCCACAATTGCTTGCCGGTGTTCGGGTCGTAGCCCTCGACGAAGCCGCGCGTGGTGCTGTCTCCGCCCGCCATCCCCGAGACCAGCACGCCGTTCGCAATGATGGGAGCGATGACGCCCTTGTAGCCGTCCTTCCACTCGGCGTACTTCTGCTTCCAGATCTCCTTGCCGGTCTTCATGTCGAGCGCGAGTACATGCGCGTCGACCGTCTGGCGAAAGAGCTTGCCCTCGTAGATCGTCGCCGGACCTCGCATCAGCGCGCCGCTGGTCGCGACGCGCAGCGCCCCCCGTTCGTACTGGACCGGCGTGCGCCAGATCTGCCTGCCGGTCGCGACGTCGATGGCGAAGGTCCAGTTACCGTTGACCACGTACATGACGCCGTTGTAAATCGTCGGCTGCGAATGCTCGCCCACGTCGTTCGACAGGCTGAAGTTCCAGATCGGAACCAAGCGCCTGACGTTGGACTTGTTGATTTCCTTGAGCGGGCTGTACATCTTCAGGTCGTAGCCCATGCCGAAGGTCGTGACGTTTTCGGTGTTCTTCCCGTCGGTGAGGAGCTCCTCGGCGGTCTGGGCCCAGACGAGCCCGCACCAGGAACACAGCAATGCCGCGAATATTTTTTTCATGGACACCCCCTTTTGAGCGGCTTATTGTATGCCTGAGCGCGCGGGCGCGAGGGGTCGGGCGTTACGCTGGCGTCACTCGGTCCTGATCCCCGCTGCCCTGATCAGTTTTCCCCATTTCCCGGCTTGGATGCGGATCAATGCCGCGAACTCCGCGGGGGTCCCCTCGATGGGCACGGCGCCTTCGAATTCGATGCGCTCGCGGTATTCGCGGGTGGCCGCGATGCGCGCGATCTGCGCGTGTATCTCCGCGAGCACGGATTCAGGCGTGCCGCGGGGCGCGAGGATGCCGTAGGCGAGGGTGCTCTCGAATTCGGGCAGGCCCGATTCGGCCACGGTCGGCACCTCCGGCATCTGCGGCATGCGCGCTACGCCGGTGACCGCGATCGCGCGCAGCTTGCCGGCGCGTATCTGCGGCAAAGCAGTGGGGATCACGCTGAACATCATCGGCACCTGTCCGCCGATCAGGTCGGTGAGCGCGGGCGAGGTGCCCTTGTACGGCACATGCGTCAGCCGGATACCGGCGAGGACCTGCAGCAACTCGCCTGAGAGATGCGAACCCGTACCGTTGCCGCTGGAAGCGTAGTTGAGCCGGCCCGGTTTTGCGCGGGCCATGGCGACGATGTCGCTGACGGTGTGAATCGCAGTCCCCGGATGCACCACCAGCACCAGCGGTGCGGAAGCGAGCAGGCTGATCGGCGCGAAATCGCGCTGCGGATCGTAGCCGGTCTTCGTCTACAGAGCCGGGTTGATCGCAAGCGTGCCCGTGTGCCCGAGGAGCAGGGTGTAGCCGTCGGGCGCGGCGCGGGCGGCGAATTCGGTGCCGACGTTGCCGCCCGCGCCGGGGCGGTTCTCCACCAGCACCTGCTGCTTCCAGGCTTCGGAAAGTTTCTGTGCGAGGAGCCGCGCGAAAACGTCGTTCCCGCCGGCTGGAGGAAAGGGGACGATGAGGCGCACCGGCTTCAGGGGGTACGCCTGTGCCAGGGCGCCTGCGGGGGCGGCGAGCAACAGGGCGATGAGGGCAAAGCGCAATGCGCGCATCGCGGTGAGTCTAGCATCGGGGTGCGCCCGGCCGGATCGCGTGCTTCGACGGAAGCGACAATCGGCTTTGATCGTGCCAGAATCTGCCTTCGCGGCCCACTGGGGGGAGGCCATGCCGCAGACCATATCGCAATCCATCGGCCCGTTAGCCAATCTGGACGAGAACGCATTGCGCGAGCTCGCGCCCCACGGGGCCGCGCGCTCGTTTCCCAAGAATGCGGTGATCATCAACGAAGGCGACCAGACCGACTCCCTTTACATTCTGCTCTCCGGGCGCGTCAAGGTGTTCGTGGGCGAGGAGGACGGCAGGGAGGTGGTGCTCAGCACGATTCGCGAGGGCAACTACTTCGGCGAGCTGGTGCTCGACGGAGGCCCGCGTTCCGCTTCGGTCATGACTCTCGAGCCGTGCCGCTGTTTCGTGATTCCGCTGGGCGATATCCAGGGGTTGCTCGATTGCAACCCCTTGTTCGCGGGCCACTTGATCCACATGCTGATCGGCAGAGTGCGCAACCTCGTCAAAAAGGTCAGCGACCTGGCCCTGAAGGACGTCTACGGCCGCTTCGCCAAGTTCATCGACGAGAACGCGGTCGAGCAGGGCGGCGCACGCGTGGTATCCGAACGCCTGACCCAGTACGATATTGCCGCGAGAATCAGCGGCTCGCGCGAGATGGTGAGCCGCATCGTCAAGGATCTCACCGCGGGCGGCTATATTTCGGTGGACGCCAAGCAGATTACAGTCCACAAGAAACTGCCGGCGCAATGGTAAGCAAGCGGGCGGTGCGTCTCTTGCCTCCCTCCCTCTTCGGGTACCCTCGCATAGTTTCGCGATCCTGACGGCGCCGGCTGGCACCGGTCCGGTTGGCGTCCTGACCGCTGAGATGTGCATGTGACACAAAACCGTTGTGCCGGGCGACAGCGGGCGGGCCGAAATGTGCATCCGGCACAAAACCCTTGTGTCAGGCGGCGGCGATTGCGGACGATCGAAATACTAAAGTGGTCTCCATCGGGCGGGCGATTTCCGCCAACCCGCAAACAACGAGGAGATCAAAATGAGCAACCCCAAGAATCTCGCCGGCAAGTCCGGAGCCTTCTTCATGCTGGCCGTCGCGGCGCTCGCGATCTGCACCACGGGCGCGGCAGTCCTGCTGATGCCGGCGGAAGCGACCTCCAATGTTTCGGTCACCGCGGCTAACGCCGGCCCCAGCGGCTATTTCCCGGACGAGTTCATCAATAAGGCCAAGGAAGTCGAGCCGGAGACCGCCTACGTACTGGAACCGGCGGCAGCGGCCCCCAGCACTCCGGCCGACAGCACGACGACCTACGCCCACGTGAGTGGCTATTTTCCTGACGAGTTCATCAATCAAGCCAAGAAAATCGAGCCCCAGCCCGCAACATTCTGAGTCGAAGAAGCGAAAGGAACATGCTGGGCCTGGGCCGGCGGCGGCGGGAGGAATAGAGGCCGCCGCCGGCAGCGGGAAAAGCCTGGAGAAATCTCCAGGCTTTTTTTCGTTCCAGGCCGTCGTTTCCTGTGGCACATCAATTGCTGTGGATACTGGACCGATGCACTAGGTGCGGTATTTTGCCGGCCAATCGTCGAATTTCGGCCATAAAGACGATTGGCCGACATGGGTGAGGAGAACGGGTTGACTGGGGCCTATAACTACTGGCTGGTCTTTGTTTCCCTGGCGGTCGCGTCCCTGGCGTCCTACACGGCGCTCGACCTGGCCTCGCGCATTTCCGCCTCGAAAGGTTTGCCCGCCCGCCTGTGGCTCCTCGGCGGCGCGTTTTCGATGGGCACCGGCATCTGGTCCATGCATTTCATCGGCATGATGGCGTTCAGCCTGCCGATTCCCATGGGCTATGACCTGACCGTGACTTTGCTCTCGATGCTGATCGCGATCCTGGTGTCCGGCTTCGCGCTCCTCATGGTGACGGGCAGCACGCTCAGCAAGCGCAACCTGCTGGTCGCCGGCGTGCTGATGGGCGTGGGCATCTCCTCGATGCATTACACCGGCATGGCCGCGATGGAGGTTTCTCCCCCCATCCGTTACGACCCTGCTCTCTTTGCCGCCTCGGTCGGAATCGCCATCGCTGCCTCCCTGGCGGCGCTGTGGATCGCCTTCACCCTGCGCTCCATGGCGCGAATCATTTACGCCAGGCTCGGCAGCGCGGTGATCATGGGCATGGCCATCGTCGGCATGCACTACACCGCCATGGCGGCGGCGGGCTTCGCACCCGACGCCGTCTGCACGACCGGCTCGACCGTCGACAACTCCTGGATGGCGGCGACGATAACGATCGTCACGCTCCTGATCCTGTGCGAGACCCTGGTGTTGTCGCTCCTGGACGCGCGCATGGCGTCGAAAACCGCCAGGATGGCGGCGTCGCTGCAGGAGGCGAATACCGAGCTGCAGCGCATGGTGCTTCACGACGCCCTGACCAAGCTTCCCAACCGGGTGTTGCTCGCGGACCGCATCGAGCAGGCGGTCCAGGCCTGCAAGCGCAACTCGACGCTGTGCGCGGTGCTGTTCATCGACCTTGACCGTTTCAAGACCGT
>DATHHS010000084.1:0-3109 GCA_035317085.1 Burkholderiales bacterium
AGAATCCGAACCCAGCCACTCCAGGTGGTGAGCGCTATCGCCTGTGGCTGTTGAAAAAGGAACCAAAGCAGTAATTTGTGTGAATTTCAGCGCCTGCGGCAAACGAAGATTCAATAACTTGCGAGCGAATTTCGTTCGTGAAATCCCGCGAAAAGAGTTTTTCAACACCCACGCCTGTTTACAACAATGACTTCCGACTTGAAGTAGCTCGACCGGAATCACCCCCAAGTTCCCAGAAGCTGATTTCTGATCGGAAATTCCTTCAACTGTTCTCTTTGCCCACAGCCCCAGAGACTGCCTCTGCACGGAGGGGCGACGTCCCGGGGGAGACTATAATTGCGGGCTTATGGCGCTGATCTCGGGCACCAAACTCGGAGCCTATGAAATCCAGTCGCCGCTGGGGACAGGCGGCATGGGCGAGGTGTATCGCGCCACCGACACGAAGCTCGGCCGCGATATAGCACTCAAGGTACTGCCTGCCGAAATGGCTCGGGATCCGGAGCGGCTCGCGCGCTTTCGTCGCGAGGCGAAGGCCCTCGCCCAAATCGACCACCCGAACATTGTCACGATCTACTCGGTGGAAGACGTCGATGGTGTTCACTTCCTGACGATGCAACTCGTAGAGGGGCTGCCTCTGGACCGTTTAATCTCCCAAAGCGGTCTGCCCGTCGATCAAATCATCGCGATTGCCGGCTCCCTGGCGGCGGCGCTGGCCGCGGCGCATGAGAAGGGCATCATACATCGTGACCTGAAGCCGGCGAATGTGATGGTGACCAACGACGGTCGCGTCAAGGTACTGGATTTTGGATTGGCGAAAGATGTGCGTGCTGAGAGCTCCAGCGACGCCACATTGACGTCGGCCGGTCACACGCAAGTTGGCGTGGTGATGGGGACGCCGGCCTACATGTCGCCCGAACAGACTTCGGGTCGTCCGATCGATCATCGCACGGACATTTTCTCGCTAGGCGTGGTGTTGCATGAGATGGCAACGGGGCAGCGCCCGTTCGATGGGACTTCTTCAGCGGAGTTGGTCTCCGCGATTCTACGGGATACTCCACCGTCAGTCACAGACTTGCGACCCGATCTACCGAGCGATCTGGCGCGGATCATCCGGCGCTGCTTGGAGAAGGATCCGAGGCACCGGTTGCAGACGGCGCGCGATGTCAGCAACGAGTTCCGCGATCTGGCGCAGGTGGCATCCCGCCCCACTCTTGTGCCCGTCTCGGCCTCCCGTGGTGTGGCCGCGGCCGACTCCGGCGCCACACGAACCGAAGAGGGCTTTTGGGTCGCCGTGCTGCCCTTTAAGTACGCCGGCTCCAACGCGGACCTCACGGCCCTCGCGGACGGGCTGACCGAGGACATCGTGACAGGCCTGTCGCGCTTTTCCTACCTGAGGGTGATCTCGCACAGTTCAGCGTTGCGGTATGCGCGCGGTGCAGTCGACGTCCGGTCCGCCGGCAAGGAACTCGGCGCGCGCTATGTGATGGAAGGAAGCCTGCGCCAGGCTGGATCCAGGCTGCGCATTGCGGTGCAACTCGTGGACGCAGTCTCAGGAGCACATCTCTGGGCCGAGACCTATGATCGCGCCTTCCAATCGGAAGGGGTTTTCGAGCTGCAGGATGAGGTCGTCCCTCGAATCGTCTCCACGGTCGCCGACACGCAGGGCGTTCTGCCGCACAGCATGGGCGAATCTCTTCGGACAAAGGATCCCAGTCAACTGAGCCCGTACGAGGCTGTACTGCGGAGCTTCTCGTACCTGCAGCGGGTCAGCGCCGAAGACCACGCCACAGCGCGGGACGGATTGGAGCGGGCGGTTCAGCAAGCGCCGGGCTATGCTCCTGCCTGGGCCATGCTGGCGATCCTCTTCCGGGAAGAGTACAACCACGGCTTCAACGTCCGGCCTGATTCCCTTGAGCGCGCGCTGGCGGCCGCGCGGCGTGCCACCGAGACTGCGCCCTCGAATCACCTTGCCCATCACGCCCTAGCGTCGGTCCTGTTCTTCATGCGGGAGTTGCAGGGCTTCCATAACGCGGCACAGCGCGCGATCACACTCAACCCGATGGACGGATTCACTTTCGCCTATCTGGGGATGCTCACGGCTTATGCCGGCGACTGGGAGCGCGGTTGTGCGTTGTCGGAGCAGGCTCGGAACCTCAATCCCCATCATCCCGGCTGGTACTGGTTCCCGCCCTTGTTCGATGCTTACCGGAAGGGCGACTACCGCGGCGCGCTGGAATTCTCCCAAAAGGTCAACATGCCCGCCTTCTGGCGTACGAACCTCGCGCTCGCCGCGATCAACGGACAACTCGGAGAGCTGGAGGCGGCGCGCAAGGCCGAGAGAGCGCTGCTCGCCGTGCGACCCGACTTCGCCACAGCGGCGAGGGACGAGTGCGCGAAGTGGTGGGAGCCGGAACTCGTCGAGAAGCTACTCGATGGTCTGCGCAAAGCGGGCCTGGAGATTGCTGACCTGCAGGGAACCGCACCCTCCAAGCCCGGGGTCGCAGGATCGTAAGACGCGTTAACCTTGAAAGCGCCAGCACACGAACAGTCCGCTCGTTGGTCGTCGATCCGAAACGTGTCCAGAATCGAGATTCTGGGAATTGGGAGACGAGATTGCGGGCGGATGGTCGGCCGCTCGAAAACCGAAGCCAGCTCATTGTTGGCGTAACATCCCCATAGCACTCGCAATGCCAGAACCGGCTAGTCACTGGGCGACGTGGGCAGCTTGCAAAATGGGGGCGCATCCGAATGCGCCCCCCTTCGTAGTCAGAGCGATTCCAAGAACGCCAGCAAGTGATCGTTCGCGCGGAATCGCCGGAACCGTCTCCCGATCGGAGCGACCTTTGCGAGTGCCTTCTCTTTCATGGCAAGATTCGCGTGTACGTAAACATTTGTAGTCTCGATGCTCTCATGTCCCAGCCACAGCGCGATCACGGCGATGTCGACGCCAGACTGAAGCAACGCCATTGCCGTACCATGCCGAACCACGTGTGGCGACACTCGCTTCTTCTTCAGAGTGGCGCAACGGGAGGATGCCCGCTCGACTGCTTTCCGCAACAACAAATGGATAGCAAATCGTGTCAGCGGCTCTCCGCGAGTGCTCGGGAAT
>DATHHS010000085.1:0-9111 GCA_035317085.1 Burkholderiales bacterium
CACCTCGACGAACTCGATATTCCGGTGCCGGCGCTTGAGGCCTTCTTGATAGCAACGCAACGCCTTCTTGTAGATCTCCAGCTTTTTCTCGCCCGGAGGAACGAAGCGCTCGCCGGTGTAGTAATAGTTGCCCGCGCGCAGGTAATGGTCCCCGGCGGTGAAGTCCCGGCCTTCGCCCGCGGCGGCCTCGGCGAGCTTCTCGTTTTTCTCCGCCATCGCGCACCACTCCTGCCACCACGCGTCGGCGTCGCTCATGCCTCGCGCGGCGAGGCGCTCAGCGATGCGGTCGACCTCCCCGATCGCCACCGCGCCGTAGGGCGCCATGCCCTTGCAGACGAGGGTCGCGTTCGACCACATGAAATTTCCGGGAAAATGATCGATCCAGGTGCCCTGCGACATCCTTTGCCTCCGCGTTTCCAGCGATTGCGCGCAAGCATACAATAGTCCGATTCGCGTTCAACTCAAGGGAGTGAACCATGGATGTCCGCGCGGCTGTCGCCCACAAAGCGGGCGCACTACTGACCATAGAAACCGTGCAGCTGCAGGGACCCAGGGCCGGCGAGGTGCTGGTCGAGATCAAGGCGACCGGCATCTGCCATACCGACGAATTCACGCGCTCGGGCGCGGACCCCGAAGGCCTGTTCCCGGCGATTCTCGGCCACGAGGGCGCGGGCGTGGTGGTCGACGTCGGCCCGGGCGTCACCAGCGTGAAAAAAGGCGATCACGTCATTCCGCTCTACACCCCCGAATGCCGGCAATGCGAATACTGCCTCTCCGGCAAGACCAACCTGTGCCAGGCGATACGCATCACGCAAGGCAAAGGCCTGATGCCCGACGGCAGCAGCCGCTTCTCGCTCGCGGGCAAGAACCTCTTCCACTACATGGGCACTTCGACTTTCGCCAACTACACCGTGGTGCCCGAGATCGCGCTGGCGAAGATCCGCGAGGACGCGCCCTTCGACAAGGTGTGCTACATCGGCTGCGGCGTGACCACCGGCATCGGCGCGGTGATCAACACCGCCAAGGTCGAGCCGGGCGCGAACGTCGTGGTGTTCGGCCTGGGCGGCATCGGGCTCAACGTGGTGCAGGGCGCGCGTATGGCCGGCGCCAACATGATCGTCGGCGTGGACACCAATCCGGCGCGCAAGGCGCTCGCCGAGAAGTTCGGCATGACGCATTTCGTCAACCCGAAGGAAGCCGGCAACGACCTCGTCGCGCATCTGGTGAACCTGACCAAAGGTGGCGCCGACTACAGCTTCGAATGCATCGGCAACGTCGACGTGATGCGCCAGGCGCTGGAGTGCTGCCACAAGGGCTGGGGCGTGTCGGTGATCATCGGCGTCGCAGGCGCGGGCCAGGAGATCAAGACGCGACCGTTCCAGCTCGTCACCGGCCGCGTGTGGAAAGGCACCGCCTTCGGCGGCGCCAAGGGCCGGCGCGACGTGCCGAAAATCGTCGATTGGTATATGGAGGGCAAGATCAACATTGACGATCTCATCACGCACAAGCTGAAGCTCGCCGACATCAATAAAGGTTTCGACCTGATGCACGAGGGCAAATCCATACGCTCGGTGGTGGTTTACTGATCTCCAGGCGCGCGCAGCCCGCTGCCGCTCGAAGATGGCGATCACGACCGTTTCCCGCAATCAATGCTTCGGCGGCGTCCAGGGCGTCTACAGCCACGAGTCGCGCGAGACCGCCTGCGTCATGCGCTTCGGCATGTTTCTTCCGCCGCAGGCGGAAGCGCACGCGGTGCCCGTACTCTACTGGCTGTCGGGCCTCACCTGCACGGAAGAGAACTTCATCGTCAAGGCGGGCGCGCAACGCGTCGCCGCGGAGCTGGGTCTCGCTATCGTCACGCCGGATACCAGCCCGCGCGGATTGAAGATTCCCGGCGAGGCCGACAACTACGATTTCGGTCTGGGCGCCGGATTCTACGTGGACGCGACCGAGGCGCCCTGGTCGCGCGGCTACCGGATGTATTCCTACGTCGCCAAGGAATTGCCCGCGCTGGTCGAATCCGGGTTTCCGGTCGATCCCGCGCGCACCGGTATCTTCGGCCATTCCATGGGCGGGCACGGTGCGCTGACCATCGCGCTCAAGCATCCGGAGACATACAAATCGGTGTCGGCTTTTGCCCCGATCTGCTCACCGATGCGCTGCTCCTGGGGAGAAAAAGCGTTGACCGGATATCTCGGCGCCGATGGCGCCCTGTGGCGGGACTACGACGCGTGCGCGCTGGTCGAGAGCCGCGGATGGAAAGGACCTGCTCCGCGGGTCGACCAGGGCACGAAGGACCAGTTTCTGGAGAGCCAGTTGAAACCCCAGTTGTTGAAAGAAGTTTGCAGGCGGGCCGGCGTGCCCCTGGATCTCCGCCTCCAAGAGGGTTACGACCACAGCTACTTTTTCATCGCGAGCTTCATCGAAGATCACCTTCGGTTCCACGCGCGCAATCTGTAGATGCGGGGCCTTATGTACGCTGGCGTACAGAGAGCGGCTCGGGGCTCCGTGGATAATTTCCCCAATCGTTGAATCTCACTGGAGCCTTGCACAAGTGGAATCCATCATCACCTGCAAAACCTGCGGTCTCCTGCAGCGCATCGAGGCGCTGCAACCGGGCGCTGCGGCCGAGTGTTGCCGCTGCGGATCGGTCGTCGGCAGGCATCCGGTCGACAGCCTTGGACGCACGGCCGGGTTCTCGCTCGCTGCATTGATTCTTTTTGTGCCGGCCAACATCTATCCGATTCTGCTCATGGATTTCTACGGAGCGTATTCGGAAAGCACCGTTTGGGACGGGTGCGTGAAACTGTTTGAGGACGATCAGTGGCCGATAGCGACGATCGTCTTTCTCGCCAGCATCCTGGTCCCGATCCTCAAACTGCTCGGGCTTTTCTTTCTGGTCGTTTCGACAAAATTCAGATCCGCATACTGGCAACGGGAACGCACCTGGATTTTCAAGATCATCGACGTGATCGGTCCCTGGGCAATGCTCGACGTATTCCTCCTTGCAATACTCGTGGCCCTGGTAAAGCTGGGAAGCATTGCCACGGTGCTGCCGGGCCGCGGGCTCATCGCGTTCACGGGAATGGTGGTCTTCACCATTCTGGCTTCGGCCAGTTTTGACCCGACCCTGATCTGGGAAAAATCGGAGAAAAAATCATGACCGACTCCCAGAAGAATTCTGAAGCCGCCGACAACGGAGTCGACAAACTGCCGCGGGCGAAAGTGAAGAAACACCGGTGGAGCTTTCCGGTCATGTGGATCGTCCCCCTGATTGCCGCGCTGGTGGCAGGGTATCTGGTCTACGACCAGGTCCGGGAGTTCGGTCCGAAGATCACGATCCGGTTCAAGGACGGCAGCGGTCTCAAGGCCGGTCGAACGCTGATTCAGTATAACGGCGTACGGATCGGCGAGGTGAAGTCGGTGAAGTTGAGCGAGGATCTGCGCGAAGTGGTGGTCGAAGCGCGCCTGCAGCGCTCGGCCGCCTCGGTCGCCCGGGAAGGATCGGTGTTCTGGATCGCGCGTCTCGGAACGGAACTTCAGGACATCTCCAACCTGGGAACAGTCATTACCGGCGCGTACATTCAGGTATTGCCGGGTACCGGCGAGCCCAGATCGGATTTTGTCGGACTGGAAGCCGCGCAAGCGGCGTTGGATCCCGGCGGGCTGGAGATCGTTCTGCACACCAATCGTCTCGGATCCTTGAAGCCCACTTCGCCTGTCTACTATCGAGGCATCGAGGTGGGCGGGGTAAGGGCCGTCCAACTCAGCTCCGATGCGACCGTGGCGGAAATCTTCGTGCAGATCAAACCGCGGTACGTGAAACTGGTGCGCAGCAGCTCGAAATTCTGGAATGCAAGCGGAGCGGACGTGAAGTTCGGCTTGTTCAGCGGCCTGGAAATCAACGTGGAATCGCTGAAGTCCCTGGTGGGAGGGGGGATCGTGTTCGCCACTCAGCCCGATCCGAAATCCAGGCAGGCAAGGAACGCGGAGGAATTCCCCCTTTACGATCAGCCTGCGAAGGAGTGGCTGGAGTGGGCGCCGAAGATTTCAATTCCCTCGGAAAAGAGTGCTCGCAAGCGCGAGGAGCAAAAGAAGGAACGGCATTCGCCCGAGGAAGCAGCGAGCAAGCGCGAGGAGCAGAGGAAAGCGCAGCTATCCCCCGAGGCAGCGACCCCCAGAGGGAAATGAAAACGCCCCGGAATCCCGGGGCGCCGCATTGCCGAAATACGCGTCGACTTGGGTCTCGGGCCGCTCAGGCGCGCAGCGCGCCGGAGGCCTTGGCGATCTGAGTCGCGATGAAATCCATCAGCGGCGGGGACAGGCAGTCGTAGGGCTCGAGCTTCAGTTCCTTCAACCTTCCCCTCACCGCACCCATGTTGGCGGGGCTGGCGCCCGCCTCGATGATCGAGGAAACAAACGCCGCGAATTCGGGCGGCGCCCAGCCCGTTTCTTTCGAGCGCTCGGTGTGAATGAAATCGAATCCGTACAGCGGATGGCCCTTGTTCTCGATCCGGCCGTACATGTGGACGCCACACTCCTTGCAGGCATGCCGCTGGATGGTTGCCTTGGCATCCACGACCGCGAGCTTGGTCGCGTTCGCCTTGACGCTCAGGTTGTCGCGCCCCACGACGGCGACCTGCGAGAACAGCGCCCCTTTCGGTTTCCAGCACTTGGTGCAGCCGCATACGTGATTGTGCGCGCACTGCCCCTTGATCGATATCTCGACCTTGTTCTGCGAGCAGTTGCAATAGAGCGTCCCGCCTGCAAAGGTCTTTGATGCGGGTTTCAGTCCGCCGTCGACCGCCGGATGTATCTTGACGCTACTCATGATGATTCCTCCTTTTGGATCAGGGCCTGGATCGCGACGACAGATCTTGCGCCGATGAGCGCGTTCAGGCAAGCGCCGGCGCTTACTGACCGCCGTACACGAACCCGCCGGAATCCCGGAAGCCGGAAGCGTTGCCGAAACGATAGGACACGACGGCACCGACGAAGTACTGCGACTTGTCTTCGGTGATAGGACTGGCAGCCGCGTCTCCCTGCAGCCTGGAGATCGAGCCGAACACGCCCGCGCCCCAGTGGCTATCGATCCGATAGCCCGCGCCGAGGGCGAAGCGCACGCTGTTCAGGCCGGCGTGCGTCTGGAATTGCGGCAGTCCCGCAGCCGGGGCGGAGGCAGCAGCGGAGGCCGCGCTTTGATCGGCAGTGATGCCGAAGAATGTCTGCGTGTAGCGGTCGTTGGCCCAGGTGAGTCCGGGACCGGCAAACAAGGTCCATTGCTCATCGAGCCGGTAACGTCCGAGCGCGTCGAAACGCACCAGCGTGCCCTGTCCCCGGTTGAGGATATCGGTGAGCACGCTCGTACGCAGCGTGAACCAGTCTTGCGTGTAGGCCGCGCCCACGCCGGCCGAGACGGTGCGGTCGACATCCCCCAGGCCTTGCAGCCGCGCATCGTCGGACTCCTTTCTCCTCGCAAGACCAGCGGAGAGTGCGGCGGCAAGACGCCAGTGCGAATCCCGATAAAGATTGACGCCCACACCGCCAATGCTCGCCGCGCCCGGATCCGCGCCGATGAAAAAGCGGCCGTAACTCGCCGCCACGAACGGTAAGGCGAGGATCGTCTGGCTGTCCGCGCCCGGAAATTTGGGCGCGCTGACCAGTCCACCGCCTACGCTCACGCGCCAGGCGGTTTCCTGTGCTTCGACCTGGACGGTAAGCACGAGGCAAGCAATGCCAAGAACGCGAACTGCAGACGTGCTCTTCAGTTGAGTGCTCCGCAAGTCAAAACCGTTCGCCGGTCAAAGCGCAGTGTAAACGGAAGCGCCGGGAAGACCGAACCTTTACAAATCGTAACAAGCAAAGATCGCGGCGCGGTCGGCTCCGCTACTTTGGAAGCTTTCGCATCCACGCGACGATCGCGGCCGCGACTGCGGCCGGCTGCTCGGGAATGAGCGCATGGCTCGCATCCGGAACCACGACGATGGTGACGCGCTCGCCGAGCTCGTCCCTCAACTCGTTCGCCGACTCGCGCGGCTTGAAGGGATCGAGCGCCGCCTGGAGATCGAGCAAAGGCGCCTTTCCCGCTCCCCACCATTCTTCCTGCCGCGTCGCCCGGCCGGCGGCAAACTGACTTTCGTTCACTTCCGGATACCAGCCTTTCAGCCACACGCCCGCGTTGTGGCCCGGCGCGAAAAACGCCGCGCGCAGATATTCCAGGCGCTCGGCATCCGCAAGCGAAGGGTCGCCCGCCTTCTTCACCGCGTCGGACAAGTCCTTTGCTCCTGCAAAACCGGGATAGGTCTTCGACGCGGCGGCGAGGATCGCCACGCCGCGGACGAGCTCGGGATGATCGGCCGCAGTCATGCGCGCGACCCAGTTGCCGAAGGCGTGCCCCGCGATGACCGCCGGGCCGCCGCCCGCGTGTGCTATCACCGCCGCCACGTCGCGGGCGAAATCGTGGAGCGTCACGCCCGCCATCGGCCCGCTGCTGCGGCAGGTGCCGCGCGGCTGCGGGCGCAGGACGCGATATCCGGCTTCGGCTATTCCCGCCGCGACTTCGTCGTAATCCTCCGAATCGCGGCCGCGCGAAGGCAGGATCACCACCAGAGGCCCCTCGCCTTCGGCGATCACCTCGATGCGTACGTCTTCGCGCTCGACCATGTCGCGCCTGCGTCGGGCTGAGGGAATTCGGTTCGTGTTCATGAATGCCCTTGGGCGAAAAGCAACAAACTAGAATAGTGCTTTCGATTGACCTGTGACAACGCTACGATTTGTTGACAGCTGCCGGCGTTTCCCAGTAGGTTCCCCCAGATTGACCGGCTCATGGAGGCATTATGAAATTCAAAGCGACGGGAACGTTGACAATTCTTGCCTGGTTTCTGTTTATGGGCTTCGCTGCAGCACAGGATCTCGATCCGCAGATCAGGAAGCTCAAGGAAGGGATCTATGTCTACGTAGGCAAAAATTTCAATTCCAACTGCGGCATCATCCTCACTCAGGAAGGGGTGGTGCTCGTCGACAGCGGACACAATCCGACGGATTCTCGAGCGATCCGCGAGGCCGTCAGGAAGCTCACCCCGCTGCCGGTCCGCTTTCTCATCGATACGGAGCCCCACCCGGACCATACGACGGGGCATTTCGTCTTTTCTCCTCCCGCCGTCATCATTGCCGCCGAAGGCGCCACCGAATCGATGAAAGGTCGCGAACGCGAAGACCCGGCGCGGATCCAGAAACTGGCGGCTGTGTCCCCGGAGATGCGTGCCGCGCTCGAAGGCTATCGCTTCATCCCACCGGACATCGAGTACCACCAGAAGATGACGCTCAAGGTGGGAGAGCGGACTTTCGAGTTGATGTATCTGAAAGGCGTCCACAGCGAAGCGGACACCGCCGTCTGGCTGCCCAAAGAACGCGTGCTTTTCTCGGCGGCCGGCATCGTCGTCAACCAGTTCAACAATCTTCGTCCCATCGTCAGCATTCCCGATATCCTGGCTGCCGCGAAAATGATGAAAGGGCTGAATCCGGAGCACGTGATTCCGGGGCACGGCATTCCAGGCACGGTGAAGATTTTCGAGGACACGGAACAGTACTACGCGCTGCTCCTGGACCGTGTCGGAAAAATGGTGAAGGAAGGCAAATCGCTGGATCAGATCAAGAAGGATCTGCGCATGCCCGAATACGACCACTGGGCGGCCAAGGAACGGTTCCCGACGAACGTCGACGCGGCTTACAAGGCGGTAAAGGGGAGTTGACGCAGACTACAAGGCTTCAGCCGCAGGCAACGCGACAACGCGCGGATTGATTTTCCTGTCACCCGGGTTTTCAATCCCGGGCTGATGCGCCCCGGGCAACATCGTCCTGTCGCCGTCCGCGGTCCTGAGATAACGCTCGAACTCCGCCGCGGGGAGCGGCTTGCTGTGGAAGTACCCCTGATACTCGTCGTTTCCGAGCGAGCGCAGGAACTGTAGTTGCTCCGCGTGTTCCACTCCTTCGGCCACGACGCGCAGGCGCAGGCTGTGCGCGAGAGCGATGATCGCCTTCACGATCGCAGCATCGTCCTGGTCGCTGGACACGTTGCGGATGAAGGATTGATCGATTTTCAGCCTGTCGATGCTGAAACGCTTGAGGTAGCTCAAGCTGGAGTAGCCGGTTCCGAAATCGTCGATCGAGATGTCCACGCCCATCTGGCTCAACTTCTCGAGCATGATGGTGGCTTCCGGCGCGTTCTGCATGATCACGCTCTCGGTGATCTCCAGCTCGAGGCATCGCGGGTCCAGGCCGCTTTCGTCCAACGCCCGCGCGATGGAATCGACCAGGTCCTTCTGCTGGAATTGCATACCGGAAATATTCACCGCGACTCTCAGGCTCTGCAGTCCCTGATTCTGCCACGCCTTGTTTTGCAAGCACGCCTCGCGCAGCACCCATCGCCCGAGCGGAACGATGAGCCCGGTCTCCTCCGCGAGCGGTATGAATTCCGCCGGCATGACCAGGCCCAACTCGGGGTGATGCCAGCGCAGCAGTGCCTCCATCCCGGTCAGCTCGCCGCTCATCACGTCGATCTGCGGCTGGTAATGCAGCACGAATTGCTCACGCTCCAGGGCCTTGCGCAACTCGTTCTCGAGCGCCACCCGCTTCGGGAAAAACGTCTTCATCTCGGGGGTGAAGAACTCGAAATCGTTGCGGCAGGATTTTTTCACGTGATACATGGCGACGTCGGCGTTCATGATCAACGCCTCGGCGGTCTCGCCGTGTTGCGGGTAAATGCTGATGCCGACGCTGCAGGTCACGTGCATCTCATGACCGTGCGAGCGAATCGGCTGGCTCACGACTTCGATGATTTTCTGCGCCACCCGACCCGCGTCGTCGGCGTGCGCCACGTAGCGCAGCAGGATCACGAATTCGTCGCCTCCGAGCCGCGAGACGGTGTCCTCTTGGCGCACAGCCGAGCGAAGCCTTTCGGCCACGGCCTGGAGCAGCTCGTCGCCGACGAAATGGCCGAGAGAATCGTTCACGATCTTGAACCGGTCGAGATCGACGAACAGCACCGCGCACAGCGTCGAACTGCGCTTGCAGGCCTGGGCCGCCTGCTCGATGCGGTCCGCGAGCAGCACC
>DATHHS010000086.1:0-5703 GCA_035317085.1 Burkholderiales bacterium
CCACATTGCCGGTTGTCACCGGCACGCTCGGCGATCCGGCTTTCGATATCGGCAAGCTCAACAAGGAGCTCGGCTACTTCACGTTCGATCCGGGCTTCATGTCGACCGCCGCCGTGCGCAGCGCGGTCACCTTCATCGACGGCGACGCCGGCGTACTGCTTTATCGCGGTTATCCGATCGAGCAGCTCGCGACTCACTGCGATTTCCTCGAAGTCTGCTACCTGCTGCTGAACGGCGAGCTGCCCGACAGGAAGCAGAAGGATGTATTCGTCGATCTGGTGACGCATCACACCATGATCCACGAGCAGCTCGCACGCCTGTTCAGCGGGTTCCGCCGCGATTCGCACCCGATGGCGGTGATGGTCGGAGTGGTGGGCGCGCTGTCGGCCTTCTACCACGACTCGCTCGATATCACCAATCCGCAACACCGCGAGATCTCCGCGTTCCGGCTGGTCGCCAAGCTGCCGACGATCGTGGCGATGGCATACAAATATTCCGTCGGCCAGCCGTTCATGTATCCGAAGAACGACCTCTCCTACACCGCCAACTTCATGCGCATGATGTTCGCGGTTCCCGCCGAGGACTACAAGATCAACCCGGTGCTGGTGCGCGCGCTCGACCGGATTTTCATCCTGCATGCCGACCACGAGCAGAACGCCTCCACATCGACCGTGCGGCTGGCGGGCTCTTCGGGCGCGAACCCGTTCGCCTGCATCGCCGCGGGGATCGCCTGCCTGTGGGGACCGGCGCACGGCGGCGCCAACGAGGCCGCGCTGCAGATGCTGGAGGAGATCGGCGACGTGTCCAAGGTCGGCGAATTCATCAAGAGAGCGAAGGACAAGAACTCGGGCGTGCGCCTGATGGGTTTCGGGCACCGCGTCTACAAGAACTACGATCCGCGCGCGAAGCTGATGCGCGAGACCTGTCACGAGGTGCTGGAAGAGCTCGGACTGCACGACGATCGCATTTTCAAGCTCGCCATCGCGCTGGAGAAGATCGCCCTCGAGGACGAGTATTTCGTCGAACGCAAGCTCTACCCGAATGTCGATTTCTATTCGGGCATCGTGCAGCGCGCCCTGAACATTCCGGTGTCGATGTTCACCTGCATCTTTTCGCTCGCGCGCACGGTCGGCTGGATCGCGCAGTGGCAGGAAATGATCTCCGATCCCGAGTACAAGATCGGCCGGCCGCGCCAGCTCTACCACGGCGCCGTGCGCCGGGAGTTCGTGCCGATCGACAAGCGTTGAGCCGGCACCAGAAACCAGGGACTCCAGATGCAGCATCCGGAGGTCTGACATGAGCGTCATGACGGAATTTCTTTCCAATTCCTACCTCTTCGGCGCCAACGCGCCTTTCATCGAGGAGCTGTACGAGGCCTACCTCGACAAGCCGCAATCGGTCCCGGAGCAGTGGCGCGAGTATTTCGACAAGCTGCAGCTGATGCCCGCAGGTCCGAACGGAGGAAGCGGCGCGCGCGACGTGGCTCACGCTCCCATCGTCGAGTCGTTCGCCCAGCGCGCGAAAGCGGGGGCGGCCCGCCCAGCATCGGCCGTGGCGGGGTTCGACCGCAAGCAGGTCTCGGTGCTGCTGTTGATCGCGGAGTACCGCTTCCGCGGGATGCTGCTTGCCGACATCGACCCGCTCAAGCGCCAGGAGAGTCCGCGCATCGCCGAGATGGAGCCCGCCTATTACGACCTGACCGATGCCGATATGGACACGGTGTTCAACACCGGATCGTTCGTCGGCCCCGAGCAGGCGAGCCTGCGCGAGATCATCAAGGCCTTGCAGGAAACCTACTGCGGCACGATCGGCGTCGAATACATGTACATCTCCAGCCGCGTGGAGAAGCGCTGGATCCAGGAGCGCCTGGAGCCGATCCGCTCCAAGCCGAGCTACTCTCCGGACTACAAGCGGCATATCCTGGAAAGGCTGACCGCCGCCGAAGGCCTCGAGCGGTTTCTTCACACCCGCTACGTCGGGCAGAAGCGCTTCTCGCTCGAGGGCGGCGACACCATGATCCCGGTGCTCGACAACCTTCTGCAGCGCGCCGGCGAAGCCGGAGTGCAGGAACTGGTGATCGGCATGGCGCACCGCGGACGGCTCAACGTGCTGGTCAACATCCTGGGCAAGATGCCCAAGGACTTGTTCTCCGAGTTCGAGGGCAAGCACGACGACGCGCTGCTCGCCGGGGACGTCAAGTACCACCAGGGATTTTCCTCCGACATCAACACGCCCGGCGGGCCGATGCACCTCACGCTCGCCTTCAACCCGTCGCACCTCGAGATCGTGAACCCTGTCGTCGAAGGCTCGGTGCGCGCGCGCCAGCACCGCCGCAAGGACCGCAAGGGCGAGCAGGTGCTGCCGGTGCTGATCCACGGCGACGCGGCGGTCGCGGGCCAGGGCGTGGTGATGGAAACGCTGAACCTGTCGAACACGCGCGGCTACGGCACGGGCGGCACCGTGCATATCGTCCTCAACAATCAGATCGGCTTCACGACGTCCGATCCCCGCGACAGCCGCTCGACCCTGTACTGCACCGACGTCATGAAGATGGTCGAGGCGCCGATCTTCCACGTGAACGGCGACGACCCGGAAGCCTGCGTGATGGCGATCGAGATCGCCCTGGACTACCGCAGCCAGTTCAAGAAGGACGTGGTGGTGGACATCGTGTGCTTCCGCAAGCTCGGCCACAACGAGCAGGACGAGCCGCTGGTCACGCAACCCCTGATGTACAAGATCATCAATCAACACCCGGGCACCCGCAAGCTCTACGCCGACAAGCTCCTCGCGCAGGGCGTGATCGGTGCCGAGGATGCCGACAAGATGGTCGCGAGCTTCCGCCAGGCGCTGGATGGCGGCACTCACACCAACAAGACCATCCTCTCGAATTTCAAGCCGCCGTTCGCGGTGGACTGGGCGCGCTACAGGAACACCAAGTGGAACGAGAACGACGACACCACGCTGCCGCTCGCGGAGCTGCAGGCGCTCGCCGAGAAGCTGACCAGCATCCCTTCGAACTTCAAGCTGCACCCGCGTGTCGAGAAAATCATCGCCGACCGCCGCCTGATGGGGCAGGGGAAGATGCCGGTCGACTGGGGCATGGCGGAAAATCTCGCCTACGCCTCGCTTCTCAAGGACGGATTCGCGGTGCGCATTTCGGGGCAGGACAGCGGCCGCGGCACCTTCTTCCATCGCCACGCGGTGCTGCACGACCAGAACCGCGAGAAATGGGACTCCGGCAGCTACGCCCCCTTGAGCAATATCGCCCCCAACCAGGGCGATTTCGTCATCATCGACTCGGTGCTCTCCGAGGAAGCGGTGCTCGGCTTCGAGTACGGTTATTCCACCTCCGAGCCGAACGAGCTGGTGGTGTGGGAAGCGCAGTTCGGAGATTTTGCCAACGGCGCCCAGGTGGTGATCGACCAGTTCATCGCCGCGGGCGAGGTCAAATGGGGACGCGTGTGCGGCCTGGTGATGATGCTGCCGCACGGCTACGAGGGACAGGGACCCGAGCACTCCTCGGCGCGCCTGGAACGCTATCTGCAGCTGTGCGCCGACAACAATTTGCAGGTGTGCGTGCCGGCGACCCCGGTACAGATGTTCTTCCTCCTGCGCCGGCAGATGATCCGGCCCTTCCGCAAGCCGCTCGTCATCTTCACGCCCAAGAGCCTGCTGCGCCACAAGGAGTCGGTGTCGCCTCTCGCGGAATTCGCCGAGAGCAAGTTCAAGCCGGTCAACGGCGATTGGGACGCGGACATCAAGCCGGAAAACGTCAGGCGCGTGATCGTGTGCAGCGGCAAGGTGTTTTTCGATCTGATGGCGGGGCGCAAGGAGCGCGGCGTCAAGGACGTGGCCATCGTGCGCATCGCCCAGCTCTATCCCTTCCCGCACGACGAATTCCAGGAGCAGATCAGTCTGTACCGGAATGCGTCGGAAGTGGTCTGGTGCCAGGAGGAGCCGGCGAATCAGGGGGCGTGGTACTGGATCCAGCGCTACCTCCTGCGCCACATGCGCGAGGAACAGATTCTCGCCCACGCGATGCGCCAGTCCTCGGCCTCTCCCGCGGTGGGCTACGCGTCCCTGCACAACGAGCAGCAGAAGGAACTGGTCGACGCGGCGTTCCGGCCGGTGACCGACAATCTCGTTCGGCCGGTTCAAGGCACGGGCAGAGCACCGGAAAAGTCATCGCTGCAATCAAAATAACAGGAAGAGCATGCTTATCGAAATCAAGGTGCCGCAACTTTCCGAATCGGTAGCGGAAGCGACCTTGCTGGCCTGGCACAAGAAAGTCGGGGAAGCGGTCAAACGCGATGAGAACCTCATCGACATCGAGACCGACAAGGTGGTGCTGGAGTTGCCGGCCCCTGCCGATGGCGTGCTTACGAAAATCATCAAAGGCGACGGCACTACCGTCAAGGCCGGTGAAGTCATTGCGACCATAGACAGCGAAGGGAAGGCGGCGGCATCAGCATCAGCCGCCGTTCCCGCGAAGGCGGTCATCCAGCCGGTCACGCCCGCTCCGACGACAAAGCCGGTAGCGAGTGCGAGTCCTGCCATGCCTTCGGCGAGAAAGATCGCCGAGGAAAAAGGCGTGGACACCGCGGCGATTGCGGGCAGCGGCCGCGGCGGACGGGTCACCAAGGGCGATGTGCTCGGAGCAAAGAGCCCGCCCGCGCCGGAGGCACCCGCCGCGGCAAAGCCGTCCCTGCCTCAGCCGCCGGCTCCGGTCAGCGTCGACCAGATTCTCGGGAACCGCCCCGAGCAGCGCGTGGCGATGAGTCGCTTGCGGGCGCGCATCGCCGAGCGCCTGGTGCAATCCCAATCGTCAGCCGCGATCCTCACCACATTCAACGAAGTGAACATGCAGCCGGTGATGGACCTGAGGAAGAAGTACCAGGAGCGCTTCGAAAAGGAGCACGGCGTGCGCCTGGGCTTCATGTCGTTCTTCGTAAAGGCCTCGGTGCACGCGCTCAAGAAATTTCCCCTGGTCAACGCCTCGATCGACGGCAACGACATCGTCTACCACGGCTACTTCGACATCGGCGTGGCCGTCGGCAGTCCGCGAGGGCTGGTGGTGCCTATCCTGCGCGACGCGGACCAGCTGAGCTTCGCCGAAGTCGAAAAGAAAATCGCCGACTTCGGCAAGCGCGCGCAGGACGGCAAGCTCACCATCGAAGAGCTGACCGGCGGCACCTTCTCGATCTCGAACGGCGGGGTGTTCGGCTCGATGCTCTCCACCCCCATCATCAACCCGCCGCAGTCGGCGATCCTGGGCGTGCACGCGACCCGCGACCGGCCGGTCGCCGAGAACGGACAGGTCGTGATCCGGCCGATCAACTACCTCGCGCTCTCGTACGATCACCGCATCGTCGACGGCCGCGAGGCGGTGCTGTCGCTGGTGGAGATCAAGGAGGCGCTGGAAGACCCGGCGCGGCTGCTGCTCGATCTGTAAGGCGTGAATGCCCCAATCCTTTGACCTTGTCGTGATCGGTGGCGGGCCGGGCGGATACGTTGCCGCGATCCGCGCCGCGCAACTCGGCCTGAAGACCGCCTGCGTGGACGAATGGCGGGGCGCCGACGGCAAGCCCGCGCTGGGGGGCGCGTGCACCAACGTCGGCTGCATCCCCTCCAAGGCCTTGCTGCAGTCCTCCGAGAACTTCGAGCAGGCCGGGCATCACTTCGCCGATCACGGCGTGCGCGTCA
>DATHHS010000087.1:0-10290 GCA_035317085.1 Burkholderiales bacterium
CGGCGACCATGCCCACGGGCGCGCGCACCGACAGCGGCGGACTCGATCGCTGGTAAAGCCAGCGCCGCTTGCCGTCCTTGGCGTCGAGCGCGAACAGGCGGCTGTCGGCGCTGCGGACGATCACAAGATCGCCGGTCACCGTCGGGGCCGACAGGATTTCGCTCGAAACGCGCGCAAGCCACAGCACTTTCCCCGTTCCCGCATCGAGCGCAACCACTTCGCCTTCGAGCGTTCCGACCGCCACCAGCGCGCCGTCGGAGCCCACTCCGCCGGAAAGCGCGTGGCCCACGTTGACGCGCCACGATTCCCGCCCGGTCGCAGACTCGAACCGCGCGACAGTCCCGTCCTGTGCCGCGGCATACACGCCGCCGGCTGCCACTGCAGGAAAAAATATTGCATCCCCGGCTTCGCCCACGCTTACCTGCCACAGGGTTCGCACGGGTATGTTCGAGGGGAGCTCCGACAGCTCGGCCATCTTCGGCGCGGGCGCGCTGGAACAACCGACGAGCAGGATCACGCCGGCGAGGAGCATTCGCCGCATCAATCGCCCCCGAGAGCTTCGAGTTTGAAGCGCAGCGTCTCGCGTTGAGCTCCCGGTTCGGCCTTTTCGAGCGCCGCTTTGTAGGCTGCGCGCGCTTCGGAGCGCTTGTTCTGCGCGGCCAGGATATCCCCGCGCTGCGATTGGTAGAGTGCTTCGAATCCCGGATGGGGTTTGACTTCCAGAACCTTCAGCGCTGCATCGGCCTCATGGTCGTCGAGCAGCACATTGGCCAGACGCAGCGTGGCGATCGAGCGTATCTCGTCGCTCTTCGCGTTCTCGATCACCCATTGCAGTTGGGCGCGCGCCGTCTTCAGATCCCCCGCCTGAAACAGTACCTTTGCGGACACCAGGGCCGCAAGCGGCGCGTAAGCCGTGCGCGGGAAGTTCTCGAGAATCGCACCCGCGGTCTCCCGGATGGCTTTGAGGTCGTTGGCCCGCGCCGATTTCTGCAGCGTGTCGTACAGCACGGCGGCCTGCGCCGCCTGCGAGCGCTGGTACCAATTCCAACCGTTCCACGCCCCGAATACGGCGAGCACCAGGCTGGCTCCGAGCAATACGGACCCGCCCTTCTCCTGCCACCAGCCCTTCAGGGCGGCGAGTCGTTCCTGCTCTTCCAGATCGTATGTGCTCATTGATGTCCTCATTGATGCGAGGGCAAGCGCCCTCGCTGGCTTCCTTCAGGCGGAGTCACGACAGGGATTCCGGCTCCGCCCTCTTGTCGTCACCCGTGCCGAAAAGCAGGTCCGAAATCGCCTCCGGCAGGCCTTCCAGAGGAACGCGGAACTGCTCGCGTTCCTCGCGCAGAGCCTTGACGCTCGCTTCGCCCGCGCGAGCTTCGTCGTCGCCGAAGATCACCGCGACCGGTGCGCCGCTCGCGTCTGCTTTTTTCATCTGCGATTTGAAGCTGCCTCCTCCACAGTGCTGCGTCACGCTGAAACCCGCCTCACGCAGGGCTTCCGCAACGCGAAATGCCGAACGCGTCGCCTGTTCGCCCTGGTTCACGAGGTAGACGTCCGGGCAGACGCGCTCTTCCGAATCCGCGACAAGCGCAAGCAATCGCTCGATGCCCATCGCCCAGCCGCAGGCCGGAGCGGGCTTGCCCCCGATCTGCTCGATCAGGCCGTCGTAGCGCCCGCCGGCGCACACCGTGCCTTGAGCGCCGAGCCGGTCGGTGACCCATTCGAAAACGGTGAGGTTATAGTAGTCGAGTCCGCGCACCAGGCGCGGGTTGATTTCGTACTGGCGTCCGGCGTCCTTGAGAATGCCCTGCACGCCCTCGAAATGCTTGAGCGATTCCTCGCCCAGCGTATCGAGCAGGCGCGGGGCTCCGGCGATGAGCGTTTGCATTGCCGGGTTTTTGCTGTCGAGAACGCGCAAGGGGTTGGACCGAAGCCGCCGGCGCGAGTCTTCGTCGAGATCGCTTTCGCAGGACTGAAGATAGGCCACCAGCGACTCACGGTAGGCCGCGCGCTCCGGCGCCGAGCCCAGGCAGTTGAGCTGCAGCCGGACGCCGGACAGGTCGAGATCGTCCCACAGCCGCGCGCACATGAGCAGCAGCTCGGCGTCGATGTCCGGTCCCGGAAAGCCGAGCGCCTCGGCGCCGACCTGATGGAACTGCCGGTAGCGGCCCTTTTGCGGCCTTTCGTGGCGGTACATCGGACCGATGTAGTAAAGACGCTGCGTGCCGCCGTAGAGCAGGCTGTGCTCGACCGCCGCACGCGCGACCGAAGCGGTGGCCTCGGGGCGCAAAGTGAGCGACTCCTGGTTCAGCTCGTCGACAAAACTGTACATCTCCTTCTCGACGATGTCGGTGGCTTCGCCGATCGCGCGGCGAAACAGTGCCGTGTGCTCGAGGACGGGGGTACGCAGGTTGCGGTAGCCGTAGCTGCGCAACCAATCGCGCAGCAGCTCTTCGAGCCCCTCCCAGCGTTCGGCCTCCTCCGGCAGGATGTCGTTCATTCCGCGGACTGCGCGGATCGGCTCGCTCATATATCGAATTCGTCCGCGCGACTTACACCGCGGCTTTGATCGGAATGGTTCTTTTCTTTTCCGGCGCATCGCGGCGCAGACGCCCGCCTTCGCCGTAAGTCGTGCGAACGTATTCCTCGACCAGCATCTGGAACTCTTCTGCGATGCGTTCACCCTTGAGCGTCACGGTCTTTTCGCCGTCCACGTAGACGGGCGCAACCGGACGCTCGCCGGACCCTGGGAGGCTGATGCCAATGTTGGCGTGCTTGCTCTCGCCCGGCCCGTTGACGACGCAGCCCATGACCGCCACATGCATGTCCTCGACTCCCGGATAGCGCTCGCGCCACCGTGGCATCTCTTCACGAAGAAAGCGCTGAATACTCTCGGCCAGCTCCTGGAAATAAGTGCTGGTGGTACGGCCACAGCCCGGGCAGGCGATCACCATCGGCGCGAACGAGCGCAAGCCCATGGTCTGGAGTATTTCCTGGGCGACCACGACCTCGCGCGTACGGTCCCCGCCGGGTTCGGGCGTGAGCGAGATGCGTATCGTGTCGCCGATGCCCTCCTGGAGCAGGACCCCGATCGCGGCGGTGGAGGCCACGATGCCTTTCGTTCCCATGCCCGCCTCGGTCAGACCGAGGTGCAAGGGATAGTCGCAACGGCGTGACAACTCGCGGTAGACCGCGATCAGGTCCTGCACGCCGCTCACCTTGCACGAGAGGACGATACGATCCCGGGGGAGTCCCAGGGCTTCCGCGCGCGCTGCCGATTCGAGCGCCGAGACGACTAGCGCCTCCCGCGTTACCGCGTCGGAATCGAGCGGCTCGGCCGCCTTTGCGTTCTCATCCATCAGCCGCGCGAGCAACTCCTGGTCGAGGCTGCCCCAATTGACGCCGATGCGTACCGGCTTCCCGTAGCGGCAGGCGATCTCGATCATCGTCGCAAATTGTTCGTCGCGCCTGGTGCCCCGGCCGACATTGCCCGGGTTGATGCGGTACTTCGCAAGAACTTGTGCGCAATCGGGATGTTCGGCGAGCAGCTTGTGGCCGTTGAAATGGAAATCGCCCACCAGGGGCACGTCGCAACCCATGGCGTCGAGCCGCTCACGAATACGGGGCACCTGCGCCGCCGCCTCGCTCGTGTTGACCGTGACACGCACGATTTCCGAGCCGGCCCGCGCAAGCTCGACCACCTGGGTCGCCGTGCCCTGGGCGTCGGCGGTATCGGTATTCGTCATCGACTGCACCAGGATCGGTGCGCCTCCCCCGATCAACACCTGTCCGACTCGGACCTGCCGCGTCCCGTTCCTCGGGATATTCGTCATGAATCCGCCTACTCCAAGGTGAGGCGCGCGACTTCGATCTGGATGTAGGGGGTCAGATCGACCGGCTTGTCGTTGTAGGTGACGCGTACCGAGGCCGCGTTGCCGATGACCAGGATCAATGGAGGCCGCCCAACGACGACCCTGCGGCTCCCGGCCGGATTCAATTGCGACATCAGCGTCTTGCCGTCCTGCTCTCTGATTTCAACCCACGACTCGCCGTCGAACTCGAGCCTGAGCCGTCCCTCCCCGGCGGAAGCCCGATCGGGCGGCGCAGTGGCAGGTTCCGTGCCCGGAACCGCCCCGGCAGCTCTGGTTTCGGCAGCTCTGGCTTCAGCGGCTCTTGTCTCGCCTCTGGTTTCAGCAGTTCTTGTTTCAGGCGGTCTTGTTTCGGCGACTCTTGTCTCGACCCGTTTTGTCTCGGCCGGCGGCGCCGCAGGGATCATCGCAGGAGGGTCCTGCGCCTGCTTTTGCGGCGACGGCGTATCCGACGAAAGTCTCGCCCAGGGAATGCCCACGCGCCACTCATAGAGGACGCCTGCCACGACCACAAGCGCGAGCAGGGAAAGAACAAGATAGACACGCGTACCGCGCTTCCCGCCTTCGGGAAACGGAATCCGTTTGGCGCGCAGATCGAGGGAAACCTCTCCCGGCACGTATCGCTGCTCGAGCGCGCTCAGCACCGGCTCGGGATCCGTATCGAGGAGCTTGGCATAGCCGCGCACCATGCCGCGAACGAACGTTGCGCCGGGCAGCTTGTCGAACTCGTCGGCTTCGAGCGCTTCGATCTGACGCGCACCGTATTTGAGGCGTTGCGCGACGTCGGCGATCGAAAGCTTGCGCTCGTCGCGCAGTTGCGCGAGCATCCGGCCCGGGCTTTCCCTGGCTGAAGGCGCGCCGTGTTCGACCGGCTCGCTCATTCGAACCGCCCTTTTTGCATGTCCTGGTATTCCTTCGATCCGGGAAAGCGCCTGCGAAGCTGGCTGCCATAGCTGGTCACGGCGGAAGCGTCTCCCAGTTTGCGTTCGATGCGCAGCGCAAGCCACAGGGATTCCGCAGTGGGTTCGGCGATCTTGTTGTAACGACCCACCAGAACGCGCGCCGAGTCGAGCTCCCCGCGCCGGTACTTGAGCTGCGCGAAGTTGATCAGCGCCGGATAGTAGTTCGCATCCAGCCGCAGGGCGCGTTCGAGATAGTCGTAGGCGTCTTTTTCGTTGTTCCTGCGCATCGCGCAGACGGCCGCCATGACATAGGACTTTTGCGGCGTGGCGTAGAGCGGGTGGCGTACCGCCATCATGAAATAGCGGATCGACTCGTCTTCGCGCTTGTTCTCGCACAGGAACCAGGCGTAATTGTGATTGGCGTCCGGGTCGTTGGGGTTCAGGCTCAGGGAACGTTGGAACGCCTCCTCAGCTTGGTCTTTCTCGCGCAAGTCGCCGTAGACCAGGGCCAGTACGTTGTAGGCGGGAGCGTAGCCCGAATCCGCCCCAATCGCGATGCGTGCCTCCGAGAGAGCCACGCCCAGGTTGCCCCTCTGGTAGTACGAACCCGCCAACTCGGTGTGGATACGCGCTCTCTCGTGAGCGCTGGCCACCTCGCCGATGATCGCTCCGCTATCGGTCGCACCCGGCAAATCGCCCGAGAGCGGCCCCGATGCGCAGCCCAGAAGCGCCGCGGCACCGGCAAGCATCGTCATAGCGCGCAACAGCTTCAAGATCTCATCCCTTCCAGACGAATCACCTTCCGGGTGCGGTCATGGATCTTTCCGGCCAGCTGTCCGCATGCCGCGTCGATGTCATCCCCGCGGGTCTTGCGCGTGGTCGTGACCACCCCGCTTGCGTTCAGCGCTTTGCTGAACCGCTCGATGACCGGGCGCGGCGAGCGCTCGAACCCCGAGTCCGGGAAAGGATTGAACGGAATCAGGTTGATCTTGCACGGTACCCGCGAAGCGAGCTCTACGAGCTGGCGCGCGTGCTCCTCGCCGTCGTTGACACCCTCGAGCATGACGTATTCGAAGGTGACGAAGGGGCGCGGCGCCCGTGCGAGGTACCGCCGACAGGCCGCCAGCAGTTCGGCGAGCGGATATTGGCGATTGATCGGCATGAGCTTGTCGCGCAAAGCGTCGTTGGGCGCGTGCAGCGATACCGCAAGCGCCACCGGGCATTCCTCGGACAAGCGGTCGATCATCGGCACGATGCCGGAAGTGGACAGCGTCACGCGGCGCCGGGAGAGGCCGTAAGCATCGTCGTCGGTCATCAGCTTTAGCGCCGAGACGGTGTTGTCGAAGTTGAGCAGCGGCTCACCCATTCCCATCAGCACGACGTTGCTGATGACGCGCTCGCCGCCGGGGGCCGCCCCGAGCTCGCGGTTGGCGAGCCACAGCTGGCCGATGATTTCGGCCGCCGAGAGATTCCGGTTGAATCCCTGCCGGCCGGTGGAGCAGAACTGGCAGGCGAGCGTGCAGCCGGCCTGGGTGGAGATGCACAAAGTGCCGCGCCTCGCCTCGGGAATGAACACGGCTTCCACCGCGTTGTCCTTGCCGACGTCGAGCAGCCACTTTCGCGTGCCGTCGGCGGCCGTGCTGTCGCTTGCGATTCGCGGCGGCACGATGCACGCAGTCCGTGCGAGCTTCTCGCGGAGCGGTTTCGCAATGTCGCTCATCCGCGCGAAATCCGATTCCCCCAGACGGTGTACCCAGCGCTTCAACTGGCGCGCGCGGAAGGGCTTCTCGCTCAGATCCGCGACGAAGGACGCGAGCCCTTCGCCGTCGAGATCGAGAAGGTTGATGCTCATTTATCTGGAAAAAATCTCGGACGCGGGGAAAAAGTAGGCGATCTCGGTGCGGGCAGTTTCCGGCCCGTCGGACCCGTGTACGGCGTTGGCATCGATGCTCTCGGCAAAATCCGCACGGATTGTGCCCTTCTTCGCCTTTTTCGGATCGGTTGCGCCCATCAGCTCGCGATTTTTCGCGATGGCGTCTTCACCTTCGAGCACCTGAATCATGATCGGACCGGAAACCATGAATTTCACCAGATCGCGAAAAAACGGACGCTCGCGATGTATGGCGTAGAAACCTTCGGCCTGCCTCTGGGACAGATGCAGCATTCGCGCCGCCACGATCCTCAAGCCGGTCTGCTCGAACCTCGAGTAGATCTGCCCGATTGCGTTTTTCGCCACCGCGTCCGGTTTGACGATGGACAAGGTTCTCTCTACGGCCATTCAATATCTCCGGTTGGAATTTTGGAAGCAGCACAAGAAACTCGCCTAACGTTTTATTTTATCAGGCTTTTGATCGAGTGTGGGCTCCAAAAGGAAGGCCCCTTTCCAATGACTTGAAGGTGCTGGCGCGAAAGCAACTTCGACAAACGGGAAAGGGGAGCTTTCCATCAGTCAGTGTTCTGTAAGTTTAGCATCAGGTTCTTGCAAGGCTGGCCGCGTACATTTGCAGTCGTAGTCTCTTTCCTCCTCTGTGGCGTGGGGGCGCCTGGCGCTCCCACGCACTTTTTTCCCCCCAAGCCCGTTCGAGTGTTCCGAGTTCGCAGACTCACCATCACCAGAAGTACCATCCCCAGAAGTTTGTCGGGCCTGCGTGCGTGCTATCCTGAAGTCTCAACCGGGTCAACACCTTGTCATGCGAGTTCTGATCGTCGAGGACGACAATGCGCTGGCTGACGGACTGATCCGCACGCTGCGACAGTCCGGCTATGCCGTAGACCACGCGGAATCGGGCGAGCTCGCGCTCAGAGCCTGCGCCGAGGAACACTACGACCTCGTCGTGCTCGACGTCAGCCTTCCAGGCATAGACGGTTTCGAAGTATTGCGCCAGCTGCGCCGCGACAGCCACTCGGGCAGCATCCTGATTCTCACGGCACATGACGCCGAGGTGGACCGCGTACGCGGCCTCGATCTGGGCGCCGACGACTACGTTGCCAAGCCGTTTTCGCTTCCCGAACTGGAAGCGCGCGTGCGCGCGCTCATACGGCGCAGTCAGGCCGTCAAGACCCCTCAGTTGCGCTTCGGCAAGCTCACCGTCGACACGGTGGCGCGGCGCGCGAGCATCGGGTCGGAACTGCTCGACCTGACCCCGCGCGAGTGGGCGGTGCTCGAATATCTGCTCATGCGGGTCGGACAGGTGGTGAGCAAGGAACACATGCTGCAGGCGATGTGCAGCTGGGACGATTCGCTGACCCACAACGCCATTGAAGTGTATATCTCGCGCCTTCGCTCCAAGCTGCACGATGCCGGGATCAGGATTCGCACGGTGCGGGGATTTGGTTACATGGTCCAGGATCCGGATGCAGGCTAGCCTTCGCAGGCATCTCACCTACTGGCTGATCGGCCCCTTGCTGTTGCTGGTCACGGCGGGAAGCTTTGTGTCCTACCGCATCGCATTGAACGCGGCCACCAAGGCTTACGACAGTGCCCTTCTCGATCCCGTGCTTGCCATCGCCAGCCACCTTCACCGCAACGGCACCCAGCTCGAGCTCGACCTGCCCTCGATTGCGATCGAAGCGTTGCGTATCGACACCGAGGACCGCGTCTTCTACCAGGTATTGGGACCCGGCGGCGAGTTGATTGCCGGAACGCCCCGGTTGCCTGCGCCGCCGGAGCGGCTGGCTCCCGAGGAACACACTTTCTATGACGCGAGACTCGAAGGCGAGCGCATGCGCGTGGCCGCCCGGGCGGTACAGGCCGACCCCGGAATAGCGATCGTCCAGGTTGCGGAGACGCTGGTCAAACGCGACAAACTGGTGCTGGAGCTCCTGGTCGCCTCCACGGTACCTCAGCTCCTGATCGCCTTTGTTGCGGTGGCCCTGTTCTGGCTCGGCATCGGCCAGGGTCTCAGGCCCCTGGACCGCCTGCGCGGCGAGATCGCAGCGCGTTCTCCGCGAGACTTGCGTCCGGTGTCCGAGCAGGACAAGCCGCAGGAAGTCCGTTCGCTCGTCGGCGCGCTCAACAAGCTGCTGTTCCGGCTGAACGCGGCGATCGAATCTCAGCAGCGTTTCATCGCCAATGCCGCTCACCAGTTGCGCACGCCCCTGGCGGGACTCAAGACTCACGCGGAACTGGCGCGCCGCCAGCCTTCGACTTCGGAGCTGAAGTCGCTTCTGGACATGATCGCGCGGGAAACCGAACGCACGAGCCACCTGGTCAACCAGCTGCTGACCCTGGCGCGGGCCGAACCCGGGGAGGCGGCCGGCGGGCAGCCCGTCAACCTGCACGAAATCGTCGGACGAGATGTGCGCGATTGGGTGCAGCGCTCGCTGAACAAGAATATCGATCTCGGCTTCGAGCTCGAGGATGCCTGGACCGCGGGCGAGCCGCTCCTGTTGCGCGAGTTGGCCGCGAACCTCCTCGACAATGCGCTGGCCTATACGCAGGCGGGCGGCAGCGTCACGGTGCGCACGGGGATGCGCAACGACGAATCGGTGATCGAGGTCGAGGACAACGGACCGGGAATCCCCGAAGGCGAGCGCGAGAAGGTTTTCGAGCGCTTCTACCGCATCGCCGCGACCGGCGGCGAGGGGTGCGGGCTGGGCCTGTCCATCGTTTCGGAGATCGCCCGGCGGCACGGCGGGAAGGTCGAGCTGAGCGTGCCGGCGGGTGGGCGCGGCACGCTGATTCGGGCCGGCTTTCCGCATCTGGCCGCGCAAGCGGCCCGCTCCGCGCCTCCGCTGGCTACTCGAACGGTTCCCACGTCACGATGAGGCCCGCCTCGCCCGGCTCCGCCCGAAATTCGCATGCATCTCCAATACCCGGGACCGAAACGAGCTCCTCGCCGCAGAACAGAAGGGGAAGACGGTCGCGGCGCCAGGGTGGAACGCCCCGCTCCTGAAAAAGATTCTTCAGCGTACGCCGCGGCCTGCGGATATCCGGTCGTAGGCGCTCTCCGCCTCGCCGCAAGCGCACCGTCACCGGCGCGGCGCGCATTCTGGCGAGACTCAAACCCCGCCCCTCTTCGGGCTTGAATTTCAGCACCCCGCCGAACTCGAGCAAGGGCAAGGCGTTTTCGCCGTCCCAGGTTTCGCACACGTTTTTATCGAGTAGCTCCCCGGCACGCAGCAGATAAAGCTTGTCCCGGTAGCGGAGAAATTTCCAACCCGGAACCGCGAGGGCCATGCGGGCATCGGCCCGGGACTCCCAGAGCTGGCGCATCAGTTCCGCGGTGCGTGCCGCCGAGAGCGGCTCGACGCCTTGCGTTTCGCACCAGTAGCGCACGAGGTTCTTGGCACGCGCCCGGCCGAGCAGGTGCAGATTCCGGAGTTCGACACCGGAGGTGCCTCCGGCGCCTTCGAAGTCGCTTCGCGCCAACTCGTCGAGCAGTTCCCGCGCCTCGTTCAGATGGTCCGCGGCGCGCGCGATCGTCGCGCGGGCGGAGGGAAATTGACTCTCGAGGAGCGGGAGCACCTCGTGCCGCAGAAAATTTCTCCTGCGGAACGTATCGACATTGCTTTCATCC
>DATHHS010000088.1:0-2388 GCA_035317085.1 Burkholderiales bacterium
CGGCACGTCGTGGTACGCGAACTGGAACGATACGCGGAAGTCGAGTGCTTGACCACTGATCCAGAGGCAGTTCTAGATCCTCTGGTTGATGTGGTGATCGTGTGCTTCGGCGGCACAGTTCTCGCGTATCCGCTCATTGTCGCGGCATTGAGCGCCGGCAAGTTTGTCGTCACGGCGAACAAAGCCGTGGTCGCAGCGCACGGTATGGACCTCGTTAGTTACGCGCGTGGACCTGGCCGACGGCTGTGGTATTCGGCAGCCGTCGGCGGGGCGCTGCCGGCGATAGAGACGCTCACAGGCCTTGAATCGCCGGTCCGAGAAATACGCGCCATTATCAATGGTACGTCGGGCGTCGTGTTGGACGCTTTGGCAAGTGGCGTAACGTGCCAAGATGCGATCTTGATGGCGCAAAAGAGTGGCTTCGCAGAGGCGAATGTCGCGCGTGATCTGTCCGGCTTGGATTCCGCCGATAAACTGGCGCTGATGATTGAGGCGGCATTTGGCGAGGTCTTGATCCCTGAGCACATCCCGCGGCGGGGAATCGACACAATCCGAGCCAACGCCTCGGGCTACAAGCTCATTGCTCGGGCGCGGCGAACCTCGCAGGGCATCGCGGCATCCGTTCAACCTGAGGTGCCTGAACCGGGCAGTTTTTTAAGCCAAGCGACGGGACCTGAGAATCGTTTGGAGATCGAGCTCGAGTCCGGGGAAGTGATCCATCTGCGAGGGCAAGGCGCCGGACGTTGGCCAACCACGGCCTCAATCATGGGTGACCTTCACGAGATCGCGCGATTCCAAGAAAGCGCGCCATAGGCGAAAAAGACCCGAATGTTTCTGGAGCTTTTGCCGGAAACGTGCGGAAAATGTCGCGTCGTGCGTCTTACCGTTTACGGACTTGCACATTTCCGCTGGGTGTATTTGACCTGTGAATTTTGCCATGGGCTGGTCAGTGGACAATGGATAACGGGCGCGTACCAAGAGCGATCCCCTAAGATCGAAGCCCGAGCCTGGTTTGCTTGCAGCGTATTGTTGAGAGAGAGAGAGAGCACTTAGGCTCGGTGCGGCTCGTCAGCCTCACGCCGAATGCATGTTGATTGAAGTTACTTAACTATGTCGGAGTACCACCGCCGGTCAATTTAAAGTCAGCACGAGCTCACTTCCAAGGAGCTGGAGACAGTGGAGATGGACATTCGCGAGCGCTTGATCATCCGTACCAATGGCTGCCTCAAGCAGACCTTTCCAAAAGCTGCGGCTTTCCAGCCAACGCCCTTTCAGGTGTCGAGCCTCCTCGAGGGCGATGCGATCTATTTCAGCGGGCCCCATCTGGACGAGGGTGGCCGTGACAGGCGCGGCCATTCCAAAGATCATATTGAGCGCGCGCGGCGTCGTTCGACCGATCGTCAAGGCATCCATCAAGATCTCGCGGATGAGCAATGCGGCGCGCTCGGCCTGCGCCGTGTGCGCGACTTCCGGGAGCAGCGGATCGGCCCTCCTCTGGCTTGCGCGTTGCCACCACTCGGGGCGCTGAAAATTCAAGTCAATGAGGAGGACCGGGCAGCGCCCCGCCCGCTCGCATACGCGCGAGTCCACTTTCCCCCACAACGCCGAGAGCACCGCATCGGCGTGGGGCTGTTCCGCCAAGAGCGCGACGCAACGCGCATTCAACTGGCGCACAGTAGCCAAGGCACTCTCTGCCGGCCAACGCTGCGGCTCGATCGTCGGCCGCAGAATTTTCTGCTTCTTTCGCATGGTCGATTCGTCTCCCTGAAAAACGGGAAAGAATCTTCCATCGAGCCGCTTGGCTTGAGTTGTGGGGTTTCGCGGTATTTGCAGTGAAACATCGACCGCGAGAATTTAAGCCGGCGCCAACCTAAACTCACGAAGCGAGGGTGATGTCATGGGTGCTTATGCCATGGACGATTCGGCTCTGCAGCGGGAGAACCGGCGCGTCGCGCTCGGCCGTCGCCTGCTCTCGCACGGCGTGCGCACGACGATTATCAGTCGCCTCACCGGGCTCACGCGCAATCAATTGGAAACATTGCGCCATCGCCTGGGCGTCCCCAGTCGAACGCGCCGCCGCGGCCCGACACCGAGCTCGGTCGACATGTTCTTGAAAGAGCCAGTCCTGCGCAGCGAAGGCGCGGCGCTCGAGGCGCTGTGCGTGGCGTTCGAGCTGCCGGCGCTGGAACAAGAGTTGGCCTCGCTCCCCGCCACTTTTATTTCGCTCGAGTACGGAGAGCGCCTATGCGAAACTTATGAAGCCTATCGGGCCTGCTATCCGAACACGCATGTCGAGCTCGAGGAGCTAATGATGCTTCGTGAGCAGTTGGCCAAGGCCGAGCGGGTCGCGCTCGGCCGGTGTCGCAGTTGCAGATGCCTGATGTTGGT
>DATHHS010000089.1:0-4582 GCA_035317085.1 Burkholderiales bacterium
CGGTGGATGTTCTAGGGCAGCGACGGAAACCGTGGTGTTGTTGCCTCGTCGCTGCGTTTTTCTTTTCGGCGGCGGACGCAACCGGGGCGGCAGAGGTTGGCGCTCAGGAAACGGGCGTCCCGGGGACGGAAGCCCGGCGCATCGACGAGCCCGTGTTCGGCGGGCAGATGGTGGTCTACGAGGCAGGCCGCGGCAATGCGCGCGAGATCATGCTGGTGCACGGCATCGGGCCGGAGGCCGCGCGCGATTTCCGCGATCACATCGCCTGGCTGAAGCGGTCTTTTCACGTCGTCGCGGTGGATCTGCCCGGATTCGGGCAGTCCGACAAGGCGAATGTCCTCTACTCTCCGGCCAACTACGCGCGTGTCCTCAAGCACGTTGCCGGCCGTTTCCTGCACGGGCCTTTCGTGCTGCTGGGACATTCCATGGGCGCGGTGGTGTGCCTGCGCTACGCGGCGACTTACCCGGACGACGTGCTCAAGCTCGTGGTCGTCGATGCGCCGGGCGTACTGCATAGTTCCTCTACGACGAACCAGTTTCTCGCGCACTTCGGTATGGAATTCGTACCGCCTGCCGCCGATCCGGCAGAGTGGCTTATCAGCCTCGCCCGCAAGCTCCTCGCGCCGCTGCAACAGCTGCACCTCGACCCGCAAATCATCCTCTCGAGCGCCCAACTGCGCCAGAGACTGCTCGGCGGCGACCCTACGAAGATCGCCGGCCTCGCGGTGGCGAGCGAGGATCTACGCCGGGATTTGCCCAAAATCCGCGCCGAGACCCTGATCGTCTGGGGCGCGCAGGACACGCTTGCGCCGCTTCGCACCGGCAAGGTGCTCGCGCTGAAGCTGCCGCGCGCGCGGCTCGCGGTGATCGAGCGCGCCGGGCACGAGCTGATGCTGGAAGCGCCCGAGCGCTTTCGCGCCGTGCTCGAGCCGTTTCTGGAGCGGGGCTTGCCGCCCGCGCCGGCGATCGTCGCCGCTCCCTTAGCGAAACGCGGCGAAGGAACCTGCCGGAACGAGCGCAATCGGGTATTCGAGGGCGAGTACGACAGGTTGATCCTCGACGGTTGCCGGAATGCCCAGATCCGCAACGCGCGGGTACGGGAGCTTCACATTCTCGATTCCACCGTCACCCTGGACGACAGCGACATAGTCGGCGATGAGACGGGACTCTCCGCGTACGACTCCACCATCGTGATGACCGGGGGGCGCATCCAGGGGAAGGTGGCGATCGCGGCGTCGGCAAGCCGGCTCGATCTCGCCGCGGTCGAGGTGGTGGGACGCGAGGCGGCGGTGACGGCGTCCGAAAAGTCCTACGTCGTGTTTTCGCTCAGCCGGGTACGCAGTCCCATTACCCAGGGCGAACTGCACGACTTCTATACGGTCACGGAGAAAAACCCAATGTAACGGGTCGCCGCGGGGACGCGGAGAACGGCGTGCGTCCTGCGCACGCCGCGCGCTGGACGACCAGGAAGTTACGCGTGACCTTGCAGAGCGGCGATACGCTCTTCGATCGGCGGATGGCTGGAGAAGAGCGCCGCCCATCCCGGCGCGCCGTTGACACCCGACGCGGCCATCGATTGCGGCAGTGCGCCCGGCTGCAGGCTGCCCAGGCGCGTCAGCGCCTGGACCATAGGCTGCGGCGTGCCGAGCAACCGCGCCGAGCCGGCGTCGGCACGAAATTCGCGCTGGCGCGAGAACCACATGACGATCACGGAAGCGAGAATCCCGAACACGATCTGACTCACTATCACCGTGATGTAGTAACCCGGCCCGATGCCGCGCTCGGTGCGGAACACGGTCTTGTCCACGATGAAGCCCACGACGCGCGACAGGAAAAACACGAAGGTATTGAGCACGCCCTGGATGAGCGTGAGGGTCACCATGTCGCCGTTGGAAACGTGGGTGATCTCGTGGCCGAGCACCGCTTCGATTTCTTCCCGGTTCATCGATTCCAGGAGGCCGCTTGAGACCGCGACCAGCGCCGAATTCTTGAACGCGCCCGTGGCGAAAGCGTTCGGCGCGCCTTCGTATACCGCGACCTCCGGCATGCCGATGTTCGCCTTGTCGGCCAGGCGCTTTACCGTGGCCACGAGCCATTGCTCGTGCGCGCCTTCAGGCGACTTTATGACGTGCGCGCCCGTGGACCACAGCGCTATTTGCTTGGAAATAAGCAGCGATATGAATGAGCCGCCAAAACCCATCAGCAGCGAAAGCCAGAGCAGCGCTTGCAGATTGAGGCCGTTCTGCGTGAGAAACTGGTCGACCCCGAGCACGCTCGCGATGGTCCACAGCAGCAGCACCACGGCAAAATTGGTGGCGAGAAAGAGAACGATGCGTTTCATGGTTTCAATCCCAGCGAGAAAGAAGTTAGCGGAAAAATGGGGTCGGAGCTCGGGAATTCAAGCGTGCGCCGCCGCGATCAGGCCCGCGATTGTATCCCTTCCGTCTGGGAAGCAGGCGGGAGGCGCAGGCTGTGCTACAAAAACAAAAAGGCGGGAGGTCCCGCCTTTTTGGGTTCTTCGCGGCCCGCGAGGGCCGGTGCCGATCTAGTTCTTCGTGTCGGTCTTGGTCTTGTTCTGCTTCTTGCTGTGCTTCTTGCCCTGCTTCGCTTTCGTGGTCGCGGCCGGAGTTGCCGGGGCAGCGGAAGGCGCGGCCGGTGTCGCCGGGGTTTGCGCAAAAGAGGGAACGGCCGTGCCGGCGAAGGCTGCGACCATCAGGACTGCGATCAGCTTTTTCATTTGGAACCTCGCTAAGAGTTGAATGGTAATGTCCATTGGTGCGGACATGTAATCGATAAACGCGAGCGTGCCGCCGGCGTTGACCCGGTGTCCCAAATGATTTGCCATTGTCGTCCACGGGCGACAGGCGCCGCACTCTCGTACAATTCGTAACAAATGCCCGTGAAAAAACTCACACTCGGCTTTATCGGCGCAGGCCGCGCAGGCACGGGGCTCGCGACGGGCTTCGCTCGCGCAGGCATGGACGTGGTCGCCATCGCGAGCCGGAAAATCGCTTCCGCGCAAAAGCTGGCGAAGCGCATTCGCGGCGCGCGAGCGTATGTGCCGCAGGAAGTTGCCGACCGTGCCGATATTGTTTTTCTTGCCGTGCCCGACGATGCGATCGAGACCCTCGCCGCCAACCTCCGGTGGCGCGCGGGCTCAGCCTGCGTACATTGCAGTGGTGCCGTGGAACTCGACGCGCTGAAAAAAGTTGCCGCCGACGGCGCGCTTGCCGGCGGCTTTCATCCGCTGCACATGTTCGGCGAACGCGGAGATTCCTCCGACACGCTGCGCGGCAGTGCGATCGCGCTCGCCGGCCCCGACTTGCTGGTGCGAAAACTGGAAAGGCTGGCGCGCGCGCTCGGCGCAAAACCGCTGCGCCTGCCCCAGGGCGGGCGCGCGCTCTATCACGCCGCGGCCAATTTCTCCGGCGCCTTCGTCATAGCGCTGGTGCAGGAGACCATCGCCCTGTGGAAAAAGCTCGGTATATCGGAGGCCGATGCGCTCGCGGCGCTTCTCCCGCTGTTGCGGGGTACGGTGGATAACGTCGAGCGTCTGGGTGCGGCGGGTGGTCTCGGCAGCGCGGTCGCGCGCGGCGACATCGGCACGATCCGCAGGCACATCGAAGCGCTCGCCAAATCCTCGCCCGATTCGTTCGAGTTGTATCGGATTCTCAGCCTGCGCACCCTGCCGCTCGCGATCGCCAAAGGCACGCTGGATGCAAAGAGGGCGGGAGAAATCGAGACGCTGCTGTCTTCTTCGACCGAGCTCCACAAATCTGTTTGAAATAAGGCGAACACCATGCGCGTACAGGTAGCCATCGTCGGCTCGGGACCGTCCGGACTGTTGCTCGGGCAATTGCTGCACCTCGCCGGAATCGACACCGTCATCCTCGAGCACCGCAGCGCGGACTATGTGCTGAGCCGCGTCCGCGCCGGCCTCCTGGAGCAGGGCACGGTCGAGATGCTCGATCGCGCCAAAGTCGGCGCGCGGCTGCACGCTGAGGGCCTGGTCCACTCGGGATTCGACATTCTGTTCGGCGGTGTGCGCCGCCGTGTCGATCTGTCCGGTCTGACCGGCGGCAAGAAGGTCGTGGTCTACGGACAGACCGAAGTGACGAAGGATCTCATGGACGCGCGCGCTTCGGCCGGCGCGAAGACGGTCTACGGGGCTGACGAGGTGAGCGTCCACGGATTCGACACGGACCGGCCCAGCGTGCGCTATTGCAAGGACGGGAGCGAACACGAAATCAGCTGCGATTTCATCGCAGGATGCGACGGCTTTCACGGTATTTGCCGAAGGAGCGTCCCCTCGTCGGCGATCCGGAACTACGAGCGCGTGTATCCCTTCGGCTGGGTGGGTGTGCTGTCGGAGACGCGTCCCGTTTCCGAAGAGCTGATCTATGTGAACCACGAACGCGGTTTCGCGCTCTGCACCATGCGCTCGCACACGCGCAGCCGCTATTACGTCCAGTGCTCGCTTGCGGAGGACGTGGACCAGTGGCCCGATCAGCGCTTCTGGGACGAGCTGCGCGCGCGTTTGGACCGGCGGACCGCGGAACAACTCCTGACCGGTCCGTCGATC
>DATHHS010000090.1:0-7334 GCA_035317085.1 Burkholderiales bacterium
CGACCACCCAGATGCGGTACTTCGGCAGGATGATGTCGAGATCCTCCAGCCGGATCGCCCCGGACAGCGCCTCCGGAACGTCGTAGCTCTCGCCGGAAATGCCGAACCACTGGCGGAACATTCCCTCGATGACCAGCGCCAATCCGAACGTGAGCAGCAGTCCATAGAGGTGATCGAGGTGATACAGGCGCCTGAGCATGGTACGCTCGATCAGCATGCCGAAGGCGCCCACTACGAGAGGCGTGAGCACCAGCGCGGCCCAGTAGTTGACCGCCCAGTCGTCGTGGCCCAGCCAGGGGCCCAGGCGCGTCAAACCCAGCCAGGCGACGAAGGCGCCCAACATGTACTGCGAGCCGTGCGTGAAGTTGATGATGTTGAGCAGGCCGAAAATGATCGCCAGGCCCAGGCTCAGGACGGCGTAGAACGAGCCGTTGATCACGCCGACCAGCAGCTGCGCAAGCAGCGCCTGCGGGGTGATGCCCAGCCATTCGAACATCTTGGCTATCCTTGCGCGCGCGGCCCGGCCGGGGGCACCCGGCCGGCCTCTAGCATCAGCGCCGGGCTACTTCTTCAGAAGTTTGCAGACCGACTTCTCGATCGGCTGGGTGGCGACGTCCGCCGGGATCACAGTGACGTTCTTGTAGTAATCCCACGGTGTCTTGGATTCAGCGGGCGATTTGATCTGCATCTGCAGCATGTCGTGCTTGAACTTGCCGTTGGGCAGGATCTTGCCCTTGAACAGGCCGTCGTCGATGTTCTCGCTCTTCAGCCGCGCCATCACCTTGGCCGTGTCGTCAGTCTTCACCGCCTGCACTGCCTTAAGGTAATTCAGCACCGAGGAATAGACCCCGGCATGCACCATCGTCGGCATGCGCTTGTGGCGCTCGAAAAAGCGCTTCGACCAGGCGCGCGTCTTGTCGTTGAAATCCCAATAGAAGCCTTCGGTCACGTACATGCCCTGGGTGGTTTTCAGGCCGAGGCTGTGGATGTCGGAAATGAAAATCAGCAGCGGCACGACCGACTGCTTGCTGCCCATGATGCCGAACTCCGCGGCCTGCTTCACCGAGTTGATGGTGTCGGCGCCGGCGTTGGCGAGTGCGATCACCTCCGCCTTGGAGGCTTGCGCCTTGAGCAGGAAGGAGGAGAAATCGCTGTTCGGAAACGGGGCCTTGACCGAGCCGACCACCGTGCCGCCGTTGGCGACGACCACCGCCGAAGCGTCGCGCTCGAGCGCCGCGCCGAAGGCGTAGTCCGCCGTGAGGAAGAACCAGGTCTTCTTGCCCTGCTTCACCAGCGACTGGGCGGTGCCGACCGACAGCGCATAGGTATCGTAGACCCAGTGCACCGTGCCGGCGGTGCATTTCTCGTTGGTGATCGGCAGCGATGCGGCGCCCGATACGAGCGTGATCTTGTTCTTCTGCTCGGCGACTTCCATCGCCGCGAGCGCGGTGTTGGTCGACACCAGGTCGACGATGGCGTCGACCTTGTCCTTGTCGAACCACTCGCGCGCGATGTTGGCGGAGATGTCGGCCTTGTTCTGGTGGTCGGCCGAGATGATCTCGATCTTCTTGCCGAGAACGGTGCCGTCCCTGGAGAAGTCCTCGACCGCCATCTTCGCGGCGAGGACCGAACCCGGGCCCGCCACGTCGGAGTAGATGTTGGAAAGGTCGGTCAGCACGCCGATCTTGACGACGTCGTCCGACACCTGGGCGCGGGCCGCGCCCGAGGCGCACAGCGCCGCGGCGACCAGCGCCCGCATCATTTTCGAATTGAATTTCATTGCATTTCCTCCTCGTAAAAATCCCCGACAAGAATACCCTGAAAACCCGCCCCTCAGACGCCCAGATACCGGTCCAGCATCCCGGTTTTTGCCGAAAGCTCATCCTTGCTCACCGTCTCGACCACGCGCCCGCGCTCGACCACGTAATGCCGGTCCGCGAGGGGCGCCGCGAAGCGGAAATTCTGCTCCACCAGCACGATGGTATAGCCCTTCTCGCGCAGGCGGCGGACGACTTCCGCGAGCTTTTGCACGATCACCGGCGCCAGGCCCTCGGTCATTTCGTCCAGCAGGAGCAGATTCGCGCCAGCGCGCAGGATACGCGCCATCGCCAGCATCTGCTGCTCGCCGCCGGAGAGCTTGGTGCCCGGGCTGCGGGCGCGCTCCTTGAGGTTCGGAAACATGGCGTAGATTTCCTCGATCGGCATCCCGTCCGTGCCGACCTCGGGCAGCAGCAGCAGGTTTTCCTCCGTGGACAGGCTGGCGAAGATGCCGCGCTCCTCCGGACAATAGCCGATGCCGAGGCGCGCGATGCGGTGCGGCGCGAGGGCCACCGTCTCGGTACCGTTCACGCGCACCGAACCGGAGCGCTTGCCGGTGAGTCCGAGGATGGCCTTGAGCGTGGTGGTGCGCCCGGCCCCATTGCGGCCAAGCAGCGTCACCACCTCGCCGCGCCGCACCTCGAAATCGACTCCGTGGAGGATGTGCGACTCGCCGTACCAGGCGTGCAGATCGCGCACGCTCAGCGCCACCGGACGCTCGCCTGCGCTCATCGGCGCCGGACCATCAGTGGGCGGTGCCCATGTAGGCCTCGATCACCTGGGGGTTGACCGAAACTTGCGCATAGGGACCTTCGGCGAGCACCGAGCCCCGCTGCAGCACGGTGATGGTATCGGCGATTTTCGAGACCACGCTCATGTTGTGCTCGACCATCAGGACGGTGCGGTGCGCGGACACCTTCCTGATCAGCTCGGTGACGCGGTGCACGTCTTCGTGGCCCATGCCCTGCGTCGGTTCGTCGAGCAGCATGAGCTCCGGATCGAGGGCGAGCGTCGTGGCGATTTCCAGGGCGCGCTTGCGCCCGTAGGGAAGCTCGACCGTGATGCGTTGCGCGAGCGACTCGAGCCCGACCTCGGCGAGCAATTGCATCGCCCGGTCGTTGAGCCGGTCGAGGCTCCGTTGCGGCTTCCAGAAATGGAACGAGGTGCCGAGCTTCCTCTGCAGCCCGATGCGCACGTTCTCGATCACGCTCAGGTGCGGAAACACCGCGGAGATCTGGAACGAGCGGACGATGCCGCGGCGGGCGATCTGCCCCGGCCTGTCCGAAGTGATGTCGTGCCCGTTGTAAAGGATCCTGCCGCCGTTGGGAGTCAGGAACTTGGTGAGCAGGTTGAACACCGTGGTCTTGCCCGCGCCATTCGGGCCGATGAGCGCATGGATGCTGCCGCGCCGCACCTTGAGATTCACGTCGCTCACCGCGACGAAGCCCTTGAAATCCTTGGTCAGGCCGCGCGTTTCGAGAATGATGTCTTCTGCCATCGGACGCTGCGGACTATTTTTCTTTCCAGTCCGGCTTGCGCTTGGCGATGAACGCGTCTATGCCTTCGGCCGCGTCCTCCAGCATCATGTTGCACGCCATGCCTTCGGCGGCGAGTGCATAGGCGCCGACGAGATCCTTTTCCACCTGCTCGTAGAAGAATTTCTTGCCCAGACTCACGACCGCGCCGCTGTGCGCGAGGATCTTTTGCGCGAGCTTGTCCACTTCGGCGTCCAGATCCGCGAGCGACGCGACGCGGTTCACGAGGCCCCAGGACAGCGCGGTGTTCGCGTCGATCAGATCGCCGGTAAAAAGCATCTCCAGCGCGTGCTTGCGCGCGAGGTTGCGCGCCACGCCGACCCCCGGGGTGGTGCAGAAGATTCCGCTCTTGATGCCTGGCAGCGCGAACTGCGCGAGCTCGCTCGCAACCGCCAGGTCGCACATCGACACGAGCTGGCAGCCGGCAGCGACCGCAACGCCCTGCACGCGCGCGATCACGGGCTGCGGCAGGCGCGTCAAGGCCAGCATCATCGCGCTGCATTGGTCGAACAATGACTTCTGCCAGGCCTTGTCCGGATGCGCGCGCATCTCGCGCAGGTCGTGTCCGGCGCAGAAGTGCTTCCCCGCGCCGGCGAGCACCACGACGCGAGCCGACGGATCCTTGGCGAGACGATCGAGCTCGGCCTGAAGTGCGTTGAGCATCGCGGTCGACAAGGGATTCATCCGGTCGCCGCGATTCAGCGTCAGCGTGGCGATGCCGTCCGCGTCCTCGCGCAGAACGTAGGACGCTTCGACTTCGGTTTTGGATGGAGCGTTCATTTTCTCCTCCGTCATTCCCGCGCAAGCGGGAATCCAGGGACTTCGCTCAATACGGCGCTGGACTCCCGCCTTCGCGGGAGTGACAGCCATTTCACTCGATCGCCTGCGCGGATTTCGCCTGCTGCCTCAGGACGAATTTCTGTATCTTGCCGGTCGAAGTCTTCGGCAAAACGCCGAACACCACGTGGCGCGGCGTCTTGAAGCGCGCAAGGTTCACACGGCAGTGCTCGATGATGTCCTTTTCCGTGACCGTCGCCCCGGGCTTCACCTCGACAAAGGCGCAAGGCGTCTCGCCCCACTTGAGGTCGGGCATGGCCACCACCGCGGCCGCGAGCACCGCGGGATGGCGGTAGATCACGTCCTCGACTTCGAGCGAGGAGATGTTCTCCCCGCCTGAAATGATGATGTCCTTGGCGCGGTCCTTGATCTTGATATAGCCGTCGGGCTGCATCACGGCGAGGTCGCCCGAGTGGAACCATCCGCCGGCGAAAGCCTCTTCGGTCGCCTTGCGGTTCTTCAGGTAGCCCTTCATGGTGATGTTGCCGCGAAACATGATCTCGCCCATGGTCTCACCGTCGGCGGGAACCGGCTGCATCGTCTGAGGATCCATCACCGTCAGGCCCTCTTCCATGAGGTAACGCACGCCCTGGCGGCCGTTACGCTCGGTGCGCTTGCCGATATCCAGGTCCTTCCACTCTTCCTGTCGAGCGCAGACGGTGGCCGGTCCGTAGACCTCGGTGAGGCCGTAGACGTGAGTGAGATCCCAGCCCATGCGCTCCATGCCCTCGATCATGGCGGCGGGCGGGGCCGCGGCAGCGACCATGGCGTGCACCTTGTGCGCGATGCCTTCGCGCAGTTTCGGATCGGCATTGAGAAGCGTCGAATGCACGATCGGCGCTCCGCAGTAATGCGTGACCTTGTGCTCCCCGATCAGTTTGAAAATGAGCGCGGCATCCACCTTGCGCAGGCACACGCTGGTGCCGGCGTTGGCAGCCAGGGTCCACGGAAAGGTCCAGCCGTTGCAGTGGAACATCGGCAGAGTCCACAGGTACACGGTGTGGTGCGGCATGCCCCAGGTCACGATGTTGCATATCGCGTTCAGGTAGGCTCCGCGATGGTGGTAGACCACGCCCTTGGGATTGCCGGTCGTGCCCGAGGTGTAATTGAGCGCGATCGCGTTCCATTCGTCGGCCGGCGGCGCCCACGGGAATTCGGGGTCGCCCGCGGCGATGAACGCCTCGTAGTCGACCGAGCCGATGCGCTTCCCCGGGCCGTCGTATTCCGGATCGTCGACGTCGATCACGTACGGTTTCGCCTTGGCGAGCGCGAGCGCCTTCTCGAGAGTGGCGGAAAACTCGCGGTCGACGATCAGCGCCTTCGCCTCGCCGTGGTCGAGCATGAAGGCGATGGCTTCGGCATCGAGGCGCGTATTGAGCGCGTTGAGGACCGCGCCCGCCATGGGCACGCCGAAATGGCATTCATACAATTCCGGAGTGTTCGCGAGCATCGCCGCCACCGTGTCGCCGATGCCGATTCCACGCCGCGAGAGCGCCGAAGCGAGGCGGCGGCAGCGCGCGTACGTCTGCGCCCAGGTGGTGCGGCGCGTCCCGTGGATGACGGCGACGCGTTCGGGGTAAACCCTCGCGGCGCGCTCGATGAAGCCGAGCGGGGTCAGCGGCGCATGATTGGCCGGATTCTTGTCCAGATCCGTCTCGTAAGGATTGGCCCTGCCCGCGCCTGACATCGCCGATCGCCCCACGGAGCTTGCACGGCTCATTTTCGCACGGGCCGGTCAGCGTGCTTCCACGGCGAGCTCGAAGCGGCGCCATACGCACCGGGTCTTGTTCTCGGCTTCGATAGCCGCGAGCAGTTGCACGTGTTCGGCGAGCTCTTCGGCGCTTGGCTGGATCACGATGAGCTGCGGGCGTTCCCCCTGCAGCGTCGCCGTTCCCAGAGCCTGCCGTGGACGATCGAGTTCGATCGCAAGGCTGTCCTGGCCGCGCGTCAGGGCCAGATAGACCTCCGCCAGTAGCGCCGCGTCGAGCAGAGCGCCGTGCAAGGTGCGATGGGCGTGCTCGACCTGGTAGCGCTCGCACAGGGCGTCGAGAGAATTTTTCTTCCCTGGGTGCAGGTCGCGTGCGAGCCTCAGCGTATCGACGATTCCGGCGCAGTGCCCGCCGATCGGCGGAAGCTCGAGCCTCGCCAGCTCCAGATTCAGGAACTCGACGTCGAAAGCCGCGTTGTGAATTATCAGCTCCGCGCCCTGGATGTAGTCGAGGAACTCGGCCGCGACCTCGCGAAACTTGGGCTTGTCCTGGAGGAATTCGCTGGTGATGCCGTGGACTTTGAGCGCACCCACTTCGCTTTCGCGCTCGGGGTTGACGTAGCGGTGGAAGTGGTTCCCGGTGATCCGCCGGTTCAGGACCTCGATGCAGCCCAATTCGATGATCCGGTCGCCGAGGCCCGCGTTGAGGCCCGTGGTTTCGGTATCCAGGACGACTCTTCGCATCGGCGGTCCGGCCTCTCCCGGCCGCAACCCGCGGCCCTGCCGGTGAGAGTAGCGTCCCCGCGAGAATAAATCAAAGGTTTCGCAGGTTCCCCCCGGCTGTGCCGCCGCGCCGGTGGCCGCCAAGGCGAGCGCAGATCGGCCTGGCGAGCGACTCGTAGCACCCGCGAGTTATAATGCTTCGTTCGAATCAAATTCTTCGACAAGAAACGATCCCCCGCATGGCCTTCGTTTACGCTCGGCCGGATTTCCGCGGCCGCTCCGGCTTGCTGAACCCATCGTTGGCAGCGCTTGGGCTCGCTGCGGCACTCCTCGCGGGATGCGAGCAAGGCGGGGCCAAGACCTCTGCATCCAATCCGGCTGCGGCCGGCATCCCGGCCAAGGTGCTCCAGGTGGCACCGCAGCGCGTGCCCATCGTTCTAGAAGCTGTCGGCCAGGTGCAAGGCTCCAAGGAAGTCGAAGTGCGAGCGCGCGTTTCCGGAATCCTGCTCAAGCGCCTCTACAACGAAGGAGACTTCGTGCGCGAAGGCGGCCCTCTCTTCCAGATCGATCCCGTTCCCTACCAGATCGCCCTCGCACAGGCCAACGCACAGATGGCGCAGGAACGCGCGCGCCAGGAACAGACCCGGCGCGAGGCCGTGCGGCTCAAGACGCTCGCCGAAGAAAAGGCGATCAGCCAGAAGGAATTCGACGAC
>DATHHS010000091.1:0-2972 GCA_035317085.1 Burkholderiales bacterium
GTCCCCGAAAAGGTACCGGGGGCGGTAGCTCCCGAGGTGAACGTCGGGCTCGTTGCACCTAGAAGGCTGTAGGTAAATTGTCCGCTGAGGGGCATGCTCGCAACCGGCGTCGGCAAGCCCACCACCGTATGAAGGCCTTGGTTGGGCCCGAAGGTCGTCACGGTGGCCGTAGTGCCGACGGTGACGGCCACGTTGCCGGTCCAGCGGTCCCACGCGAGAACCCCGTCGGTCCCGAACTCGTTATGCGTGCCGGCGAGAGTGGTGACGGTTGGCGCAGCGCCTATCGCGCTGTTGGTGAATTCGACCAGGCGACCGGAAGGGTCGAAAATTGCGACCGCCGGCACCGAGTTGGATGGAGTGAAAGTGGTGAGACTATTCGGGCCTCCGCCCGCTCCGGCATCTCCGACCGCATAACCCGGCCCGCTTGTTAGCAGAGTGAAAAGCGAAGTCGGAGTCCCCAGCGCGCTAACCACATCACCCTGCACGACGGTGGTCGGCGGAACCAGGCGCTGCGGAATGCTCTGCGCCGGTGGCACGACCGGGCCCACGTCTACCGGTTTCGGCGGCACATTGACGTTGGCTCCGGCAAACCCCGCGGTTCCGGCCGGGATGTCTATCGTGCCGCCCTTGTTCGTCAGCGTCCAGATGCCGCTGGAGCCGGTCACCAGCGTCGAGCCGTCGCCCCCGATCGAGATCAGGCCGCCGGTGCCGCGGATGCCGATGGTCGCCGTCGCCGTGGTGATCTTGTAGCGGCTCTTGTTGGCGCGGCCTACGAAACCGGTGACGGTGCGCATCGCTCCCTTGAACAGTCCGAACAGCGCCGACTCGCTGCCGTCGGTCTTGCCGCTGTAGCGATATTCCTGGATGTCGAATTCCGTGTTCGGCTGGAGCGAAACGTACGCGCCGTCGGAAAACCGGATCTGCGCGCGGCCGTCGAGGCTGCTCACGATCTTGTCGCCGGTTTTGACTTCCGTGCCCTTGACGAGCGCCCGCCCCCGGCCGTCCAGGCCGGTCACCGTAATATTGCCGACGGCGAAATCCACCTTGCCGGTATTGGCCAGCGCCGGGTTCGCAAATGCCGCGGACACGATCGCGATCATCGCGCCTTGAGGGCTGAGTCTGAATTGCTTCGGAGTGTTCTTCACATTCATCTCCTTGGTCCAATCATTTCAGAACGTCTTGCGCAGCGTGAGCGACGCCACGGTGCGGTCGTACTTGTCCAGATCGATATTGGACTGGTTGCTGGTGTAGGCGATCTGCGGCACGAGCAGCCAGCCCGGCCTCAGCGTGTAGTTCACTCCCAGCCGGATATCGGTCTGCTTGTCGCGGCGGGTCATGAGGAACAAGGGGTCGTCTCCGTCGTACACGCGCCGCTCGTAGCTCAGCAGGCCGAAGAGCACCGAGTTTGCGCCCATGTTTACCTGACCGCCGAACCGGACCCCGATCGGCTTGTGGCCGAGCTGAGGCTGATCCGAATCTTTTTCCTTTTCCTTGCCGCCATAAAGGCTGCCGAATATGACCGGCTTGCGCGGGGTGTCCCAGCCGTAGCCGAAGGCGACGCCCACTATCGTGCGCCGCGCATCCCGGATCGATTGCGATGGGTAGGTGAGATTGGCTTCCTGGACGAAAAGCGTCCCCTGACTGTACTCGCTGTAACTGTGCTGCCATTGCGCTACGACGCCGTTGCTTTTCCGGAAATCGTCGTTGTCGACGCGGAAATCCTGACCCTGGTATCCCGCCGTGATCGCGTCCTTGCCCCGCGACCAGCGCAACCCGAGGTTGCCGTCCACGATGCCCGTGTTGAATTCGGTTTCGTGCGTGTTGAATTTTCCGTTGACCGCGGCGCCGGCGACGAGCGCCCATTCCGGCGTGAACTCGCGCACCAGGTTTATGCCGCCGCCCGCCGTCATGAAGCTGTCGTGGATCTTCACTCCGGTCGGACCGATCGTGGCGACGATGCCGCCGAGCGCCGGGATCGCGATCTGGCTGTTGGCCGTGGCGCTGTTGACGTTGGTGTCCCAGCCGACGCCGATCTCGAGAAACCCGCTCAACTGCGTGGGACTCGCCCCGAGGGCCGACAGGTACCGGTCGATGGTCTGCTTGACGGCTTCGGGTGGATTGGTCGCGCGTACGCTCTCGAACTCGCGCTTCGCGTTTTCCTTCTCGCCCAGCAGGAAATAGGCGCGGGCGATCTCGGCGCGCGCCTGGGCGTGGTTGGGATTCACGGCGAGCACCCGTTCCAGCGCGAACACCGCGCGTTCGCGTTCCCCCGAGTCGAGGGCTGAGATTCCGAGGAGATAGTCGTATTCGGGGTTGCCGGCCCGCTGGGATTCCAGCGGCTGGAGCAACTGGTAGGCCGCCTGCGGATTCTTCTCCTGGAGCAGGCGCCGGGCGCGATCGGTGATTTCGTCTGCGAAGGCGAGTGACTGCAGCAACACGAACAACGCAGCCACGCCGATAACGGAAGTCTTCCTCACGCCCATTCCCCTCCCTGACAATGGACCGCGTGGAAGACTATCACATGACACATGAGCGCGCCGCACGGTCAGCCGCCTGGACATCCGTAACCCCTCCCGAGGATTTCATTCCCGCAGCAAACGGGAAACTCATTGTAGACCTCAGCGCGCCGCGGCTCACGTGACTTTTCGCACAGGCGGCCCCTCTAAAAGCTGTAAGCCGCCGCGAAATGCACGCGGGTATCCCCCTTCACCCGCGTGCCCGCATCCTCCGTGACCCGGGCCGCGTCCAGGCGGAGCGCGAGGGACTTGCCCTGGTTCGCGCGCATGCCGATGCCGAAGCTGCCGAGTTTGTTTGGCGGGGCGCGCTCCAGAACGTTGTCATGACCGTGCGCGCTGTCGTAGAACACGAGTGCGCGCGCGCGCCAGGCGGCGCCGAAACGCGAGCCGAAATCCGGACCGTAGCCCTCGAGCGAGAAACGCTGGCCGACGTCGCTCGACGTCTCGCGCTCGTAA
>DATHHS010000092.1:0-24383 GCA_035317085.1 Burkholderiales bacterium
TGACGGTTTCGCCGCCGCGCGTGATCGACAGCTGCATCGACACGATTCCGTGATTCTGCGTGAGGGCCTGCTGGCTGTACTGGATATCGCAGGCCGTCACATTGGCCGCCAGCACGCCGGAAGTCCCCACCGGCGGCACTGGTTGAGCTAGTGTGATGGTGTAGCCCGAGATGCGGGTCAGGGTACCGGTACCGTTGCCTTTGGCGTCAGTCCCAGCCGTCGACGGGCAAACGTAGGTGACCGGGCCACTTACTACGCTGAAGCGGCTACCGGGCGACGCCAGGGGAAACTGCCGTGAGGCGAAGGTGATATGGCGCTCGTTCGCCAATGCTCCGGCGGTATCGGGGCCGGGGATGGCCGCGGTGTTGCAGGTCGGCGCGAACGACGTGGCGCTGGTACAACTGCTGCCCGCTTGATTGTAGGTGTAGGCGTTGCTCTCGGGTTGGGTTTGAAGCGCAAACAAGTTATGCACCACCAGAATATCGCTTGCAACGATCGTCTGACCAGTCACCGTGCTCAGGGGGCTCAAAGTGTCGAAGGTGGTGTCCACCGCGGAAAAGTTGAGGATATCCCCGGCACCCGTGTTGTCCGCCTGGGCGCGATAGCGGCCGCCCGTCTTGGTCTGCAATAGCTCGAGGTATACGATGCCGCTGGCCGCCGTTACGCGCAGGCTGTTGGGCAAGGCAACTCGGATATCCCGCGCCATGCGCCGCAAGGCGGTGTCGGCGACGTCGCTGAGCTCGCCGCGGCGCGCCGTGTCGATGTAGGCCCGCACCGGGTCGCGCATGAACAGGGCGACCACCGCGGCAATGATGCCGAGAATGGTCATCACCGCCACCAGTTCGATCAGAGTGAATCCCGCGCGGCTGCGTGCCGGACTGGGGGGGGACGGGGCGATCCGGAGCGGCATCGGAATCTCAGTAGTCGAGCTTGTAGCCCCGCAGGACTACGCCCGAGCCCGGCCCGCTTACGGTCACCGTGATCAGCTTGGAAGCCGCTGAAGGGACGGTGGACAGCGCAGTCGGAACGACCGTCACCGAAACGCTGTAGGCGGCGAGGCCGGCGATGGCCGTCCCGTCAATCGCAAAAATGCCAGTGGTCGCGAAGGTGTCGTAGTCGCTGACATCGTCGAATTGTGCGCGGTTGGCCTGGATCTTAGCGCCACCGAACCCGCCGACCGGCGGATTGTTGAACGGCATCAGCAGGATCTCATCCATCAGCGACTCGGCGATGGCGATGGCCTGCTTGTTGACCACCGGGTTGACGCTCCCGACCACAGCCGTGTTGAACACCAGCAGAATGCCGGTCAAGGCGATCGACATCACCACGATCAGCAGGATCAGCTCGGGCAGCGAGAACCCGCGGCTGCGCGCCGGTTTACGGCTTGTGCACATAACCGGTTTCCTGCTCGACAAGGAAAGGAAACGAGCCGCTGCCGCTGACCGTTACCGTCAGAAGGCCCGCAAAACCGCTGGGCCGACCGAGCGGATCGAAAGTGAACGACCCCGTAGCTGGGTTCGTGGTAAGAACCACCCCTGCCGGCGCGAGGCTGTTGAAGTTGCCCGCCCCCGAGGGGGAGGTAACTGGCACAGTCCCGGCGCATGGGTTGGCGGCGCAGATCGTGAGCGAGACCGTGTTTGGAGGTGTGTTGAACGTGACCGTCGTAGTGCGGCGCTGCGCGATCGCCACCTTCCGGGCGTAGGCGACCTGCGCCTGAGCCAGATCCGCGTAACCTGCGGTATCGAAGCCGCCACGGCCGAACATCGCCGCGGCGCTTACCGACAGGATCCCGACGATAAGGATCACGGCGATCAGCTCGGCAAGCGTGAACCCCGATTGCGGCGACTGGAAAGTGAATCTCATTTCAAGAACCTGTCGGCTCCAAAAGAAAAGGGGAATAGCGAAGCGGACTCGCCATTCCCCCTGGTTCACTTTTCTTACCTGCTTGCCGGGCGCGCGTGCAGTCCCGTTTAGGCTTGAGCCCGCTTCTCCCGGCTCCGGGATTGTGGAGGTGTAAAAACTACAGGATCAAGGAATAATAAGGGCGACGAACGCAGCGGTCACGCTGGCATTAGGAATCGGTGCCGCCACCTGGCACGTTTTGGAAGTGCCAGTTTGCGTCAGCTCGGTAATCGTGTAGCCAGCAGGCATCGCACCCACACCGCCGGCGAGGGTTCCCCTGGTGTCGTTGCACGCAGTGGCGGCGACAATCGCAACGCCGTCCGTGTTGCTCAGTGAGCGGCGCGCATAGTTCATGGATGCCCCGGATGCCAGCGCGCCCGCAACACCTTGCACAGCGGCCGAACGGGCGCTGGCGCTCAGGTCGAGAAACTGCGGCGCGGCGGTCACCGCAAGGATGCCCAGAATCAAAATGACGGCGATCAGTTCGATCAGGGTAAAACCGGTTGCTCGTTGTTTCAATACCATAGAAACCTCCACGCGTTATGAATATGAACTAAGGCAAACCAAAGACAAAGTATCCTAAGCAGAAATCAAGCCAGCCTCAAACAAATAGTCCACAAATAAACAACTAACTACCCCCGTCCGCAAAGGCATGTAGCATGGCCCATCCGCTATTCCCTTGCTTTGATTGACTTGCTTCCAAATCGCGTCGACACTTTGCCGTCCCTGATATTTGCCGCGCCGGTCAAGCGTCTGATACGACTGTCATACTATCCCAATAAAACCAGAAAACCAAGCAGTTCAACAGACTATCTCAAGACGTTTCTGACGATGTGTCCCGGGCATCCGGTCAGCGTCAGTCGAGGTCCCGGAACCAGTTGTACGGCTCGACGGCAGTCAGCTCCATTCGGCCAACCCCACGCAGCGGATTGGGCCGTCCCTTCTCACCCGGCAGCGGACCGACATCGATCCGGACCTGAAAACGAATCGCGGCCTGTCCGTCCTTTCCCGCCACGAAATGCCGGGTACGCGCCGGAACATAGACCAGCCGCTTGGCGCTTCCGTCGAAATACCATTTTCCCGGGCTTGAGTCGTCCGCCGGGGCGCCGGCGAAGACACCCAGATAATTCTCCGGCCGGTCGGCCAGCCAGTTCATGGGATTTTCCGCTTCGAGCTGCTTCATGTCCTCCATCCGGCCTTGCACCAGCAACCCAGCGGCGCGCAGTTGGAGCGCGCTTCTCAGTACCACCACCACCTGCTCCATTGCCGCTTTCTCGGCACGCTCCTGGTAGTACAGCAGGCGGTCGGCCAGCAAGGCCGCCAGCACCGCGATGACGAGAAGGACCGCAATCAGCTCGATCAGGGTAAACGCCCGGGCTCGCCGTCCGGACACGCTCGTCGCCGCGCGCTTCACAAGACCGGACGGCTACTTGCCGAGCGCAACATGGCCGAGGTTCCACATCGGCAGCAACACCCCGAGCGCCAGGATGAGCACCATGATCGCCAGGGAGACGATCAGGATCGGCTCAATCTGCGAACTGAGCGCTTTCAGATCGTAATCGACCTCGCGTTCGTACATCTCGGCGACCTCGATCATCAGCTCGTCCAGCGAACCCGTTTCGTCGCCCACCGCGATCATCTGCAGCACCACCGGCGTGAACACTCCGGCCGTGACGGCCGTGCGCAGCACGCTCTCCCCTCTCTCGACGCCGTCGCGCATCTGCTCGATGCGCTGGCCGATGTAATCGTTGTCCACCACGTTGGCCACCGTGGACATTCCCTGCACGATAGGCACTCCGCTCTTAAGAGACATCGCGAAGCCGCGCGCGAAGCGCGCCAGGGTAGCCTTGAGCACGATCTTGCCTGAGATCGGTATGCGCAGCTTCGTGCGGTCCCAGACATACTTGCCGCGAGGGGTCGCGACGAAGCTGCGAAAGCCGATGAACGCCGCAAAACCCGCTGCCACGAACAAGGGCCAGAACTGCAGGCTGAAATCGGAGAACGCGATGAGAACCCGCGTGAGCAAAGGCAAGGGGGCATTGAACCCCTTGTAGAGCTGTGCAAACACCGGGATCACGAAGATGTTGACGATGACCAGCGCTATGCCCATCGCCGCCACCACGAAAGCCGGATAGCGCAGTGCGGCTTTCACGCGGTCGTGCATCTCCTTTTCGAATTCGAGATGGCGGGACAGGCGCAGGAACACCTCTTCCAGCAAGCCCGTCATCTCGCCCACCCGCACCAGGCTGACGTAGAAGTTGGAAAATACCTTCTGATGGCGCCACATGGCGGCGGACAGTTCGCGCCCGCTATCCAGGCTCATGCGCAAATCCTGGAGCACTGTTCCGAGCGCCGGATTGGTGGCGGATTCCTGCAGACCCGCCAACGCTCTCAGCATCGGCACGCCCGCCTTGAGCAGCGTGTACATCTGGCGCGAAAACAGCATCGTGTCGGTGATAGTGACCTTTTCGGAAAAACGCGCGAGCAGACCCGACGCCCCAATTTTGATCGACGCTGCGGAAGCACGGATTTCCACCGGCGTAATACCGGTGTTGAGCAACTGGTCGGCGACCGCTCCGCTGTCGTCACCCTCCAGCCCGCCCGTGACCAGTTCGCCGCGGGCGTTGCGGCCTTTATATTCGAAAAGCGGCATCAGTCCTCGATCTGAGTTGCAAGCCGCAGCACCTCTGCCAGGGTCGTTCTGCCCCTGGCAGCCAATAGCAGCGCGCTGTCGCGCAGGGTGGCACCGGCCATTTGCTGATACGCGCGCTGCCGGAAAGGGGCGGGATCGCTCTGGCCCAGGGCCTCGATCAGCGCTTCAGTCATTTCCAGCAGCTCGTAGACGCCCATGCGGCCGGCGTAGCCGGTCCCGTTGCAATGCGAACAGCCGCGGCCGTGCGTATAGCGCGCGCCGGCGGGGAGGCTGAGCGCAGCGCCGGCCACCCAGCTGACCTCCTGAGGATTGGGAACATAGGGCTCGGCGCAGGATTCGCAAACGACGCGCACCAGGCGCTGCGCCAGCACCGCGTGCACCGAGGTCGCCACCATATAGCCGGGCGCGCCCATATCGATGAGACGGATCGGCGTGCTGGCGGCGTCGTTGGTGTGCAGCGTCGACAGCACCAGGTGGCCGGTCAATGCCGCGCGCAGGCCGATCTGCACCGTTTCCTGATCGCGCATCTCGCCGATCAGAATCACGTCCGGGTCCTGACGCAGCGCGGAGCGCAGCACGCGGGAGAAGGTCAGCTCGATCTTGTCGTTGACCTGGACCTGGTTGATTCCGGGCATGCGATACTCGACCGGATCTTCGACGGTGATGACTTTCTTCTCGACGCCGCTGATCTCGGCAAGCGCGGCATAGAGAGTCGTGGTCTTGCCGCTGCCGGTCGGTCCGGTCACCAGGACCATGCCGTTGGGACGCCGGATCGTATCCCGGAACTTGGACAGCATCTGCTCCGGCATGCCCAGGTTGTCCAGCCCGAGCAAACCGCTGGATTGATTCAGCAGCCGCAGAACCACCGACTCGCCGTGCTGCACCGGCATGGTCGACATGCGCACGTCGACCTGCTGGTCGCGCACCTTGATGTTGAAACGGCCGTCCTGCGGCAGGCGCTTCTCGGAAATGTCCAGGCCCCCCATGAGTTTCAGCCGTTGCACCAGCGCCGGACCGATGCGCATGTCGGATTCGGTCTGGAGGAACAACACGCCGTCGATGCGAAAACGGATGTGTACCCGGCCTTCCTGCGGCTCGATGTGTATGTCCGAGGCGTTGACCTGCGTGGCATCCTCGAATACCGACTGCAGCAGCTTGACCACCGGGGCTTCCTCGGTGCCCAGAGTGGCCGACAGCGTGCCAAAATCGATGTAGGTATCGCCGATGTCCTCCTCGAGCGCCTTCGCAAGACCGCTGATTTCCTCGGTGCGCCGATAGACCCGGTCGATCGTCTGCAACAGCAGCAATTCGCCCACCACCGCCAGATCGATCTCGCGCTTGAGCACGCGTGCGACGTCGTCGTACGCGAACAGATCGCTCGGGTCGCTCATGCCGATCAGGTAGCTCGTCTTGCGGTCTTCCAGCACCAGGGCGCGATGGCGCCGCGCCTGCGCTTCCGGCAGGCGACGCGCCACCTCAGGCACCAGGTTGAAGAATTTGAGGTTGATGTAGGGAATATTGAACTGCTTGGCGATCGCCTCGGAGATCTGCTCCTCGGTAACGAAGCCGTTTTCGACCAGCAGCTTGCCGATCTTGCGCCCGCCGCGTTTCTGCTGCTCCAGGACGAATTTCAACTGCTCCTGCGAAATCAGCTTTTGCGAGATCAGCAGGTCGCCCAGTCGGATTTTTTCAGGACGTGCCATCAGGTTTTCCTATAAGAACTTCCCGCGCTTTCCCTAGTGGATGCATTTTATCCTCTTGAAGTGAAAATAACTTCTTTCTCCCCGGCGGGCACGGGGCTGTGCCAAACCGCCGGATTTCCGGACGGGGGATCGCCCCTCAGGGTAGTTGCGCACCGGGCGCCTGCTGCACTTTTTTCAACTCGGCTCGTGCGGCGGTAACGACGGCCAGTACCGCCCCCGTGTCCTTTCCCGGCAGGCTCGCCGCGGCCTGCAACAGGCTGTCGATCTGGCTCGGGTAAAGGCGCATGGCGTGGTCGAGCAATTTCATGGCGTCCGCCTCGCGTCCATCCAGGGCCAGCAACAACACGTGACGATAGACGACGTAGGGCGTTGGGGTGAATCGCATCACCCGCTCGTGGAAGATGATTTTTTCCTTCAGGTTGTTGTGGTCCATGCCGATGACACTGCTTAGCGGGAGGTCCATATAGGGAACCAGCAGGGAGCGGCCCAGCTGATCCACAATGACCTCGGAACGGGGGCGCAGGGATTCAGATTGATCCTGGCGCACCCCCAGGCTGACATAGAGCCAGACCCACAGCTTCGAGTAATCCTGCCAGGTCCTGACCAGAGTGACGGCGGAAAAAACAAGCAATGCGATCATGCTGAAAGGGAGCAATCTCTGCAGTTTTGGGGCGAACCAGCGACTTTCTCCCAGGCCTACGAGCAGCGCCAGGACCCCAAGAAAAGGGGAATACCAGAGCGGGAACTCGATCATGCTGTAAACCAACTCCGCACTTGCCAGCGCCAGTATCCACCACCCCTCGGGCGTCTGGCTCTGGCGCAGCCGACGCCACAGCCATACTCCAAGCGCTCCCATGACCGGCGCCGCGCCGGTTATTCCGGTCTCTGCCAGCAACTGCAACGGCAGGTTGTGGGCAAAGGGTTCGTGCGCCAGGAGAACCCACCCGGGCGCGGTATCGAGTTGACTGAAAATGCCCCACGCCAGCTGTCCCCAGCCGATGCCGAGCAGGGGATGAGCCAGAAACACCTGCCACGCTTGCCGCCAGAGAAAGAACCTGACCGAGTAGACGTGTTCACCCAGTTCCGGGCTGCCCAAGTCATGGAACCGTCCGATCAGGGTCATTTCCGGCGCCAGTTGCGTGCCCAGGAGGTCAAACTCGAAAATCAGAACCTGCGCAGCCGCAAACACGGCGAAAACGAAAAATGCTGACCGCGACAGCCGACGCGCGCGGTCCGCAGCCAGGCCTCGGCGCCCCCACCACGCGGTCAGTACGATCCACATGACCAGCAGAGTTCCTGCGCGGGAAACGGTGAGCGACATGGCGACCAGAAGCAGAAGGGTCGCGGCGGCAAACCAGACGAAGCGCAGCCGGCCGGCGATGCGCAGGTAGATCGCGCAACCCACGCCCAGCGCAAGCAAATTGGCGAGCCAGTTCGGCTGCCCGAGATTGGCCGTCGCGCGCGCCCTGGGCGCGTTGACGAGCAGCACCGAAAGAGGAGTTTCGAGGCGGTAAAACTGAATGATCGCAAGCAGGCTGCTGATCAGCGCCGCGCCCAGGAGGAACCAGGCCAGCGCGCGAACCGCAGTCTCGATACCCAGTTCCTCGCGCAGCCGGTCGCCGACGACGATCATCAGCGCCGCCCACAAGACGTACAACGCTCCAATCAGCACTGTTTGCGGATAGGGAACGTTGCCCAGCGGGATCTGGAGAATCAGCAGTGCCGCAAAAGCCGGAAGCCACAACGAAGTCTGTGGCAGGCGGATACCCTTCTGCAGCCGTGGCGCGAGCAAGGCGAGCGACGCGAGCAGGCCAAGCAGGAATGCGAGCCATTCCTCGTAAAACGTAGCAATCGGGTAGTAATGCCAGGGATTGAGGAAGGGGAGCGAGACCATCAGCCCCGCCAGCGCCAGGCCGGCTTTCGATGCAAGCGCCGCCAGCGGACGTGGAGCGCTTTGCTGCTTGAGGACAGGGTCCGGCAGGTGCACGGGCGCGAGTATACTCGGCTTGATCCTCAAGTTTCGCTCCCAATCGGCAGTCTCGCCGAGTGGCTCTGTTCGACACAAAGCCGACAGCGACGGCGGAAATCCGCAGAGAGGCGCGACTCTTTCGGTATCATTGAACGGAAGCATGCCTTTCCCCCCACTCAATTTCTGCTCGAACTGCGGCGCCAGGGTGGCGCTGCGCGTGCCGCCCGGCGACACCCTTCCGCGTCATGTCTGCGACAACTGCAACACCATCCACTACCGCAATCCACTCGTGGTGGTGGGCACGATCCCCGAATGGGAGGACCGGATCCTCCTGTGCAAGCGCGCGATCGAGCCGCGCTACGGACTGTGGACGCTCCCCGCGGGATTCATGGAGCTCGGCGAAACCGTGGCGCAGGCGGCGTTGCGGGAAACCATGGAAGAAGCGAAGGCGCGCGTCGAGCTGGGCGAAGTGTTCTCGCTTCTGTCCGTTCCGCACGTGGATCAGGTGCACATCTTCTACCGCGCCCGGCTGCTCGACCGCGACTTTGCCGCCGGCGAGGAAACCCTGGAACTGGGGCTGTTCCGCGAGAGCGAAATCCCCTGGAAGGAAATCGCCTTCCGCACGATCTCCACGACGCTGCGTCACTTTTACGCCGACCGCAAGGCAGGCGCGTTCTCTTTCCACGCGGGCGAAATCCTGCCGCCGAAGTGACCTCGCCGCAGGCGAGGTCATCCCCGCGCAAGCGGGGATCCAGCGACTCTCAATATAAGAGCCTGGATTCCCGCCTTCGCGGGAATGACGCTGATCCAAGCGGGGTTATTTTCGGGAGCGGCCGATATCTTGACATGGCACCCCGACACCCTTTAGCGTTCCAGCGGACTATGCAGAGACGCGATTTCATCCTGGCCTGCGGTGCCTCGGCGCTCGCCGCTTCGCTGCCGGCGACGCCGGCCGACGCGAGCCCGCGGTTCTACGCTCGTGCCCGGCTGGTCGACACGGCAGGCCTGCCGCTCAAGGCGAGCGCGCTCCCCGCGAACCGGAATTTCATCTTTCACTACCCGTTTGCGGGGACGCCCTGCTTCCTGCTGAACCTCGGCAAGCCGACCAAGGCCTCGGCGCACCTGAAAACCGCGAACGAGCAAACCTACGAGTGGCCGGGCGGCGTCGGCGCGAGCCACAGCGTCGTCGCCTATTCCGCGATCTGCGCGCATCGGCTCACCTACCCCACGCGCGAGATCAGCTTCATCAGCTACCGCGACGAGAAATCCGCCGGGAGCAAGTTCGCCCAGGTGATCCACTGCTGCTCCGAGCACAGCCAGTACGATCCCGCCGAAGGCGCGAAGGTGCTCGCCGGTCCTGCGCCGCAGCCCCTTGCCGCGATCCTTCTCGAGCACGATCCGAGAAGCGACGACCTGTTCGCAATCGGGACGCTGGGCGGGGAGCTGTTCAACGAATTCTTCAGCAAATACGAATTCCGCCTCGCTCTCGAACATGGCGGCCATCCGAAGACCGCCGTTGAAGGTCGCTCGACCGTGAGCGAGCTGACCGAGTACTGCAGGCAGCAGGTGAAATGCTGAGAGCGGGGAATAAGGCATCGGCGTTGCGCGACCCGCGCAGGGAAAATGCGGTTCTCTTTCCTCGATCCCGGATTCTCGATTCCTGATTCCGTTCCCGGCTTTTCATGGTCCCCTGGCTCGAGCACGACACCCCTTTTCCGCCGATCCAGTCCGCGCTCAAGGATCCGAACGGCTTGCTTGCGGCAGGCGGAGACCTGTCCTGCGAGCGCCTGATCGCGGGATATCAGCGCGGGATTTTTCCCTGGTTCTCCGAGAGCGACCCGATCCTGTGGTGGAGCCCGGACCCGCGCATGGTCCTGTTTCCCGCGGAGTTCAGGATTTCGCGTTCGCTCGGAAAAACCCTTCGCAATCGTTCCTACGAGGTGCGCCTCGATTCGGACTTCGACGAAGTCATGGCCGGCTGCGCCGCGCCGCGCAAGGGCGAACCCGGCACCTGGATCAGCGGCGAAATGATGGAAGCCTACCGGGCGCTGCATCGGCTCGGATACGCGCATTCGGTCGGAATCTGGATCGACGGGGAGCTTGCCGGAGGACTCTACGGGGTGGCCATCGGCCGCGTGTTCTTCGGCGAGTCGATGTTCTCGCGAGTCCGCGACGCCTCGAAGATCGCGCTCGCCGCGCTCGTCGCCCATCTCGAATCGGCTGGGTTCGGGCTTATAGACTGCCAGATGCGCACGCGGCACCTGGAGACCCTGGGCGCGCGCGAGATCACCCGCCGGCGGTTTTCCCGTTTGCTCGAAGAGTTGATACACTACCCGCACTTGCCGGGCAGCTGGTCTGGCGCATCGGTCGCGCAGGTGCAATGTCAAAGCTGAACGATCTGCCGCACGCAGTACTGCAGTTCTACGTGACTGCGCCCTACCCTTGCAGCTATCTGCCCGGCCGGATGGCGCGCTCGCAAGTCGCGACTCCGAGCCATCTGATCGGCACCGACCTCTACGCGGACCTTGTCCGGCTCGGTTTTCGCCGCAGCGGAATCTTCACCTACCGGCCCTACTGCGATCACTGCCGCGCCTGCGTTCCGGTGCGCGTGCCCGTCGAAGAGTTTCGCGCCTCGCGCAGCCAGCGGCGCGCCCTGGGAAAGCACGAGGAGTTGCAGCACGCGGTGACGGGACTGCGCTTTCGCGTCGAACACTACTCGCTCTACCTTCGCTATCAGGCAAGCCGCCATTCCGGCGGCGGCATGGATCAGGACAGTCGCGACCAGTACTCGCATTTTCTGCTGCAGAGCCGGGTGAGCACGCGGCTGGTGGAGTTCCGCGACCAGGGCAAGCTTATGATGGTGTCGATCGTCGATCAGCTGAGCGACGGCCTTTCCTCGGTGTACACCTTTTACGATCCCGAAGCCGCCGGCGCGAGTTTCGGCACTTACAACATCCTGTGGCAGATCGAGCAGTGCCGCCGCGCCTCCCTGCCCTATCTGTATCTCGGCTACTGGATCAAGGACAGCCGCAAGATGTCCTATAAGGCGCACTTTCAACCGATCGAAGGTTTCATCGACGGCAACTGGCGCCGCCTGGAGCAGGACGAAGTCCGTTCCTGAGTCGGGTCCTCCCGCTACCGCGGTAAAATGACGGCATGCTCTATCGCGCCGTCCGGCCGCTGCTCTTCGCGCTCGATCCGGAAACCGCGCATCGCTTCAGCCTCGGTTCCCTCGATATCCTGACGCAGTTGCGCCTCGCGTCGCTGGTCGCTTCTGAGGCGCCGAAAATTCCGGTACGGGTCATGGGCCTGGACTTCCCTAATCCCGTCGGACTCGCTGCAGGCCTGGACAAGAACGGCGAGCATATCGAAGGGCTCGCCAAACTCGGTTTCGGGTTTCTCGAAGTCGGAGCGGTGACGCCGCGTCCGCAACCGGGCAATCCCAAACCGCGCCTCTTCCGCCTGCCCGAAGCCGAGGCGCTTATCAACCGCCTGGGGTTCAACAACCGCGGAGTGGACTTCCTTACCGAAAACCTGCGTCGTTCCCGCTACCGCGGCATTCTCGGCGTCAATGTCGGAAAGAATTTCGATACGCCGAACGAGCGCGCGGCCGACGATTACGTCGCCTGCCTGCGCAAGGTCTACCCCTATGCGAGCTTCGTCACCGCGAACGTCTCCTCGCCCAACACGAAGGATCTGCGGGCGCTGCAGCAAGCGGGCGGGCTCGACGCGCTACTCGCCGCTCTCGCCGCGGAGCGCGACCGGCTGGCGAAGCAGCACGGGAAACGCGTTCCTCTGGCGGTGAAGGTCGCGCCTGATCTGAACGAACCCGGAATCGAAGCGATCGCCGACCGCGTCGCCGCTCGCGGCATCGATGCCGTGATCGCGACCAATACCACCGTGTCGCGCGAAGGCCTCGAGCACCTGCACGCGAGCCGTGAGGAAGGCGGGCTCTCGGGAGCGCCGCTCAAGGCTCGCGCCACGGCGGTGATCGCGAAACTGCGGCGGGCGCTGCCCGCGAGCGTGGCGATCATCGGGGTCGGCGGGATCGCGAGCGCAGCGGACGCGCGTGAAAAGATCGATGCCGGCGCGAACCTCGTCCAGCTCTACACCGCGCTCGTCTATCGCGGACCGGGACTGGTCGGCGAGATCGTGCGCGGCCTCGCGGCGGCGAGGCCGATCCGGTGAGTGCGCTCGTCGAACAGATCGACGCGCTCTTGCCGCAGACGCAGTGCACGAAGTGTGGCTACCCCGCGTGCAGGCCGTATGCCGAGGCGATCGCCAGAGGCGAAGCCGAAATCAATCAATGCCCGCCCGGAGGCGATGACGGCGTGCGCAAGCTCGCGGCTCTTCTCGACCGGAAATACCAGCCGCTCAATCCACGAAACGGCGTGGAACAAACGCACCGCGTCGCGATCATCGACGAGGCTCGCTGCATCGGCTGCACGCTGTGCATCCAGGCCTGCCCGGTGGACGCGATCGTCGGGGCGCCGAAGCTGATGCACACGGTGGTGACGGAACTGTGCTCCGGTTGCGACCTGTGTCTCCCCCCCTGTCCCGTGGACTGCATAGCGATGGTGCCCGCGACCGGCGCCGACGCCCTCTGGGACCAGGCCCGGGCCGATGCCGCGCGCGAGCGCTTCGAGCTGCGCGGCGCGCGCCTGGAGCGCGAGCGCCGGGAACGCGCCGAGCGCATGGCCGCGCGGGCGCTCAAGGCGAAAGGAGATCCGGACGCGCAGAAAAAGCGCGCGATCATCCAGGCCGCGATCGAACGCGCCCGGGCGCAAAGGCGGCGCGCGTGAATCCGCAAAAGCGCCGGAAGATCTTCGAGCGGCTGCGCTCGGCGAACCCGAATCCGACGACCGAGCTCGCTTACCGCACGCCGTTCGAGCTGCTGGTGTCGGTGGTGCTGTCGGCGCAGGCCACCGACAAGAGCGTGAACCTCGCCACTGAAAAGCTTTATCGCGCGGCCAATACTCCGCAGACGATGCTCGCCCTCGGCATGGACGGATTGATCGAACATATCCGCACCATCGGCCTGTACCGCTCCAAGGCCAAGCACATCCTCGAGACCTGCCGGTTGCTCGTCGAGCGCCACGGCGGCGAGGTGCCGCAATCGCGCGAGGCGCTCGAAGCGCTCCCGGGGGTCGGCAGAAAAACCGCCAACGTGATCCTCAACACCGCTTTCGGCCAGCCGACCATCGCGGTCGACACGCACATCTTCCGGGTCGCCAATCGTACCGGCATTGCGCCCGGCAAGGACGTGCGCGAAGTCGAGGACAGGCTCGTGAAATTCGTCCCCGAGGAATTCCGCAAGAACGCGCACCACTGGCTGATCCTGCACGGGCGCTATGTGTGCAAGGCGCGAAAGCCCGACTGCCCGGCCTGCGTCATCCGGGACCTGTGCGAATTCAGGCAAAAGACGAAGGCCTGATGTTCAGTCCCAGCCGCGACCAGGCGCGCAGCCTGTTCTTCGATGCCTGGAACAAATACCGGAAGGCCATGCCGCTTGCGGGCCTGGAAAGCATCGCGCTCGATGTGATCCAGCTTCACCCCGAATACCATGCCGCGCTCGACGACCCGGAGCGTCACGCCGCGCGGGACTACGCGCCGGAGAGCGCGCAGACCAATCCCTTCCTGCACATGAGCCTGCACGTGGCGATCGAGGAGCAGCTCTCGATCGACCAGCCGCCGGGAATTCGCGCCGAGTTCGAGCGCATCGCCGCAATCCGCGGCGACCGCCACGCGGCCCTGCACGCGGTGCTCGAGTGCCTGGGAGAAACCCTGTGGCGCGCGCAGCGCGAAGGCGCCGTGCCGGATGCCGCTGCTTACCTGGAGTGTCTCAGGAAAAGCTGACGCTCAGCGGATGACGCCGAGCGAGCCCTTCTGGCTGGAGAAATACGCGGCGAGATCGGCCATGTCCTGCGGATTGAGGCTGCCGACCTGTCCGCCCATGATGACGTTCTTGCGCGCGCCCGACTTGTAGTCGCGCAGCGCTTTCAGCAGGTAGTCGTAGTGCTGTCCGGCGAGCCGCGGAAAATCCGGCCCTGTGGGACTGTTTCCGTCGAGCCCGTGGCAGGCGGCGCAAGCCTGGGACTTCTGCTTGCCGGAGTCCGCGTCGCCCGCGGCGAAAGCCTGAGCGCTGAAACAGGCGGCGAGCGCGAGAGCGAGAAGTTTGTTCATTTGCCCGCCTTCCCCGGGCCGCCGTAGTAGGCGGCGAGGTCGGCCATGTCCTGGTCGGAGAGGCTTTTCGCGATTCCCCGCATGCTCGGATGACCGCGGTCGCCGGTTCGATAGGCTTGCAGCGCCTTGACGATATAGTCGGGCGACTGTCCCGCGATCATCGGCACCGAGTAGACCTCGGGATACACCGTCTTGTACATCGGGATGCCGTGGCAGCCGATGCACATCGAGTTCTTTCCCTTCGCGGCTTCGGCGTTCCCGACCGTCTGCGCGTGAACGGGCGGAACTACGAGGAAAGACAGGAACGCGAGGAAAGACAGGAGCGGAACGGCCAGCAATATTCTCATTATGCGTTCTCGGCGAAGGCAAAAGCGGGCCAATTCTATACGATGCAATCCGCCGCGGTCAAAAAACGTTGAACCCGACGCGAAGCGCGGCTTCAACCCCGCGCGTTGGAACGGACGCAGAGCGCCGTTCAACGCGCGCTACTTCTGCGACCCGGTGCGAATGTTTTTTCCTCCGAGGCACCGCTCCAGTCCCTGGGCCACCGCCGCCGCCATTCGCTTGCGCGTTTCCTCCGATTGCGCCTTGAGCTCTTCGTCGCGGTTGACGATCACGCCCGCCTCGAGAAGGACGGCGGGCGTTCTCGCGGTCTTGAGCACGATGAGGTTGTCATAGTAGTGCACGCCGTTCGTGCGATCGGCAAAGGGTTTGTTCTCCCCGGGGATGGGGTCGGCGTGATAGAGCGATGGCGTGAATCCGGCGCCGCGCAACGCCTCGCCGATCGCCGAGGCGCAGGCGAGGCTGCGTCTCACCGCCCGGTTCTTGCGCGAAATGAAAAGGGAAAACCCCGAATACCGGTCGCTGTACGGGCGCTCGACGCGGTCGTACTCCCAGGCCTCGAAGAATTGCAGTTGCGTGGAGTCGTGATGCACCGAAAGAAAAAAGTCGGCGCCCGCCGCGGCAGCGGTGCGCTGCGTGAGGTGCGACATGAAACCGTCCGCGCCGATCAGCAGGGTTCCCAATCCCCGGCCGCGCGCGGCGGATTCGATTTCGACGGCGAGCTCCCGGTTGAAATCCAGCTCGGGGCGGCCGCGAGCGCTGGTCGCGCCCGGTTCCTCGATGAAGTGCCCCACGTCGACGGCGACCGTGGTCCGCGCCTGGGCGGACGCGGCGGCGCAGAGCAGAGCGAGAAACAGCGAGCGCATCGGCGGATTGTGCGGCAGCGGTAGCGGCGCGGCAAGCTCGCGCAGCGTATAAAATGACCGCTTTCCGGACGCTCGAGGCCCGACCGATGCGCTTCAAAGGCTCAGACGCCTATGTCTCCACCGACGATCTGACGCTCGCCGTCAACGCGGCGATCACGCTCCAGCGTCCGCTGCTGGTGAAAGGCGAGCCGGGGACCGGCAAGACCATGCTCGCCGTGGAAGTGGCCAAGGCGCTCGGGCTGCCGCTCCTCGAATGGCACATCAAGTCCACCACCAAGGCGCAGCAGGGCCTGTACGAATACGACGCGGTCAGCCGCCTGCGCGATTCGCAACTCGGCGACCCGCGCGTGCACGAGATCCGCAATTACATCGTCAAGGGGACGCTGTGGCAGGCGTTCACCTCGGACACGCCGGTAGTGCTCCTCATCGACGAGGTCGACAAGGCCGACATCGAGTTTCCGAACGACCTTTTGCGCGAGCTCGACCGCATGGAGTTTTTCGTGTACGAGACGAAGGAGCTCGTCAAGGCGCAGCGGCGCCCGATAGTGTTCATCACCTCGAACAACGAGAAGGAGCTCCCCGACGCCTTCCTGCGGCGCTGTTTTTTCCACTATATCCGCTTCCCCGACAAGGAAACGATGGAGAAAATCGTGGAGGTGCACTTCCCCGGGCTGAAAAAATCGCTGCTGCGCGATGCGCTCGAAGTATTCTTCGAGGTGCGCGAAGTGCCGGGACTGAAGAAGAAGCCTTCCACCTCCGAGCTGCTCGACTGGCTGAAGCTCCTGCTCGCCGAGGACATCTCGCCGGAATCCCTGAGAGCCAAGGACCGCAAGACCATCATCCCGCCGCTGCACGGCGCGCTGCTGAAAAACGAACAGGACGTGCATCTCTTCGAGCGACTCGTCTTCATGTCGCGCCAATCGAGGTAAACGCACCTGCTCCCTCCCCCGCGTGCGGGAGAGGGCTGGGGTGAGGGCCATGCTCTCCGGCTTCTTCGTCAAGTTGAAAGACCACAAGATCCCGGTTTCGATCAAGGAGTGGCTGACGCTGCTCGAAGGAATGCAAAAGGGCGTCATCTCGCCCTCGATCGACGAGTTCTACTACCTGTCGCGCACGACGCTGGTGAAGGACGAGCAGAATTTCGACAAGTTCGATCGCGCCTTCGGCGAATACTTCAAGGGTATCGAATCGATCGCCGGGGCCGGGCTCGACGTTCCGCTCGAGTGGCTGTTGAAACAGGCCGAGCTGAATCTGTCCGACGAAGAAAAGGCGATGATCGAAGCGGCGGGCGGCTGGGACAAGCTTATGGAGGCGCTCAAGAAACGCCTCGAAGAACAGCAGGGCCGGCACCAGGGCGGCAACAAGTGGATCGGCACGGCGGGCACCTCCCCTTTCGGCGCCTACGGCTACAACCCGGAAGGCGTGCGCATCGGCCAGGACAAATCGCGCAACCGCAGCGCCGTGAAGGTGTGGGATGCGCGCGAGTACCGCAACCTCGACGATACGGTGGAACTGGGCACGCGCAACATCAAGGTGGCGCTCCGGCGCTTGCGCAAATTCGCGCGCGAAGGCGCGCCCGAGGAGCTCGACCTCGACACCACCATAGACAAGACCGCGCGCAACGCCGGCTATCTCGATCTCATCATGCGCCCCGAGCGGCACAACGCCGTGAAGGTGCTGATGTTCCTCGACATCGGCGGCACCATGGATGACCACGTCAAGCTTGCCGAAGAGCTTTTTTCAGCGGCCAAGACGGAGTTCAAGCACCTCGAGTACTTCTACTTCCACAACTGCCTGTACGATTATGTGTGGAAGGACAATCACCGCCGCCATTCGGAGCGCACCCGCGTCGTAGACATCATGCACAAGTACGGCCACGACTATAAGCTCGTCTTCGTCGGCGACGCGACCATGAGCCCCTACGAAATCCTGCAGCCGGGCGGCTCGATCGAGTACTCGAACGACGAGGCGGGCGCGGTATGGCTGAAACGCATGCTCGAGGTGTACCCGCGGGCGATCTGGCTCAACCCGGAGCCGGAAGAAATCTGGCCCTACCGCCAGTCGATCGGCATCCTCAGGGAAATCATGGGCGGACGCATGTACGGCACCACCATCGAAGGACTGGAGCGCGCCATGCGCGCTTTGACAAAATAAGGGAGCTTGCCATGAGAACCATCGCGATTGCCTGCGCTTTGCTTGCTTTTGCCATGCTCGCAACCGACGCCACCGGAGCGCGCGTCGGCAAGCGGCAGCTGTGGGGCTCGATCGTCTACGACAGCAAGTCGCGCGTATTCGGCTATGCCGTGGACCTGAAAACGAAACGCGAAGCCGAAACCGAGGCGTTTCGCCAGTGCGGCGACTGCGATGTGATCAAGACCTTCCGCGACAGTTGCGGCGCCATCGCCGACACGCCCAGGAAGTTCGGCGACAAACCCAAGAAGGCGGGATTCGTCTGGGAAACCGGAGCTTCGCAGGAAATCGCCGAGCGCAAAGCGCTCCGGAAATGCGGAGCCGACTGCAAGATCGTCGTGTGGGCGTGCACCGCTGAAAAATGACGGCCGGAGGGCCGTCATCCTGAGGCCGGAGGCCGAAGGATCTGCTTTGAGAATCTGAAAAACAGATTTCTTCGTCGCCGACGGCGACTCAGAATGACAAACCCTGATCAACTCCTTCCCGGCGGCGGCGCGACCTTGAGCACCTCTTCGAGCGTCGTCAGTCCCATCGCGACTTTCATCGCGCCGCTGATGCGCAGCGGCTTCATGCCTTCCTTGTAGGCCACTTCCCGGATCTTCGCCACGTCCGCCTCGGCGTTGACCAGCCGCTTCACTTCCGGCGAAAGCAGCAGGATCTCGTACAGGCCGATGCGGCCGGTGTAGCCGGTGTTGCGGCATTCCATGCAGCCGACCGGCCGGTAGATGTGCGCCGGACGCTTCGCCTTCCAAGGCGCGACGAACTCTTCCCAGCTGAAATCGCCCACCCGCTCCGAATCGTACGGAACTTTCTCCTTGCAGTGCTTGCACAGCGTCCGCACCAGGCGCTGCGCCATCACTCCGAGGATGGTCGAGTTGAGCAGGTAGGCCGGCACGCCGAGCTCCAGCAGCCGCGTGATCGCGCTGGGGGAATCGTTGGTGTGCAGCGTGGAGAGAACGAGGTGCCCGGTGAGCGCGGCCTGCACCGCCATCTCCGCGGTCTGGACATCGCGGATCTCCCCCACCATGATGATGTCGGGGTCCTGGCGCATGAGCGCGCGCACGCCTTCGGCGAAACCGAGGTCGATCGAAGCCTGCACCTGCATCTGGTTGAAGGAGGGCTCGATCATCTCGATCGGGTCCTCGATCGTGCACACGTTCACTTCGGGCGTCGCCAGCGTTTTCAACGTCGAGTAGAGCGTGGTGGTCTTGCCCGAGCCCGTCGGCCCGGTCACCAGGATGATGCCGTTCGGCTGGCCGGTCATCTGTTTCCAGCGCGTCTTGTCGTCCTCGGAGAAGCCGAGCTCGGCGAAATCCTTGACGATGACCTCCGGGTCGAAGACGCGCATCACGAGCTTCTCGCCAAAGGCCGTCGGCAGCGTCGAGAGGCGCAGCTCCACGTCCTGGCCGTCGGCGGTGCGCGTCTTGATGCGCCCGTCCTGCGGGCGGCGCTTCTCCACCACGTCCATGCGCCCCAGGATCTTGATGCGCGAGGTCATCGCCGCCATCACCGGCATGGGGATCTGGTAGACGGGATGAAGCACGCCGTCGATGCGGAAACGCACTTCGCCCACCTCGCGGCGCGGCTCCATATGGATGTCGCTCGCGCGCTGGTCGAAGGCGTACTGCCACAGCCAGTCCACGACGTGCACGATGTGCTGGTCGTTCGCGTCGAGCTGCTTGTTGGTCTGGCCCATCTCGACCAGCTGCTCGAAATTGCCGACGCCGCTGCGCGCATCGCCTTTCTTGGCGGCGCCTTTCACCGATTTCGCCAGGTTGTAGAACTCGACCTGGTAGCGGCTGATGTCGAGCGGATTGGCGATGACGCGGCGGATCTCCAGCCGCAGCATCTGCTTCAGCTCCTTTTCCCAGTCCTTGATGTAGGGTTCGCAGGTTGCGATCACGACTTCGCGCGTGTTTGCTTCGACCGGGAGGATCTTGAAGCGCGCCGCGTAGTGGCTGGACATCACGTCGGTGACCGCGGAGAAATTGATCTTGAGCGGATCGATGTGGTAGTAATCCATGCCCGTCTGCTTTGCGAGCCACTCGGTGAGCCACTCGAGACCGAGGATTTTCTGGGGCGGCTTCGCGGAACGCCATTTCTGGTCGGCGATCACCGTGAGCGGATGGTGATCGCCGCGATGCAGCCTGCGATCGGCGATGAGCTTGTCCGCCTCTGCCTTGGGCACTATGCCGTCGGCCACCAGCCCCTGCGCCACCTCGGCGAGCGTGAGGCGATGGTCCTGTAGGGTCTCGGCCGCAGTCTGCATGGCGGGAATATAGCCAGCCATCACCGAACCGGCAAGTTTTCGCACCCGGATTTTGACATTGCCGCTCAACTGCGCGATCCTAAGCCCTCCAAAAACTCGAACTTTCCGGAGACCGAAATGACCATCAAAGTCGGCGACACTTTGCCCGACGGCAAGCTTTCCGAATCCACCGAATACGATGCGGCCGCCGGCTGCCCGATCAATCCCCAGGACTTGAGCGTCGCTCAGGCCGCGAAAGGCAAGAAGATCGTGATCTTCGCCCTGCCCGGCGCGTACACGCCGACCTGCTCGGCGAAGCACGTCCCGAGCTACGTGAAGAACTACGACCAGCTGAAGGCGAAGAAAGTGGACGAAATCTGGTGCGTCGCGACCAACGACGCGTTCGTGATGGCCGCCTGGGGCCGCGACCAGAAGGCGGGCGGCAAGATCCGCATGCTCGGCGACGGCAGCGGCGAATGGACCAAGAAGCTCGGCCTCACGCTCGACCTCACCGCGCGCAACATGGGCATGCGCTCGCAGCGCTATTCCATGCTCGTCGAAAACGGCGTGGTGAAGAAGCTGAATATCGAAGCGCCCGGGAAATACGAAGTGAGCGGCGCGGAGACCATGCTGACGCAGCTTTGAGCGCGCGACAGCGGCTGTCGATTCCCGTCGAGACAGAACGCCCGGCATCCCCGGGCGTTTTTCATTGGGCGATCCGGTTTCCCACGCCCGCCGTCACTCCGGGAAATCGGCCGCAAACGATCGGAGCAGCCCGGGGTCATACAAGGCTCTTTCCACGATTACGATCAGGATTGCGTCGGGCTTCGCGGCCACGATCGGCTGAAAATCGATTCCGCCCTCCCGGTGATACGACCAGATCACCCTTGCGACCGATTCATCGGCGATCAGAAAGCGCAAGGCTATCTTCGCGAACGAGTCGCCCACCACATAGAGCGTGCGGCCGGTGCGCCCTTCCCGGACCCATTGCTCCGTGTTGAACTGCCCGCCCGCGGGATGGTCGTTCGCCACTTCGCGGCTGTACTGCGACGCGGGGAAGTCCACCGCTTGATATTGCTCCGTCAGGATGGAGGACAATCCCAGGAACTGGGCGAGGTCTCCGCTGCAGGTCTTGGTCGACAAGGAAGGCTCGGGCAGCCTCGGGCAGAGGCTTCCTGCAGGGCACACGCCCTCGAGAAGTGCACGCGAAACACGCCAGAACCCGATATCGCTCCAGTGGGTGTCCGTCTTGAAATAAACCCGCTCCTTCGCCTTCCACGCCTTGAGCAGCGGCCGCAGATCCAGGACCTTGACGTGGCGTTTGCTCCCAAGCGCGAGCATGAGCTCGCTGTAGAGGTCGCAATGCCCGAGCGCTCCCAGTTGCCCCGGCATGTATTCCGGATATATCGTTTCCTTGTTCGGCGCGATGGCGAACAGCACGGGCACGTTGCCGGCCGCGGCGTGGGCCGCAAGACGGTCCAGGCGATCGGCAAACGACCGCGCATCCGCCGAAGACGGGCCGCAGCTTGGAGCGCCATATCTGGATTTCCAGTATTGCGAGTAGTACAGCCAGCCGTCCCGGCCGATCGCGACGCGGCGATTGTACCGAAGCGCGTATTTGAGCAGGTTCCATCCGGTCGTCAGGTGTTCCCTCAAGCCAAAATGATCCCGGAGAAATCGCTCGAGGTTCCCGGAAAAAGCGCTCCAGCCGCTCCACTGTCCCGGCCATGCAGGCATCGGTTCGAGCACGCGCTTCTCGCCGATCGAAACCCCTGCGCCGCCGGAGAGAAGCTGGACCGTCGCCGGCGTCAGCAGCGCAAGCAGGAAACCCAGGGCGCCCAGCTTGTGGAGTCTGCACATCGTTCAGAAACGAAAGTAGAGAAAAGCGTTGTAGGTGCCGCCCGCGAGCGCCATGGCAGCCAGGACCAGCAACAGCATCAGGCTTGCGGCCTCGCCCCATTGCACCCATGCGGAGGATAGCGCCGGCGCGAGGCGGCCCCCGGCGAGCGAAAGCCGCGCCCCGTACAGCGCTCTCAGCGGCGTGGCCAATGCCGCCGCGATCGTGAGCCACATCACATGCCAGGGTTCTACCTCGACCATGCCGGCGGGAACCGAAGCCTGGCAAGTGCCGCCGAGGCAGAACAGCGCCTCCAGATATCCCAGGGCGTGAGGCAGCGTGGCCGACCTGAAGAACACCCACCCGATCATGACGACAAGGAGCGCGTAGCCGTGGCGCAACGGGGTCCAGCGCCCTTCCAGGGCCGTGCCGAAGCGGGTGCGCTCCAGAATCAGGAAGGCGCCGTGATACAGGCCCCACACGACGAAGTTCCAGCTCGCCCCGTGCCAGAGTCCGCAGAGCAGGAACACGATCAGGAGATTGAGGAAGGTCCTGGAGCGCGAGACGCGGTTTCCGCCCAGCGGGATGTAGAGGTAATCGCGAAACCAGGTCGACAGCGAAATATGCCAGCGGCGCCAGAAATCGGTGATCGAAGTCGAGCAATACGGCAGGTCGAAATTCTTCGGGTAGGTCATTCCCAGCACCCGTCCCATCCCCATGGCCATGTTCGAGTAGCCGGCAAAGTCGAAATAGAGCTGGAAGGTGTACGCGATGACGCCGAGCCAGGCGAGCCCGGCGGTGAGGGATTCCGGAACCGTATTGAATGCGGCATCCGCCAGGGGGCCAACGTTGTCCGCGATCAGCACCTTCTGCGCGAGGCCGACGACGATCTGCCGCGCGCCCGAGTACGCCTTCTCCCAGGTATGAACGCGGTGGCGAATCTCGCCGCAGATGTCCTTGAAACGGATGATAGGGCCCGCGATCAGCTGCGGGAACATGGAAAGATAAACCGCGAGCGACAGGACGTTCCGCTCGGCCGTGGCGCTCCGGCGGTAAACGTCGACGAGGTAGGAGATCGAATGAAACGTGTAAAACGAGATGCCGGCGGGGAGGTGATTGGGCAGAGAGCGGGCGTCTTCGAAAAAGGGGCCCAGCAGAAATTCCGCGTACTTGAAGAAGGCAATGCCGCATAGGTTGCCTGCGACACCGGCGGCGAGGGCCGCCTTCCTTCGCCTTCCATCGAGCGGGTCGATCAGCCGGCCGCACGCGTAATTGAACGCCAGGTAGGCGAGCAGGACGAGAACATAAACACCCTCGCCCCAGGAATAGAACAGCAGGCTGGCGACGAACAGGACGAGGTTTTTCGCTCTTGCCGGGACGAGGAAATAAAGAACGAGAAAAGCGGGGAAGAAATAAAAGAGAAACGAAATGCTGCTGAAGCCCATGTCTCATTCCGGCCCGGCGACGACGTGCCGCCAGTATAGGGTAGCGGTCGCGCAACGGACTTCGCCCGCAGTACACCGACAAATCCCCGATTAACAGACCCAAGGGAGTGATTGCACGGCCTAAACGGGCACTAGTGCACCTTCCAGCGTGCGCTAGCGCCTGGACAATGAACGAAAGTTGTGAACCTGACTCATACGTGGGCTACCGCACGGACCACAGCACAAGGGATTAGGTAGCCAAGCCCCGCGCCAGTGTGATTGCACCCAAGAGTGTGAATACGGGCAGAGGATCCGCAAGGATCGACGCAGCAATCACGGTAAGTTCCCATTGAAAATCATTGACAGGGGTCTTGTTTATCGGGCGTTTCTGACGATCGCGCTCGCGATAGCTTTGATCGTATCCGGTTCGGCGGCAGCGGCACCCAACGGCGGTGTGGGACTGGTTGAAGACGGTGCCGGGATTGCGACATCGAAGCAGGCACGGCCGGCCGATGCCTGACTCAATCGCGATGCGCTCGATCTCAACGTGTACGGGTTCGCGTATCACCCCGATCGCGAAACCGTTCACCGCAGGCACCTCGACAACGAAGTCAATCCCGGGCTCGCCCTTCACTACGAGTTGGTCAATAACCCGCTGGGCATCACCTTTGCCGAGGCGGGCATCTACGACGATTCGGGGCGAAACTGGGCGAAGTTTGCGGCGCTCGGCTACCAATTCAAATTCGGCGAGCGCTGGAGGATCGGCGGCGCACTCGCCGTTCTCGACAGCCACACCTACAACCGCGGCGTAGCCGTCATCGGCATGTTCCCGCTGATTACCTACGATATGGGCAAAGTCAAACTGAACGCGGTGTACATTCCGAAATTCCAGAAATACAACGACGTCGCGGCCTTCGGGTTTTACATCAGCATTCCGTTTGGGCAGCTGACGGAGTAGTCAGTTCGGAAGCGACGGCGTGCGCTCGCAGCGCTGCTCGATGTTGGTCGAGAACGGGACATCAAGGTTATTTTCGTATATCAAGGTCTATCCACTGAATCAATGGCA
>DATHHS010000093.1:0-3503 GCA_035317085.1 Burkholderiales bacterium
GACTCCCCCCTTGCGCGATGTGCAGTCGCTGACCGATTGGGTGTGGCGCGTAAACACGAAGGGGTCTCTTGCAGAAGCCGTGGCCGCGACGAGCTTTGCCATCGAAGGTGTTACGGGCGCCATCGCGAGAAAGGTTTGCGCGGGATTCGAGGCCTACCGGGATCGACCCGGTGTTGACATGAACCCCAAGACGTACAAGTGGATACGGGAGCATTCTCACTACGACGACGAGCATCCGAAGTTCGCATTGGAGATTGTCAAGCACTACGCCATTACTCCCCGGATGCAACGGCAGGTCATGTACGCAGCCAAGCGCAGTCTGGAACTCCTCTATTTGGCACTGGTGACTTCGACGCAGACACCGCCCGCTGCGAGGCAATGACGGGAAGCACCCGGGAGATTGGTGTCACGGAGGTCGATGTGTCGGGTACTTTGAAAAACCTTAGGAGAGTGCGAGCAGCGCGCGCCTGACGATTGCTTCGCAATGCGCACCCGCTGGCAGTGTCCCGAACGCGCGGCCCCAATCGCCCTCCAGCCGCGAGGTGCAGAACGCATCGGCAGCCTCCGGCGACGCGTGCTGCAGCATGAGGCTCGCTTGGAGCGCGATCGCAATGGATTCGACGATGCGGCGCGCCCGCGCCTCGACCCCCGCGGTTTCCTTGAGCAACTGGGAGATCGCCGCGACGCTCCCCTTCACCCGGTCGCCGCCACGGCCGATTTCCCCGACCAGCGCCTCGATGCTCTCGGGTTCGCGCTGGATCGAGCGCAGCACGTCGAGGCAAATGACGTTGCCGGAACCCTCCCATATGCCGTTCAGCGGCGCCTCGCGGTAGAGGCGCGCAAGCGGCGTTTCCTCTACGTAGCCGTTTCCGCCGAGGCACTCCATCGCCTCCACTGCGACCGAGGGCAGGCGCTTGCAAAGCCAGTACTTGGCGATCGGCGTTGTCAGCCTCACGAGCAAGCGCTCCCGCTCGTCGCTCCCTGAGCTGTCGAAGGCGCGTGCCAGTCGAAGCGCCAGCAGGGTTGCGGCCTCGGCCTCCAGGGCGAGATCGGCGAGTACGTTCTGCATGAGCGGCTGCTCGACGAGCCGCCGCCCGAAGGCCTGTCGGTGCAAGGCGTGGTGCAGCGCCTGATTGAGGGCCGCCCGCATCATTCCGGCACTTGCGACGACGATGTCGAAGCGCGTCAGATGCGCCATCCCGATGAGGGTGGCGATGCCGCGTCCCTCTTCGCCGACAATCCGCGCTTGCGTTCCGCGGTATTCGATCTCCGAGGAGGCATTGGAGCGGTTGCCGCATTTGTCCTTCAGGCGCTGGATGAAAAACGGGTTGCGGTTGCCGTCGGGTAGCGAGCGCGGCACGAAAAAGCACGTGAGCCCGGCCTTCGTACGCGCGAGCGTGAAAAATGCGTCGCTCATCGGCGCGGAGCAAAACCACTTGTGGCCGTTCAATTCGTACTCTCCGCCGCCAAGCGGCGCCGCCTGCGTCGAATTCGCGCGGAGATCCGAGCCGCCCTGCCTCTCGGTCATCGCCATGCCGATCGTGACCGCGCGCTTGCTTGAAATGGGCAGCGGACGGGGATCGTAATCGCTGGCGAGGAGTTTCGGCTCCCATTCGGCGGCAAGCCCGGGGTCGGTGCGCAGCACGCGCACCGCGGCGAAGCTCATCGTCACCGGGCAGGCGACTCCGTTCTCGGCCTGGTTCCACAAGTAGTTGAGGGCGGCACGCGCGACCCACGTGCCCGGCCTCGTTTCCGTCCACGTGAGCGAATGGAGGCCCGCACCGAACGCAAGCGCCATCAATTCGTGGTATGCGGGATGGTATTCGACCGCATCGATGCGATTGCCGTAGCGGTCGTGGGTTTTCAACTCGGGCACATGGCGATTGGCCTGCGCAGCGAGCGTTTGGACGCGTTCGCTGCCGACCAGTTCTCCCAAGCGATCTGCGCGCTCGGCGATCCAGCCGCCGCCTTCCCGTTTGACGGACTCCACGAGAATCGTGTCCTGCGACCAGGCGTTATAGCCCGCAAACGGCGGCGGCTGGTTGGCGGGCTCAGGTGTGGTTTCCATGCGCTGATCGTTCACGAATTCGATCGAGCCGGGTCGCCTGTGCTGGCTAATTTCGGCATACTGTAATGCGGTCGACCCCGACCCGACAAAATAACACGCAATCCGGAAAAAAAGGCAATGACATGGCCGACTCAGACAAGGAAATCGCTACTCTCGCCGGAGGCTGCTTCTGGTGCCTGGAGGCGGTGTTCGACGACTTGAAAGGCGTGCTGTCCGTCGAATCCGGCTACATGGGCGGCGCGATGGCGAAGCCAAGCTACGAGAAGGTTTGCTCGGGGCAAACCGGGCACGCCGAAGTGGTCCGGATCACCTTCGACCCGAAACTCGTCACTTTCAGAGAGATCCTGGAGGTGTTTTTCGTGATCCACGATCCGACTACGCTCAACCGCCAGGGGAACGACGTCGGGTCGCAGTATCGGTCGGCGATCTTCTATCATTCCGCCGAACAAAAGGCCACCGCACAGCAGGTGATCGCCAATCTCGGCTCGGGCAAGGTCTACGACGACCCCATCGTCACCGAGGTCGTACCGGCCGCAACGTTCTATATAGCGGAGGATTACCATCATGAGTACTTCCGGCGTAATCCAGCGCAGTCCTATTGCGCTTTCGTCGTCCGGCCGAAAGTCGCGAAATTCCGGAAGCATTTTCTGGAGAAACTGAAGACGACAGGATCTGCGACGACATGACCTGTAACGGAATGTCTGCGGTACAGCCCGGAGCGCGAAGCCCGGGCTGACCGCAGCCCATTCGCAACCCGCATAGAGCTCGTCGCAGAAAAAGGGGCCAAGCCGCTGCGGGGGTTAAGGCAGTACTGCCCCTGGCGTTGCCACTCGCGGGTGGTGATTGAACACCGCCTGCATGGCGCTGCCGGTTTCGCCGCAGCTTTCCCAGCCGATTTTCTGGCCGCTACATCGCTACTTCGACCGCCTTGACTGCGCGGATTTCTTGTTTGCGGGTCTTATTACCGACCTGCCGCTATCTACTTCTTCTTCTTAGCAGCTTTCTTGGCTTTTCTCTTCTTTGCCATCACTGATCTCCGTGAAAAGTTGAGGAAGTACAGCACTGGGTCCGTCCGTGCTGCGACGGACCATTATTCGATCCGCGGGACAAGCCCGACAGACCGAATTCTTTTGTCGCTCGGTGCGCGGAGCGACCTGAAAAGTTTTTTGCTCTACTCTTTCTCACTAATTTTCACTAACAAAACTTGTTTTCACCAGCAAAACTCACGACTTGCGAATTTCTGTCGCGCAGCATTGCACATAATAACAAAAGCAGCAAGAATTATTTCGCTTCAAAACGGCGCGCTGCAACTTGCCGACATCAAGTTTGGCGCGCAGTGGAGCGCTGTTCACCACGAGGAAGCAAGCATGGAATTGATATTGTGGCGCCACGCCGACGCCGAGCAAGGCAGCGACGACAAGGAACGCAAACTGAG
>DATHHS010000094.1:0-2291 GCA_035317085.1 Burkholderiales bacterium
AGCAGCAGCATCGAGGTTTTCCTCTCGGGCCGCAGCTTGCGCGGCCGCGGCTGAGGGTAGGCCTCGGCTCGTCCCCGTGCGTGAGCCTGGCAACTTTTCTTCAGAGGGCAACTCGCGCAAGCGGGCCGCTTGCGGGTACACAGGCTTGCGCCCAGGTCCATCAGACCCTGCGTATAGCCTTCGATGTTTCTCGCCGGAAGTTGTGATTCGGCGAATTTCCACAGGCGCTTTTCGACCCGAGCGTCACCGGGGTAGCCGCGCACTGCGAAATGGCGAGCCAGCACCCGCTTGACGTTGCCGTCGAGGATCGCTTCGCGCTTGCCGAACCCGAACACCGCGATCGCGGCCGCAGTGGAACGGCCCACTCCCGGCAGGGACTCCAGCGCCGCTCGCGTCCCGGGAAACCGGCCGTCATGCGTTTCGACCACGGCCCGCGCGGCGGCGTGGAGATTCCGTGCCCGCGAGTAGTAGCCCAGCCCGCTCCACTGCGCCAACACGTCGTCGAGCGACGCTCGAGCCAGCGATCCGACGTCCGGGAAGCGCGAGAGGAAGCGCTTGTAGTACGGGATGACCGTCGCGACCTGCGTCTGCTGCAGCATCACTTCCGACAACCAGATGCGATAGGGGTCGCGCGTCCGCTGCCACGGCAGATCATGACGGCCGTGGCGCGCCTGCCAGCGGACCAGCCCGGCGGCAAAGGTGCTCACCTTCTGAGAAGTCCCCTCAACCTGTCTTGCACCCGCTCTTTCAGCTTTTCCTCGACCTTTTCCTTTGCCGCATCGCCGACCGTGGCGGCCAGGTCGGCACGGAACCGCGGCGCATCGAGCGGACCGGTGATTTTCACCGGCACCGTGATTCCACGAAGATCGCCGAGGTCCTTGCCACCCTGACCGCCCGAGGAAGCGACCACCGACACCTTGAGCAGGTAATCGATCGAATCGGCTCCGAGGTCGATATCCCCGGAACCGGCGAGGCGCAGCAGAGGCGATTTCGCGGAGAGATCGTCGTTGTGCGCAATGCCGTTCTTGATCACAAAGCTCGCGCCGAGTTCGGTGAAATCTGTCCGCTCTGCCCGACCCGCCGCAACCTCGGACGCGGAATTCGATCCCCGGAGTGATTTTGCTTTGCGCAGCAACTCGTCCAGATTGACGCCCTTCAGGGCGCTGTCCCGCAGTGCCAGGTTCGCGCTGCCGGAAAGTGCCTTCTTCAGCGCACCGACGGTCGCACCACTGGTCTGGACGTCGAGCGCGACGTTCCCTCGGCCTTCCAGAAGATCGTTGTTCAGCGCGTCGCGCAATAGCGGCCCGACCGCAACGCTGCCGAGCTGAGCTTTGAGCGCGAATCGATTGGTGTTGGCGTTGATGCTCGCATCGCCCGTGAGGCTTCCCTCGTAGAGCGAGGCGACGAGCGGATTGATCTCGATCTTGCCGCCCGTGGCTTGCACGGCGAGGTTGACCTTCTCCAGCTTCACGTTCGACGCGACCAGATGGGCGATCTTCAGGCTGCCTTTCAGGTCGAGACCCTTGAGCGCGGAGAGATCGATCGGTTTTTCCGCTTGGTTCCCGGCAGGCGTGGCTGGGGCCGGCGCTCCGACTCCAGCAGACGTTTTTGCGGGTGCCGAAGCGCCCGTCCCGGACGCGGGCAGGTAGCGGTCGAGATTCAACTGATCGGCGGAGAGATTGAACCGTATCGCTTGCGGCGATGAATTGAACTCCACGTCACCTGCGAGCGAAATCGGAGGGGCCGTCGAACCCGGAGCGCCGTCTGAAATCTTGAGATCTATCCCGGACAGCACGAACGACTGCTTTTCAAAATCGAGGCGATAGCCGCCTGCGAGTTTGATCTGAAGGTCGGCCTTGGGCTGCGACGCTTCGACTCTTGCAGAAAGGGAAAGTTTTCCAGGCGCGCCGCTTGCGATTCGTCCGGTTTTCAGCTCGGCAATGCTCGCTTTGAAACGGCTACCGCTCGCCTCGTCGTGCCAGCCGATTGTGCTGGCGCGCACCTCGACCCCGGCGATATCCAGACGCATGGACTCGCGTTGCGGTGTGCGTCCGGGTTGAGGCGCGGACGGAGGTGGGGGCGAGCCAGCGGCCCCGCCAGCCAGGTCCGCGAAATTGCTCTTTCCGGCTTTCGTCTGCACCAGATCCACAGCAAGCCCGGAGAGCGTCACGCGATCGATCACGACCTGCTTCGACAACAAAGGCAGCAGTGCGAGCGATATCCTGGCCTCGTCGATACGGGCGAAGATCCTGCTGCTATTGGGCTCGGAAACGGATGCTTTTCCCACGGCA
>DATHHS010000095.1:0-12232 GCA_035317085.1 Burkholderiales bacterium
TCGAGCCAGGTGCGAGGCAGCGTCAGCTGAAAGCCGCTTTTCGACGACTTGCAGGCCGGCGCGGGCAAGGCAAGGTCGCGCCGGCTCAGACAGAAAAGCGCCGCCAGTCTCAGCGCGAAGATCAGCTCCCAGTCGGCGCTGCGCTCAGGAAGATCATCGAGCTTGGTGAGCTTGCCGCGGTGCGCAAGCACCAGCCGGGAGAGGCGCTCCTGTTCCTTCTGGGAGAATCCCGGCATATCGGCTTGCGCGAGGATGTAGGCGGAATGCTTGTGGTAGCCGGCGTGAGCGATCGAGATTCCGATCTCGAGCAGACTCGCCGCCCAGCGCAACATTGCGGTGTCGGCTTCGGACAGCTCGTCGTTCAAACTCGCGTAGATGCTTTGTGCGAGCTTCGCAACCCGCTCTGCCTGCGCCGCGTCCACCTGGTAGCGTCGCATGAACTGGCGCACGGTGGCTTCGCGCATGTCGCGATGGCGCACGCGGCCCAGCAGGTCGTAGAGCACACCCTGACGCAAGGCTCCGTCGGAGACCTCGAGCTGCTCGATGCCGAATTCGGCGAGCGCCGCGGACATGATCGCCAGTCCACCGGGGATGATCTCCGCGCGGGGACCGCGCAGCCCCGGTATGTCGAGCTTGTCGATCTCGCCGGCCTTGATGAACTGCGCGCGCAATTTCTCGAGCGCCTCCGCGGATATTCCCTGTTCGCTCAGACCGGACTGGCGCAACATCGAAGCCAGCGTTTTTGCCGTCCCGGAGGACGCTACGGCATGCGTCCAGCCGGCGCTGCGGTAGGCGTCCACGATGCGCTGCAGCTCGTTCGCAGCTGCGAGTTCGGCGCGCTTGAAACAGGATTTTTCGAGCCGGCCCTCCGGAAAGAATTTCAGGGTGTAGCTGACGCAACCCATGGAAATGCTCTCCATCAGCTCGGGCTCCAGCCCCGTGCCGATGATCAGCTCGGTCGAACCGCCACCTATATCGATTACGAGGCGCCGCTCGGCCGAGGGCGCGAGGCTGTGCGCCACGCCCAGATAAATCAGGCGCGCTTCCTCGCGTCCGAATATCACCTCGATGGGGAACCCGAGCGTCGCTTCGGCTTCCGAGAGGAAGGATTTGGCGTTTTTTGCCACGCGCAAGGCGCTCGTACCCACCGCCCGCACCGCCGAACGCGGAAAGCCGCGCAGCCGTTCGCTGAACCGCGCCAGCGCCTCCAGCGCCCTGGATTTCGTCGCCTGATCGATGCGCCCATCGCGGGTCAAACCCGCGCCCAGACGTACCGGGTCGCGCAAGCTGTCGAGCAGGTAGATCTGATCGTCGACGACCCTGCCGATTTGCAGGTGGAAGCTGTTGGATCCTAGGTCGAGTGCCGCGAGGGCGTCCTGTTTCACGATTGTTGTGCCGTTCACCTCGAGAAGCGATACGAGGCTATCATAATGCCCCTGCGGCCTTATTACGATGACGCTACAGGACGTCGGCCAGTAACAATTCCGCAACACGCTCTTCTTAGACTTGGTTTTTCATGCTCCAGAGAGCCCGCATTCCGCTCCCCAGGATTAAACCGCAATTCCTCTCCCGCGAGGTCGCGGTGCTGGCTTTCAACCAGCGGGTGCTGGCTCAGGCCGAGGACCGGCGGGTTCCGGCGCTGGAGCGGCTGCGCTTTCTGTGCATCCTGTCGAGCAATCTGGACGAATTCTTCGAAATCCGCGTCGCCGAGCTGAAAGAGCGCATCAAGCTCGGCAACGAAATGGAGATTCCCGGAGAGACATCTCCGGCGGAAGTATTTCCCCTGGTCAGCGAGCGCGCTCATGCGCTGGTCGCCGAGCAATATCGTTTGCTGAACAAGGAAATTTTCCCTGCGCTTGCAGACGAGGGCGTGCGTTTCCTCGCCGAACAGGACTGGAGCCGGGAGCAACGCTCATGGCTGCACGACTATTTCCTGAAGGAATTGTTCCCGCTCCTCACGCCCATCGGGCTGGACCCGTCGCATCCCTTCCCTCGCGTACTCAACAAGAGCCTGAATTTTGCCGTGCAACTGGAGGGTCGCGACGCCTTCGGGCGCAATTCGGGGACGGCGATCGTCCAAGCGCCGCGCGCCCTGCCGCGGGTGATCCAGTTGCCGAAGAAAATAGCCGGCGAGGGCTACGTCTTCGTGCTGCTGACCTCGATTCTCCAGGCATTCGTGCAGGCCCTGTTTCAGGGCATGACGGTGCGGGGTTCGTATCCATTCAGGGTGACGCGCAACAGTGATCTGTTTCTCGACGAAGAAGAGATCAAGAATCTGAGCACGGCGCTCGCGGGCGAGCTGTCACAGCGCCACTTCGGGGACTCGGTGCGACTGGAAGTCGCGGACACCATGCCTGCCGAGCTCGAGCAATTCCTCCTCGATCAGTTCCAGCTCTCCGGCGATGACTTGTACCGTGTCGATGGACCCGTGAACCTGGTGCGGCTCATGCAGATACCCGATCTGGTCGACAAGCCCGGCCTCAAATTCGCGGCCTTTGTCCCGGGCATGCCCAAGGCGCTCGAAAAAAACCCGGATCTGTTTCGCGTGATCCGGAAGGGCGACATCCTTCTGCATCACCCTTTTCAGTCTTTCAATCCGGTCATTGAATTTCTGGAGCAATCGGTAGACGACCCCAGCGTCGTCGCGATCAAGCAGACCGTCTACCGCACCGGCACCGACTCGGTCCTCATGAAATACCTGATAGACGCGGCGCGACGGGGCAAGGAGGTTACGGTGGTGGTGGAATTGCTCGCGCGCTTCGACGAGGAAGCGAATCTCAATTGGGCGGCGAAGCTCGAAGAGGTGGGAGCTCATGTGGTCTACGGCGTCGTCGGGTACAAGACGCACGCCAAGATGTCGCTGGTGGTGCGCCGGGAAGAGGGGAAGCTCCGGCGCTATGCCCATCTTTCCACGGGCAACTATCACCCGCGCACGGCAAGGCTCTACACCGACTTCGGGCTTTTCACTGCGGACGAAAAAATCTGCGAGGACGTGAACGAAGTCTTCAAGCAGCTCACCGGCCTCGGGCGCGCACGCCGGCTGCATCACCTGTGGATCTCGCCGTTCACGCTGCACGGGCGCATCGTCGCGGCGATCAAACTCGAGGCGAATCACGCCCGGGCCGGCAGACCCGCGCACATCATCGCCAAGATGAATGCCCTGATCGAACCCCAGGTCATCGAAGCGCTGTACCGGGCCTCGCAGGCCGGCGTGAAGATCGACCTGATCGTGCGCGGCGTGTGCGCACTCAGGCCGGGGATCCCGGGCCTGTCGGAGAACATACGCGTGCGTTCGGTCATCGGGCGCTTTCTCGAGCACTCGCGCATCTTCTACTTCCTGAACGACGGGGAGGAGGACCTCTATCTGTCGAGCGCCGACTGGATGGGACGGAATTTCTTCGGCCGCATCGAGCTGTGCTTCCCCGTGCTCGACCCCAGAATCAAGCAGCGCGTCATGCAGGAAGGCCTCAAGCCCTACATTGCGGACAACAGCCAGGCCTGGGAGATGGATGAGAACGGCAACTATCAGCGCAGGAAATCCCGCGGCCGGATCCCCCGTTCCGCGCAGGAGCAGTTGCTCGCGATGCTCGCGGCAGCGACCTAGGACCGCCGGCGCGGCGCGAATGCGCCTCCCCCGATCGACGCGCACCGCCATGAGGGCGCCGGATACGCGTTGAATTCTTCATGACATACAATGCCGCGTTCGGCCGCCGTCGCCGAAGTCTTCATCGGGGGAGTCGTGCATATGCAGGAGAGTCCTTTCAAGGGCAAGACCGGGGTGCGGCGCCTGTGGAACGCGCTCGGTTATTCATTCCAGGGACTGGCTTCCGCGTTCCGGCACGAGGATGCGTTCCGCCAGGAAACACTGCTCGCGGCATTGCTGATCCCGGCGGCTTTCTTCATTCACGTCGATGGTACAGAACGGGCCCTCATGATCGGGAGCGTGCTGCTCGTGCTCGTGGTGGAATTGCTCAATTCGGCCGTGGAAGCCGCAGTCGACCGCATCTCCCTTGAAAATCACCTCCTGGCCAAGCGGGCAAAGGATATCGGCAGCGCCGCGGTTTTCCTGAGCCTGATCAACGTCGCCGTGGTCTGGTCACTGGTGCTATTCGGATAGCGTCAAGAAACCTTAAAGAAAGCTTCATCCCGGCTTCACGCAGGGCGCGCACTGTGCGCGCCCATGAGCACCCTAATAAAGCCGTACGCCGTGCGCGGCGCATTGCGCGTCGCCGTTGCGACTGAAACCTATCCGCCGGAAATCAACGGCGTTGCCCGCACCGTGGGCCTCATGGTCGAGTCGCTGCTCGAACGCGGTCACGAGGTCCAGCTCATCCGCCCGCGACAGGGCCGCGAACCCGATCCCTCGTGCGGCAATGCATTGAGGGAGCGCTTGGTGCCGGGCATGCCGATACCGTTCTACCGTCACCTGCAACTGGGATTTGCGTCGCGCAAGGCCCTCGAGGACGATTGGCAAAAGTGGCGTCCCGACCTGGTGCACGTGGTGACCGAAGGTCCCCTCGGCTGGGTTGCAACGGCGGCGGCGATACGCTCGGGCATTCCGGTGTGTTCGGACTTTCACACCAATTTTCACAGTTACAGCCGGCACTACGGCTTCGGGATGCTTTCCGGAGTCGTCGCTGCTTACCTGCGCGCCCTGCACAATCGCGCGGACTGCACCCTGGTGCCTACGGCCGAGATGAAGGCGAATCTGGAAGCGCTCCGATTCGAGCGCGTATCCGTGGTCGGTCGCGGCGTGGACACGAGGCTTTTCAGCTCCGCTCGCCGCAGCCAACGGCTGCGGGCCACGTGGGGGTGCGGGGAAGACGAGACCGTGGCGCTGCATGTCGGGCGTATCGCCTCGGAGAAAAATCTAGAACTGTTCGTCCAGGCGGTCTCGGGAATGCGCGTGGTCGATCCGAAGCTGCGCGTTGTGCTCGTCGGCGACGGTCCGCAAGGGGCCGCGCTACGCTCGCGTCATCCGGATTTCGTCTTCGCCGGGCTAAGAATCGGCGAGGATCTGGCCGAGCACTACGCCTCCGCGGACGTGTTCCTGTTTCCGAGCATGACCGAGACCTTCGGCAATGTGACCCTCGAAGCCATGGCGAGCGGGCTCGCGGTGCTCGCCTACGATTACGCCGCCGCCCGGCAATACCTGCGCCACGCGGTGAACGGTCTGCTCGCCCCGCTGGGCGACGCCGCCGAGTTCGCACGGATGGCGGTGCAGCTTGCCGGAAACCGGGAGCTGCGGTCGCGCTACAGGCTTGAAGCGAGGCGGATCGCGGAGACCCTCTCCTGGGACCGGGCCTTCGACGACCTGGAGCGGGCGCTACGCCGCATTGCCGGGTCGGTTCGAACGGAGATCGGCGGTGCTCAAAGGAAGTCCGCTCATGTCGAGACTTGAATCGGGCCTGGAACGGCTTCGCCTCTGGGATCACGCCTTGTGCATTCGTTTCAACGGCGCGGTGCGGATCGCCTCCGTTCGATGGGCTTTTCGTCTTGTGAGCCGCCTGGGAGACGGAATATTCTGGTACACCCTGATGCTCTTTCTGCTCGTTGCGGGCGGTGCCCAGGCATTCGTCCCGGTCGCGCGCATGGCCATGACCGGGCTTGTCTGCACTCTCGTCTACAAATGGCTGAAGTCGAAAACTTCGCGCCCGCGGCCGTTCGCGGTCGTGAACGCCGTGCGCGCGGGCGCGGATCCGCTCGACGCCTTCAGCTTTCCTTCGGGACATACGCTGCACGCGGTGGCGTTCTCCGTCGTCGCGATCGCTTTCTATCCGGGGCTCGCCTGGCTGCTGGTCCCCTTCACGATCCTGGTGGCGCTCTCCAGGGTGGTCCTCGGCCTGCACTATCCGAGCGACGTTCTCGCCGGCGCGGCCCTCGGTGCGCTGATCGCGGGGTGTTTCCTCGGTTTCTAGTCCGGCCCGCGTCGGAACCCGACGCCATCGCGAGACAGCGCTCACTGATTTTTTTGTGAGCGCGCGAAATCCGGTCCTGCACCGGGTCCGCTGCGGCTTCGTGCGATAATCGCCGGTCACAGGGTGATCGGCATGAGCAATATCCTGGTCCGGACCGCAGTCGCTTTTTTCCTTCTTGGAGCGCTCGCGCTGGCGACCGGCTTCCTGGCCGGCCCCTCGTGGGGATGGTCGGTCTTCTCCCTGGGCTTGGCCGTTCTGCTCATACACCACGCCCGGCACCTCCACCTGCTTCTCCGGTGGGCCTCGCGCTCGCTGACCGAGGCGGTGCCTGAGGGTAGCGGTGCATGGGAGGAAGTGTTCACCCTGTTGTATCGCCGGCAGCGCGCCGAGACCGCGCGGAATCAGCAGCTCGCGCGCGCACTGGCCCGCTCGCGCCAGGCGGGCCGGGCGCTTCCCTACGGCGTCGCGATCCTGGATACCGAATACCGCATCGTGTGGTGCAACGATTCCTGCGAGGCGCACTTCGGCATCAACGCCGAAGCCGACGTCGGCCAGCCCATCACGAACCTGGTGCGCCAGCCGGAATTCGTCGAATACGTCGCCGCGGGAGAATTCTCCAAGCCCCTGCAGCTGAAGACGGCTCGCGACGGCCTGATACTGTCAGTGCAGTTCGTGCCCTACGTCGATTCCCAGCGGCTGCTGCTTTCGCGCGACATCACGCAAGGCACCAGGCTCGAGACCATGCGGCGCGACTTCGTCGCCAACGTATCCCACGAGCTGCGCACCCCGCTGACGGTCCTGGTCGGCTTCCTGGAGACCGTGCGGGAGCTGAAGCTCGATCCGCAGCGCTCGCGCGACTACCTGAATCTCATGGCGGAGCAGAGCCGGCGCATGCAGCGCATCATCGACGATCTGCTCACGCTGTCGACGCTCGAATCGGCGTCCGAGCCTCCGGACGACGGGCGCGTCGATGTGGCCCTGCTGCTATCGCGTATCCACAGCGAGGCCGAGGCGCTTTCGGGAGGCCGTCAGCACGTCACGCTCGACGCCGAGCCCGGATTCGACCTGCTCGGCTCCGAGTCGGAGATCGCCAGCGCCTTCGGCAACCTCGCGAGCAACGCCGTGCGCTACACGCCTGCGGGCGGCGAGGTGCGCCTCATCTGGCGCGCCACGCAGAAGGGCGCCGAATTCTCGGTGGAAGACACGGGCGTCGGCATCGAAGCCGAGCACATCCCGCGTCTCACCGAGCGCTTCTATCGCGTCGACCGCGGACGCTCGCGCGAAACCGGCGGCACCGGACTGGGGCTCGCCATCGTCAAGCACGCGCTTGCACGCCATCAGGCAACGCTCGACATCGAGAGCACGCTCGGAAAAGGCAGCCGGTTCACTGCACGATTTCCGGCTCGCCGGCTGGTGCCACGGCGCGCGGGTCTCCCGCAATCTTCAGCGTCCCAACCGGAGGCGGCGGTGCTCCCGGCCGAGCAGGAGCCCAAGGACAAGCCATAGGACCGCGCCTGGGATCGCAACAGCGGCGATGCCGGCCAAGCTCAGCCCCAGGCCTTTCAGCGCCTGATAGACCCAGCCGCTGGCGGCGTCGCCTCCCCGAAACACGACCGTGTCGATGAAGTTTTTCGATTTGTACTTCGCCTCGCGCGGAAGCACGGTGAACAGCATCTCACGCGCGGGACGCGCGATGGAATAGTCGGCGGCGCGGCGCAGGATCTGAAAGGCTACCAGCACCGCAAGCACGGGGACGAGGCCGATCGCCGCGAACCCGGCGATTCCGAGTGCTGGAAGCAGCGCCAGCGCGACGCCCACGCCGAGCTTTTCGACAAACTTGGCCACGACGAAGAGCTGGCCGAGCAGCGTCAACACGTTGACGGCGAGATCCACCTGCGCGAAGAGCACGGTGCGTTCCGCGGAATCGGCGTAGTTCGCGGCCACCATCCGGGCGAGCTCAAGGTACGCGAAGCCGAACAGCACGGTGTAGAGCAGCACGTAGGCGACGATACCGAGCAGGTAGCGCGAGCGCAGGATCTCCGCAACGCCCGACCAGGTCGTGCCGCCGATGGCGTCGCCCGGTTCGGCGGGCGCTTGCGCCGCGCCCGTCGCGTCCGTACGGGCCTCGCGCAGCAGCGCGTGGATGCACGCGAGCGCGAGTCCGAGAAAAGCGCAGGACACCAGCAGAAGCCCGGACGTGCCGAGCGGTGCGGCGAGCGAAGCGGTAAGCGTCGGACCCGCGAGCGCGCCGCAGCTTCCACCGGCGGAAATGAGGCCGAACAGCCGCACCGCCTGCTCCGGACGGAACACGTCCGCCATGAGGCTCCAGAACAGCGATACGACGAAGAGGTTGAACACGCTGACCCAAACGAAGAAGGCGCGGGCGACGGCGGGCGGTGCCGCACCGCCTGCGAATAGCACGTAGAAGACCAGCACGTTGGCGATGAAAAACAGGTACGTCCAGAGCACCAAACGCCGGCGCGAGAGCCGCGCCGCAGCAAAGCCGAATACCGGCACCGCAAGGAGCATCGCCACAAAAGTCGCCGAGAACAGCCACGGGAGGTTTTCCACCCCGCCCTGCACCCCCATCTCGTCGCGCAGCGGTCGCAGGATGTAGTAGCTGCACAGCACGCAAAAGAAGCAGGCGAAAGACCACGACAACGCGGCGACCTCGCGGCGATCGACCCGGATGATCCGGTTCAGCAGGGAATACCCCAAGCTCAAGCCAAGCTCCACTTCGACGATGCGGGCCATCGTATCAAACGGCGGCCGGAGTCCGGCCGTTGGCCTGCCGTCGCCCCTGTCGCCGGCCGGTCACCCATGGCGACCATGGCGTGGGCGTCGGCGAAGGTGTGCCCCTTGGGGTGGTAAAAAGTCTCACTTTTGCCTGGCATCGGTCTTGCTCTTGCTAGGGTGTACCGAAGGGATAGCGGATGTTGGACTGGACCGGCAAAGCGATCTTGTTGCCCCGCCAACACCCACGAGGAACAACCGACAGCAAATGGAGACTGCAATGAGCACACGCAAAGTTCTGACACTGGCTTCGATGGTTGCGATGCTGTTTTCGCCGGCTGTGTTCAGCGCCGATCTGGCATCCGATTTCACGGACAATTCCTTTCAGGTACTGGGCGAAAAGCAGGACAGCGGCCTGGGTGAACTGTCGCCCGGCTATGCCGCGGCGGAATTCCAGCGGAACTACCGCATTGTCGGCGAATCGCTGGACAGCGGCCTGGGTGAACTGTCCCCGGGTTATGCCGCAGTGGAATTCCAACGTGACTACCGCGTTGCCGGCGAATCGCTGGACAGCGGCCTGGGTGAACTGTCACCTGGCTATGCCGCAGCGGAATTCCAACGGAACTATAGCGTTGCCGGCGAATCGATCGACAGCGGCCTGGGCACACTCCCGGCGGGTTACGCAGCCGCGGAATTCCAAAATCAGATCGTAGCCACGCGCTGACCGAGTACGTTTGAGCGAAGTTTCCCGGGACAAGGCGGCGCCTCCAAACCGTCGCCCTCCCAATGAATACGGCTGGTGGCCCTCAGGGCGCCAGCCGTTCGATTTTCCAGGCGTCTCCCAGCTTGCGGTAGCACAAGCGGTCGTGCAGGCGGTCCTTGCGTCCTTGCCAGAATTCGAATCGCTCCGGCGCCAGTCGGTAACCCCCCCAGTGCGGCGGACGGGGCGGTGAGTCCCGCCAGCGCTTGGATGCCTCTCCCAGCTTCTTTTCGAGATCCTCGCGGCTGTCCACCGGCTCGCTCTGAGGGGAGATGATTGCCGACAGCCGGCTCCCCAGGGGGCGGCTGGAAAAATACTCGTCGGACTCCGCCGCCGAGACCTGCGTAACCCGGCCCTCGATGCCCACCTGGCGCTCCAGCTCCGTCCAGCAGAAAAGCAGCATCGCTTGCGGGTTTTCCTCGATCTCGCGCCCTTTGCGGCTGAGGTAGTGGGTGTAGAACACGAACCCGTGCGCGTCGAAGCCTTTCAGCAGCACGGTGCGCGCTGAGGGACGCCCCTTCTTGGTCGCGGTCGCCAGGGTCATCGCATTGGGGAGGGTGAGGCCGGCTTGCAAGGTCTCTTCGAACCAGTGATCGAATTGCACGAACGGATCTGCATCGAGATCCTTCTCATGCAGGCCGGCGCGCATGTATTCCTGACGCAGGGCGGCGAGGTCCATGGCGGAATTCTACCTGCGGCTGCGTGCGTACAGGCTTCCGGCGGCGAGCAGGAACGCCGTCGCCCAGAATACCGGGCCCATGCCGAGCACCGTGCCGAGCGCGCCGAACAGAAGCGGCATCGTCGTCTGGCTGAAATTGACCAAGGTCATGCGCACGCCGATCGCTTCGCCGATCCGGCCGGCGGGCGCCGTGTTGTGGAGCAGGGACATGACCATCGGCTGCGACATCCCCAGCCCCAGGCCGAGCAGGAAGGCGAGCGTCATCAGGAGGCCCGCGCGCTCGAGCAGCGGAAAAAGTACGAAGGCCGCCGCCGCGGTTGCCAGGGATGCCGCGAGGAGCGGCCACGCGGTCAGCCGGCGCGATATCGCCGGCAGCAGGCCGCGGATGACGAAGGTGGCCACCGCGAACGAGCCGAGCACCAGGCCGATGGCCGACGCCGACATGCCGATGCTCGTGCAGTAGATAGGGATGGCGAAGGTAAACATGTCCCACGCGGCTGCCAGCAGTCCGCTCACGATAAAAACCGCGCGCAACTCGCGGCGTCGCAGCAGGTCGACGACGCTGCGGCCCGGCTCGGGCGGCAGCCTGAGCTTGTGAGGCTGCGGCAGGCGCAGCTTGTTGAATCCGAGCACGGCGATGGGCACCAGCGGAAACGCGGCGAATGCCCCGAAGGTGGCGATGTGGCCGAACGCGTCGATCCCGAATCCGGCGATCATCGGGCCGGTGAAGCCCGATACTGAAAACCCCAGGGCGGCCACGCTGAAGTTCATGGGGCGGTCCTCGGGCCGTCCGATGTAGCCGATGATGTTCTGCGCGGCGACCTGGTACAGCATGAAACCCGATCCGATCAGGACGCTCGCGAAATGCAGCGCCAGCAGGGTCGGCCACAGGTAGGGAATCAGGGCGCCGAGAGCGAGGGCGACCGATCCGATGAGCATCGGCACGCGCACGCCGATGCGGTCGATCAGGCGTCCCATGCTCACGGCAAACAACATCGGCAGCAAGGCGTACAGGGCCATCAATACGCCGACCGTGAATGGCGTCGCGTGCAGGTAAATGGCGTAGAGCGACACCGACACCCGCGTACCCGCGAACACGGAGTGGTTGAGCAGGGTGATGAAGATCAGGAAGTAGAGCGTGCGCACGCCGCGGGTTCCCTTCCCTCTGTGGAAAGGTCTATTCAGCAGTCGATTCTACGCGAACGCTGACGCTCTCCGTGCTGCCTGACCCGGGCAGCGCGGCAAAGGATCCGCTTAGAGCGCCTCGAAGTAATCCGACATCATTTTCCGTGTCGGCTCATCCGGAAGCGCCCCCGAGGCGGCGCCGAGATTGTCGGCCAGGTGTTTCGGGTTGCGCGTGCCCGGGATCGCGCAGGTGACCGCGGGATGCCCGAGGATCCATTTTAGGAAGAACTGCGCCCAGCTCTCGCAGCCGAGTTCCTTCGCCCACGCGGGGAGCGGCTTACCCCGGACGCGGCCGAACATGGCCCCTTCCGAAAACGGCCGGTTGACGATCACTGCGGTGCGGCTGGCCGCTGCCGCCGCGAGCAGGCTCTGGCCGGCCTCGGGTTCGGCGAGCGAGTAGTTCACCTGGACGAAATCGATATCTCCCGGGCGGATGATTTTTTCCAGGTCGGCGTGGGCTCCGGAGTTGTAGTGCGTGACGCCGAGGTAGCGTATCCGGCCGGCTTTTTTCCTCTCCCGCAGTGTGGCGAGGTGTGTGGGCGCGTCCACCAGGTTGTGCACCTGCATCAGGTCGAGGCGCTCGACGCGCAGCTTCTTCATCGAATCCTCCATCTGGCGGATGCCGGCCTGCTTGCCGCTGGTCCAGACCTTGGTGGCGACGAAGAGCTTCGATTGGACTCCGAGCTCCGCGGCGAGCCGACCGGTCACCGATTCGGAGGACCCGTACATCGGCGAGCTGTCGATGACGCGGCCGCCCAGCTCGACAAAAGTCTTCAGGGTCTCCTTCGCCTGTGCCAGCTCTTTCGCATCGGAAGTCACGTCGAATACCTGCCAGGTACCCAGTCCCACCGCCGGAATCGCTTCGCCGGTTTTCGGGATGAGCCGCATGAGCGGGCCGTTCGCCGCAGTTGATCCCAGGGGCATGAGCAGACCTCCCAAAGCGCAGGCGCTGGTCCT
>DATHHS010000096.1:0-3401 GCA_035317085.1 Burkholderiales bacterium
CGTTTGCATCAGAAAGTGTGAATCGCGTGCGGGGCATCGCGGGTGTGCGGTCGTCGTGCCGCCGTGCGGGCTGGGCGCGACAAGGCTTCAGGCCATCATCTGGTCGGGGAGCAAGCGGTCGAATTCCTTTTTGACCACCGAGTAGCACTCGCAGGCGCGCGCCTCCACCCCCGGTCGGTCGAGCACCGTGATGCGGCCGCCCTCGTAGTGAATCAGGCCTTCGCTCTCCAGTTGCTGGGCGATGCCCAAGACGCCGTCTTGACGCAGCCCGAGCATGTTGGCAATCAAGCCCTCCGTCATGGTCAACTCGTTCGTGGGCAATCGATCGATGCTCAACAGCAGCCAGCGGCAGAATTGCTGCTCCACCGAATGATGCCGGTTGCACGCCGCGGTCTGCACCATCTGTGTCACCAGCGCCTGAAGGTAGCGCAGCATCAAACGCTGCATCGCCTCGCCGCGGTCGAACTCCAGCTTCAGCGGGCCCGGTTTCACGCGGTAGGCCTGGCCGCCGCACTGCACGACCGCCCGGCTGGGCGTCGTCTGGCCACCCGTGATCAATGCAATCCCGACCAGACCTTCGTTGCCCGCGATGGCGATTTCGGCCGAATCGCCGTCCTTCATGACGTAGAGCAGGGAAACCACCGAGGTGGTGGGAAAATAAATGTGCTCCAGACGGCCGCCGGACTCGTACAGAACGCTGCCGAGCGGCATCGGCACCGGTTCCAGATCGGGAAGCAGGCGTTCGTATTCGGCCGCGTGCAGAGCGGCAAGAAGATGGTTTTGCCTGGGTGAAGGGGATGCCGGTGTGGGGCGCACAGCCATTGGAACCTCGAAACTCTCTTTGTCAGTACCTTGAAACGCAAACATCGCCAAGGGCCGTGGTAGAAGGTATAGCAACCGGGGTCCGTAGTATGTGCGCCAACGTACATCCGCTGCAGATCGGCCAGCCCATACGGATTGTGGGCAGAATCCAGGGACGGGAGACGCGCACGGGGCTTGTGGCGCTGCCTGAATTGCCGCTACGATAGGCGACCGGCTTCGCGGCGTACCTGCGCAAGCCCTCGTATCATCCAAGGGGGAAATAGCGATGCGAAAACTATATACCGCGTTTTTCAGCCTAGTTGCCGTCTTCGCCGCACCGTTCGCGCTCGCGCAGGAGACGGTCAAGATCGGAGTCATCCTGACTTATTCCGGCCAGTTCGCCGACCCGGCCACGCAGATCGACAACGCCATCAAGCTCTACATGGAACAGCACGGCGACCGCGTGGCCGGAAAGAAGATCGAGATCATCCGCAGGGACGTGGGCGGCCCGTTCCCCGACGTCGCCAAGCGGCTCGCGCAGGAGCTCGTGGTCCGCGACAAGGTGGACATCCTGACGGGGTTCGTGCTGACGCCCAACGCGATCTCCGTCGCCGACATTTCATCGGAAGCGAAAAAATTCATGGTGGTGATGAACGCCGCGACGTCGATCGTCACGACGAAGTCGCCGTACCTGGCGCGGGCGTCGATCACGGTGCCGCAGAACTGCGAAGCTCTCGGGGCCTGGGCCGCGAGGAACGGAATCAAAAAGATCTACACCATGGTCTCGGATTACGGCCCGGGGCTGGACGCCGAATCCTCGTTCCAGCGCGCCTTCAAGGAGGCCGGCGGCGAAATCGTCGGCTCGGTGCGCATGCCCGTCGTCAATCCGGACTTCCAGGTCTTCGTGCAGCGCATGAAGGATGCCAATCCGGAAGGCATCTTCGTTTTCGTGCCGGGCGGCGCCCAGCCGCCGGCCTTTGCCAAGGCACTGGTCGCGCTCGGCATCGACCCGAAGAAGACCAAGGTGCTGGGGCAGGGCGAGATCACCGACGAGACCGCGCTCGCCGCCATCGGCGACGCGAGCATCGGCATGATCACGGCGTTCCACTACGATTTCAGGCACCCCTCCGCGATGAACCGGGAGTTCGTGAAGGCCTACAACGCGAAGTTCAAGCGCAATCCGGATTTCTTCGCCGTCGGCGGCTACGACGGCATGCACCTGATCTACGAGTCGCTGAAGAAGACCGGCGGCAAGACCGACGGCGAGAGCCTGATCGCCGCGGCCAAGGGCATGAAGTGGGAGAGCCCGCGCGGGCCGATTTCGATCGATCCGGAAACGCGCGACATCATCCAGACCATCTATATCCGCCGCGTCGAAAAAGTGGGTGGCGAAGTGCAGAACGTCGAGATCGACAAGATCGAGAACGTCAAGGATCCGGTCAAGGCGCGAATGAAGAACTAGCCGAGCGGCCTTTCACGGAAATCGCCCGCGCACGCCGGCATCAGTGATCGAAGTGGAAATGCACGGTCGCGATGCCGCCGTGCGCCTCCGAGCGTATGCGGTCGGCGTTGTGGCGCAGCATGAATCCGGCGAGCCGGCGCATGCCTTCGTCGGTCTCGCGAATCTCCTGGTCGGTCGGCCGCCGGTCGGGAAACTCCAGCAGCTCGCCGTTGTAGGAGAGGCGTAAGTCGAGATTGAATTCGTCGAAGCTCGCCTGCAGCGCGAGAGGTCCGCTCTTCCAGGAGTTCTCGGTCACCGCCTCCACCAGTTGATTGGCCGCGAAAGTTGCGCGGCCGACCACGTCCGGGCGCGCAGCCCAGGCGGCGCCTTGCGCCTGCATGAACTGTTCGATTTTCCCCGGATCGACCCGACCCGGGTCCACCGTGAGCGTCACGGTACGCTTCACGCCCAGCCGGAAGACGACGTTCAGTACCAGCGCGGAAAGCGTCCCAAGCAGGAGCGAGCTGCTGGTGAAGAGGCGCACCGCCGGCGGCAGCCCCGCGAAAACGCCCGGAAGCACATCGACAGCGAGACCGAGCATGAACGACAGCCCGATGACGAAGGTGCGGCGCGAATCGAGCATGCGCGAAGTGATGATCATCAATCCATTGATGAATACCAGGCACGAGGCGAACACCAGCGTTGCTCCGACCACGGCCCCCGGCATGATGACGAAGACGGTCGCTCCCATCGGCATGAAGGCGAGCAGCAGGTAAATGGCGCCGACGGCGTACGCAACCCTGCGGCTGGTGACTCCGGTGGCCGCGGCGAGGCCGACGTTGCTGGTCGAGGTGTTGGTGCCGATCGTACCGAGCAGACCGGCCAGCGCCGTGCTCAATCCGTTCGCGAGCGCGCCACCGCTGATCGTGCGCATGTCCGGGCGCGTCCAGGCGGCGTCGTTGGTCTTCTGACAGATGGTGACGTCGCCCATCGCCCGCAGCGACGCGGCTACGGCAGCCACGGCGAAGGGGACGATGAGATTCGCGTCGAAGGCCCAGTGGATATGGCTCGCATCGGGCAGCCGTACCAGAGGCGCCGTGCGCAGGCGTTCGAGGTCGACCGCCGGCAGCACGCCGAGGATCGCCGCCGCGACGTATCC
>DATHHS010000097.1:0-2991 GCA_035317085.1 Burkholderiales bacterium
CGTTGAAATACCGGATCGTCACCGTCGGCAATCCGTACAACCGCGTGAACATCTGGCAGTACTGCTCCGCCACGAGCTTCTGCAGCGCGTACGGCGAGAGCGGATTCGGCGGCATGTCCTCGCGCTTCGGCAGCGTCGGCGTGTTGCCGTAGGCTGAAGACGAGCCGGCGTAGACGAGCCGCTTGACGCCGGCATCGCGCGCGGCGACGAGCACGTTCAGCGCGGCGTCGACGTTCGCCCGGTTCGACGTGATCGGATCGTTGACTGAGCGCGGCACGGACGGAATGGCCGCCTGATGCAGCACGTAGTCCATGCCGGCGGCCGCCCGCTGCGCGAACGTCGCGTCGGCGAGGTCGCCTTCCAGAAACTCGACGTCCGGAATGTGGTCGAGGTTATGACGCTTGCCGGTGATCAGACTGTCGGCCACGCGCACGCGGTGTCCGCGGCGGACGAGTTCCGTTGCGAGATGCGATCCGATGAAGCCGGCGCCGCCGGTTACGAGATATGAAGCCATGCTGGGATGCTGATTTGCAAAGTTTGAGCCCGTCAGTTTTCGAAGCCCGCGGGCGATAGGCCGGGCGTCACTTTGAGCGCGTTCGCGAAATACAGCTTCTTCAGGACCACGTCCGGGAGGTTCATGCCGTAGAGCTTCCAGTACGCGTGGTAATCGCGGTAATAGTCGAAGTACTCGTCCGCCGTCTCGAAGACGCGCCAGTAATAAGGATACTCGTCGGGCGCGTACGTGTCCTTCCCGAAGAGGATGCGGTCCTGATACTTGACGAAGAAGTCGTGCGCCGCGCGCGGTTGCCGGCCGAAGTCGTACAGCACCGCGGCGACGTCGAAGTAGACGTTTGGATTCTCATCGAGCAGCTTCGCCGCCCGAACCAGGTCGTTGGCATGCCACCCGAAGTGCGCGAGGATGAAGCGCGTGTTCGGGTGCTTGCGTACCATGTTGTTGCGCTCGGTCATCAGCTCCTCGAAGCGCACGCCCTCCTGATGACGGCGATCCGGAAAGAGCGACAGCTCGAGCCAGCGTTCGTTCTTGTAGTCGAGCGGTTCGAAGAACGCCGCCGGCTCGGCGATGTGAATCAGCACGGGCACGTTGAGCCGAGCGCACATGTCCCAGATCGGATCCAGCTCGGGGTCGTCCACCTGCAGACGGCTGCCATCGATCTTCTTGTCGAACATGCCGAGGTCCTTGAAGACCTTCAGGCCTTTCGCGCCGGCCGCGATGTCGGCTTCGAGTTGCTTCGCCGCCTCACGCCGAAGCCAGGGCCGACGCCGGCGCGGAAGTTCACGTTGGCAAACAGCACCATCCGATCGCCGTGCCGGCTGTCCCGGATCGCGGCGAGTCCCTGGCGCAGCCGATCGCCAGAGCTCCCGCTGAGATTCACCAGCAGCTTGAGGTTGTTCGCGTCCATGCCGCGGACGACTTCGTCGAACTCACTCGACCCGATCGGCACCGACTGATGGCTGTGGATGTCGATGACGGGAAACTTCGCCCGCGGGCGCGGATGCGCCGGGGTCACGAGCATCGACTTCGGTTTGTAATCGGTGATGGACGGCGGCTGGAGTTGCGGCGTGCGCTGGCGCTGCGCGCCGGCGACCGCCAGCGGCACCGCCACGGCCAGCGCGGCAAGAATGAGAAAAGATCGCAGCGAAGCCATAAGCCGAATTCTGTCCCCGCGTTCGCCCGCCTTCGCGCCTTTCGGCGCTTCGGCGCGGCGTCGGCGTGGTGACAACCATTCCTCTAGCCTCGCCATCACTGGCGAGATCAAGCGACCTACCCGGGAGCCACGACGGGCCGTCATTACTCCCCCGCGACTTGCGCCGCGGGAAAGAAGCTCCCCTATTTGGTCTTGCTCCGTGCGGGGTTTTGCCTGCCACCGACCTTACGGCCGGCGCGGTGCGCTCTTACCGCACCTTTTCACCCTTACCTGAAAAAAGGGGTACGGCCCCTTTTCGGGACCGGCCCGCGAAAAGGGGCCGTACCCCTTTTTCCAGGCGGTATATTTTCTGTGCCACTGTCCTTCAGGTCACCCTGACCGGGCGTTACCCGGCGCACTGCCCAACGGAGTTCGGACTTTCCTCCCGCCTTCGCCCTTTCGGGCTCCAGCGGGCGGTCGTCTGGCTTGCTGCGAAGGAACCATTGTACAGGCAGGAGGGGCTGGAAGGGCGGGATCGGCTGGAAGGTCAGAAGGTTCTCTTCTTCTCCAGCCCTTCCCGCCTGTCCTGCCCCTCCTGCCCGTCCTGTCCGCACTATCCGTCCGACTCCTGCGAAATCTGGTACTGCTCCAATTTCTTGTACAGGTTGCTGCGGGGCGTGTCGATCACTTCGGCGGTTTTGGAGATGTTCCACGCGTTCTCGCGCAGCTTGTTCACCAGAAACGCCCGCTCGGCGTTGTCCTTGAACTCGCGCAGCGTGCCCGCTCCGCCCGACTTCGCCCCATCCGCTTCGCCGAGGGGCTTCGTCGTGGTTCCACCTGCCGATGGCGATCGCACGGGTTCTGGAAGATCCGACACGTCGATCGTGTCGGCGCTGGTCATGATGTTGAGCCGCTCGACGGTGTTGCGCAGCTCGCGGATGTTGCCCTTCCAGCGGTACCGCATCAGCGCGTCGAGCGCCGCCTGCGTGATGCGCTTGGGCCGGACGTTGTTCTCGCGGCTGAAATAGTCCATGTAGTGCCGCACGAGCACCGGGATGTCTTCCTGGCGGTCCCGGAGCGGCGGCACGAAGATCGGAATGACGGCGAGCCGGAAATACAGGTCCTCGCGGAACCGTCCCTTCTCGATCTCTTCCTCGAGCGTCTTGTTCGTCGCCGCGATGACGCGGACGTCCACCTTGATCGTCCTGGCCGATCCGAGCCGCTCGACCTCGCCTTCCTGCAGCACGCGCAGCACCTTCGCCTGCGTCTTCGCGGACATGTCTCCAACTTCATCGAGGAATATGGTTCCCCTGTCGGCCTGCTCGAATTTGCCGACCTGTTTCTC
>DATHHS010000098.1:0-12577 GCA_035317085.1 Burkholderiales bacterium
GCTTGCGGATACGGTGGCGATGCGCGAGGAAGCCGTGGAAGTGAAGCTCGAAGCGGGCAGCCTCCCCGTTCTGGAGCGCGCGCTCGAGCGGCTCTCGGCAAAGGCCGGCGAGGAACTGGCGTCCCAGGGGGTTTCCCGGGAGCGTATGCGGACGGTGAAGCGCGTGCATCTGCGCTACGACGGCACCGATTCGGCGCTGGTCGTCGGTTTCGGCAGCGTCGACGACATGCTGGCGCGCTTCGAAGCCGCTTACCGCAAACAGTACAGTTTCCTGATGCCCGGTCGAAGCCTCATCGCAGAATCGGTTTCGGTGGAGGCGATCGGCGAACCGAAGGCGCCGCCCGAGGCCGCGCCAGTCGAAGCGCGCGGCCGCGGAGCGCCCGAAGCGGCGGAACGGATCACCATGCACACCGGAGGGCGCGCCCACCCTACGCCGGTTTTCCTGCGCGATCGCCTCGCCCCGGGGGATCGCATCGCCGGACCGGCGGTCATCGCCGAGCGGAACGCGACCACCGTGATCGAGCCCGGGTGGCGCGCGGAGGTCACGCATCTCGATCACATGGTGATCGAGCGCGTCGAGTCGCTGGTCCGGGCGGCGGCCATCGGCACCCGGGCCGATCCGGTTCGGCTCGAAGTCTTCAACAATCTGTACATGTCCATCGCGGAGCAAATGGGCCTGCGGCTCGCCAATACGGCCTACTCGGTCAACATCAAGGAGCGCCTCGATTTTTCCTGCGCGGTTTTCGACCGGGACGGGCAGCTCATCGCCAATGCGCCGCACATGCCGGTGCATCTGGGCTCGATGGGGGAAAGCGTGCGCACGGTGATCCGCGAGAATAGCGAACGCATGAAGAAAGGCGACGTCTACGTGCTGAACGCGCCCTACAACGGAGGCACGCACCTGCCTGACGTGACCGTGATCACTCCGGTGTTCGGCGAGGCCAGCCGGGAAATCGAATTCTATGTAGGCTCGCGCGGACATCACGCCGACATCGGCGGCACCACCCCGGGGTCGATGCCGCCGAACAGCCGCGTCGTCGAGGAAGAAGGAGTTCTCATCGACAATTTTCTGCTGGTCGAGGAGGGCCGGCTGCGCGAGAAGGAAACCATCGCACTCCTGTCCTCGGGCCGCTATCCGGCGCGCAACGTCGAGCAGAACATGGCCGATCTGCGTGCCATGATCGCCGCGAACGAGAAAGGCGCCCGGGAGCTGCAGCGCATGGTGGAGCATTTCGGGCTCGAAGTCGTGCATGCCTACATGCAGCACGTGCAGGACAACGCCGAGGAAGCGGTGCGGCGGGTGATCGAAGTGCTCAAGGACGGTGAGTTTAGCTACGCGATGGACAATGGAGCCGTGATCCGCGTGCGGATTGCAATCAATCGCAGGACGCGGGAAGCGACGATCGATTTCACCGGAACATCGCCCCAGCTCCCGGATAATTTCAATGCACCCGCATCGGTTTGCATGGCCGCGGTGCTGTATGTGTTCCGCACGCTCGTCGACGACGAGATTCCGATGAACGCGGGTTGCTTGAAGCCTCTCAAGGTGATCATTCCGGAAGGATCGATGCTCAGGCCGCGCTATCCGGCGGCGGTCGTCGCCGGCAACGTGGAAACTTCGCAGTGCATCACCGACGCGCTCTATGGAGCGCTCGGAGTGATGGCGGCTTCGTGCGGTACGATGAACAATTTCACCTTCGGGGACGACAGGTTCCAGTACTACGAAACCGTGGCCGGAGGGTCCGGAGCCGGCGAGGGATTCGAAGGCACGGACGTCGTCCAGACGCACATGACCAATTCTCGCCTGACCGACCCGGAAGTGCTGGAATGGCGCTTTCCGGTGCTCCTGGAAAGTTTCGAGATCCGCCGTGGAAGCGGCGGCGCCGGGCGCTGGCGCGGGGGAGACGGCGCCATCCGCCGGGTGCGTTTTCTGAAGCCGATGACCGCCGCTATTCTTTCCGGGCACCGACGGGTCGCGCCCTACGGCATGGCGGGTGGCCTGCCCGGCAGGACGGGGCGCAACCGGGTGCTTCGCGCTGACGGCAAGGTCCTGGAACTGGAAGCTTGCCAGCAGATCGAGATGAACTCCGGGGACAGCTTCGTGATCGAAACCCCTGGGGGCGGGGGGTATGGCCGCCCGGGCATTTAGCGGGAGATGAACGGGCCTCGAGGGGGCGGAAAACCCGTCGTCGAATCTCCCCGGGGAGCCGCCAGCCCTGAGAGCCGCCGACTTGCCTATAATAGGCAGCGAACAATTGCGGCGGACGCGACCTTGCTGCGGGGATTGAACCTCATCAAAGTATGAATCGTCGATCGATTCTCACCAAGACCGGCAAAGGCCTGATGGAGGCGACCGGCAAGACCAGCAATCTGTCGCGGGAATCCCGAAACATCCTCAAAGAGATCGACGGCAAGGTCAGCGTTTCCGAGCTGCAGGAGAAGTTCGGGAAGATGCCCGAGCTCAAGCTCCTCGAAGCCCTCTCCAGCATGGAAAGAGAGGGTTACCTGCGCGAGTTTGTCGGGAAACAGGAAGAGCTGCTGCGCACTCCGCCTGCGCGCGCGCCGGTCTCGCAGAGTCCCGCAGACAAGGGCGAAGACCTCGACTTCACGTCCTTCACTCCTGCAAAGCCTTCCGCCAAGGCGAGCGAGGACGCGAGATTGCAGACACAGGCTCAGGAGATCGCGCGCCAGGCCCAGGCAACGCGCGCACGCGAGGAAGCTGCGGCGAAGGCGAGGGCCGAACTGGCAGCGCGCGCGAAAGCCGAGGCCGAACAGAGGGCCAGGCTTGCACAGGCAAGCGCCGACGCGGAGCAGAAGGCAAGGCTGGCAGCGCAGGCGAGCCCGAAGGCTGGTGGGCAGGCGGCCGGTGCGCAGGCGAGAACCCAGGCGGAGGCGCTCGACCAGGCACGGCGCGAGGCCGACGAGCGGCAGCGCAGAGAAGCCGAAGAGAAAGCGCGCCGCGAAGCCGAAGCGCGAGCGCGAATCGAGGCGGAGCAGGCCCCCAAACGCGAGGCCGAGGAACGCGTCCGCCGGGAAATCCAGGAAAAGGAAAGGCGTGAAAACGAGGAAAAGGCGAGGCGCGAAGCCGGAGTACGTGCGCAGCGCGAAGCCGAGGAGAAGGTGCGCAGGGACGCCGAGGAGCGTGTGAGGCGCGAGGTGGAAGAACGCGCCCGCAAGGAAGTCGAAGAACGAATGCGCCGCGAGGACGCGGAGCGCCGCCGGCGCGAAGAGGAAGAACGCGTTCGCAAAGAGGCCGAGGAGAGGGAACGGCACAAACGGGAAGTACGCGAACAGGCCGAGCGAAAGACCCGCATCGAAGCCGAAGCGCGCGCCCAGGTCGAAGCCGAGATGCGCGCCAGGCGCGAGGCCGAGGAGCGGGTGCAGCGCGAGGAAGCGGAGCGGGGCCGGCGGGAGGAGCAGTTGCGGCGGCGCACCGAAGAGGAAGCGCGCGAGCGCCGGGAAGCGGATGAACGCCAGGCCCTGGAACTTTCCCTGCGGGTGCAGGAAGAGAAGGCGCGGCGCGAAGCAGAGGAGCGTGAGCGCGAAGAAGAGCGGCGCAGAGACGACGAGGAACGCGTCCGTCGCGAAGCCGAGGAGGAAGCCCAGCGCGCCGAGGAGGAAGAAACGCGGGCGAAAGAAGATGAAAGACAGGCCCGCGACGAGGAGAAGGCGCAGGCCAAGACGGCCGCACAGACCCGCAAGACGGTGAGGGCGAAGGAAAGGGCCGGAGAGGAATCGTGGCGGGGCGATGACAGTGCCCGGGACCCTGGCGAAGCCTCGCTTTCCGCGCGGGAACTCTGGGCAAAAAGGAAGCCGGGCAGCCTCGCCAAGCAATTCGCCGTGCTGCTGCTCGTGATTCTCATCGTGGGGATCGCCGCGCTTCCTTTTGTGCCCCTGGAATCGGGTCCGTACGAAAGGTCGGCGCAGGCGTGGCTCGGCGTGCCGGTGAAGATCGGCACCGTCAACCTGACGCTGCTGCCGATGCCGCAATTGAAGTTCGAGAAAGTCGTGATCGGAAAAGAGCCTCAGATGCGCGCCGCGTCGGTCAAGGCCATGCCGGAGATCGCCTCGGTCCTGGAGGACCGGATGTCGCTCAAGAGTCTCGAGCTGGAGAACGCGACTGTGCCCCGGGAATTTCTTTCGGTGCTCTTGCAGGACAAAGGCGGGCGCCGGTCGCTCGGGATCCAGCGTATATCGGTCAAGGGACTGAAGCTCGACATCCCGGAACTGAATCTGCCGGAGTTGGAACTCAACGCCAGTCTTTCTTCGGACGGCGCCTTGCAATCGGTGGTGCTCTCCAACGCGGAGCGCAAGCTCACGGTGAAACTAGAGCCCAAGGGCGGGAGAGCGGCCATCGAGATCTCCGCGGACGGTTTTCCCTTGCCCCTGGGCATGGATCTCCCGTTCAGCGATTTTCTTGCGAAGGGCACGGTGACCAGGAACGAGCTCGCCCTGAGCGAAGCCGAAGTCCGCGCCTTTGGCGGACGGCTGCTCGGGAACGCCCGTCTCAGGTGGTCCGACGGCTGGAGCCTCGAAGGAGATCTGGCGGTGCGCCAGATGGACGCGGCGAAAATTGCAGGGCCGCTCATTGCCGGAGGGGAGCTCGGAGGCAAAGGGACGTATTCCATGAAGGCGCTGCTGCCGGAGCGCTTGCTCCTGAATCTGCGACTCGAAGGGAATTTCACGGTACAGAAGGGCTCGATCACCAACGTCGACATGCCGCGCCTGCTCCAGGGGAGCAGCACCGGAGGAGGGACGACGCTTTTCTCCGAAATGAGCGGCGGCGTTTCCGTCGATCCCAATCGAATCCTGGTGCGCCAGATCCGGCTGGCCGCGGGCCTGCTGAACGGCACGGGACAGGTCGAAATGGATCCGCAAAAAAACCTGTCCGGGCGAATGCAGGTCGAACTTCGCGCCCAGACCGTTCAGGCGCGCGCGACGCTCGCGGTCGGCGGCACCTTGAAGGACCCGCAATTCCGTCGTAGCAACTAAAGACCCGGCCAGGGAACGGCACGCGGCGAGGAGACCTCGCCTGCACGCCTCCTGCCTCCATCACTCCTCCCGTTCCGGCTCCGGGCTTCCGGTATAATCCCGGCACGCCTCATGTCGTTGATCCTCAAGTTACGCGGCGGCCGCGCCGTTTCGGCGTTCCGTCTGGAAAAACTCAACTCCCGCCTCGCGGCGGTCCACAGGTCGATCAGGGCCGTTGCCGCCGAGTACTGGCACTTCGTCGAAGCAGAACGCCCGCTAGCCGCGCGCGATACCGAGGTCCTGGGACATCTGCTGCAGTACGGCGAGCCGGCGTCTTCCGTTCGCAATGAAAGCATGCGGCTCGTCGTTCCGCGGTTGGGAACGATCTCGCCGTGGTCCTCCAAAGCGACCGATATCGTTCGCAGCTGTGGTCTGGACGCCGTGCGCCGGGTCGAACGGGGAACCGCGTGGGTTTTTTCCGGCGGCCGGGAGCCTGACTCCGATCTGCGCCGGATACTCGAGCTCATCCACGACCGCATGACCGAGACGGTGCTCGGCTCGCTCGACGAGGCCGAGGCCTTGTTCCGCCATCACCAGCCGAAACCTCTGGCCGTCGTCGGGGTGCTCGCGCGGGGACGCGCGGCGCTGGCAGACGCCAACAATGCCCTCGGACTCGCGCTCGCGCCCGATGAAATCGATTACCTCCTTGCCCACTACCGGAGCATCGCCCGCGACCCCACCGACGTGGAGCTCACCATGTTCGCGCAGGCGAACTCGGAGCATTGCCGGCACAAGATTTTCAATGCTTCGTGGGTCATCGACGGGGCCGCAAGGGAGGAAACGCTCTTCGGTATGATCAAGACCACTCATGCGCGCAATCCCGCCGGAACGGTGATCGCCTACGCCGACAATGCCGCGGTGATGGAGGGCCGGGCTATCGCGCGATTCAGCCCGGATTCCGCCGGACGCTACGGCTACCGGAACGAGCTCACGCACACGCTGATGAAGTGCGAGACCCACAACCATCCCACGGCCATCTCTCCGTTTCCTGGAGCGGCCACGGGTTCCGGCGGCGAGATTCGCGACGAAGCGGCGACCGGACGCGGCGCCAAGCCCAAGGCGGGATTGTGCGGCTTCTCGGTATCGCATCTGCGCGTTCCGGGTTTCGAGCAGCCCTGGGAAAAAAGCTCCGGGAAACCGGACCGCATCGCCTCGGCGCTCCAGATCATGCTGGAGGGCCCGATAGGCGCGGCCTCGTTCAACAATGAATTCGGCCGTCCGAACCTCCACGGCTATTTCCGCGCCTTCGAGATGGAGGCGAGCGGCGTCACGCGCGGCTATCACAAGCCGATCATGATCGCCGGGGGCATAGGCAACATCAGCGCCGAGCACACGAGCAAGGACGAGCTGGCTCCGGGCGCGCTGCTCGTTCAGCTGGGCGGCCCGGGAATGCTGATCGGCATGGGCGGCGGCGCCGCATCCAGCATGAATACCGGCGCCAATCCCGAGAACCTCGATTTCGACTCGGTGCAGCGCGGCAATGCGGAGATGCAGCGGCGGGCGCAGGAGGTGATCGACCGTTGCTGGCAGCTCGGCGCCGACAATCCGGTGCTTTCCATTCACGACGTGGGCGCGGGCGGCCTGTCGAACGCGCTGCCCGAGCTGGTTCACATCTCCGGACGGGGTGCGAGGATCGATCTTCGCGCCGCGCCGAACGAGGAGCCGGGGATGACGCCGCGTGAAATATGGTCCAACGAGGCGCAGGAGCGCTTCGTCCTCGCCGTCGCCCCCGAGCGCATAGACGAATTCCGGGCCATCTGCGAACGCGAGCGTTGCCCGCATGCCGTCGTTGGGATCGCGACTCAAGACGAATGCCTGGTCGTCGAAGACCCGCAGTTCCACAACAATCCGGTGGAGATGGATCTGTCCGTGCTGCTCGGCAAACCCCCGCGCATGACGCGCGACGTCAGGCACCGGCGTCCGGACCTGGCGCCGCTCGCGCTCGAGGAGGTGAAGCTGGCCGAGGCATGCCATCGGGTGCTGCGTCATCCCACCGTGGCGCGCAAGACTTTTCTCGTCAGCATCGGCGACCGCACCGTAGGCGGCTTGTGCTCGCGCGATCCCTTCGTCGGGCCGTGGCAGACGCCTGTCGCGGACTGCGCGGTGACCTTGATGGGCTTCAAGGAATACAGCGGAGAAGCGTTTGCGATGGGCGAGCGTACGCCGCTCGCGCTAATCAGCCCGGAAGCTTCGGGCCGCATGGCGGTGGGCGAAGCGCTCACCAATCTTGCGGCGGCCAAGGTCGAGAACCTGAGCAAGGTGAAACTATCGGCCAACTGGATGGCTGCGGCGGGCTGCGAGGGCGAAGATGCGGCCTTGTTCGATACCGTGCGGGCGGTGGCCCTCGATCTGTGCCCTGCACTAGGAATCAGCATTCCGGTGGGCAAGGATTCTCTGTCGATGCGTACCGCCTGGGAGGAGGGCGGAAAGTCGAAAGAGGTGATCGCGCCCATGTCCCTGATCGTCTCGGCGTTTGCGCCCTGCGAGGATGTCCGCCGGACGCTCACGCCTCAGCTGAGGACGGACTGCGGCGAGACCGAATTGATCCTCATCGATCTCGGGCGCGGACGCAATCGCCTGGGCGGCTCCATCCTCGCGCAAGTCTTCGGGCAGTGCGGCGAGCGGGCCCCCGATCTGGACGAACCAAAACTGCTCGCAGACTTTTTCGCCGCAATACAAAGCTTGAACCGGGATGGCCTGGTTCTCGCCTATCACGACCGATCCGACGGCGGACTGTTCGCGACCGTGTGCGAGATGGCGTTTGCGGCTCATGTCGGCGTGACCGTCAACCTGGATTTGCTGGCGTACGACGAGGCCGCCCACGACGTGGACGGGAACGAGCGCCGGCCCGAGTTGTTGTACGGCCGGGACTTCGAGCGCGTGCTCGCCGCGCTGTTCTCCGAGGAGCTTGGCGCGGTGATCCAGATCAGGGCCTCCGATCGCGGCCAGGTGTTCGAGCGTCTCTCGGGGCTGCACGCGCAGGTGATCGGGAGTCCCAACCCGCGCGACGAGGTGCGGCTGGTGCGCAACGCGAAACCGCTCCTCGCGGCGCCGCGTGCCGAGCTCGAGCGCGTCTGGTCCGAGCTGACGTTCCGGATGCAGCAGCTGCGCGACGATCCCGAGTGCGCGAAGGAGGAATTCGACCGCATCCTCGATCGCGACGATCCCGGTCTTTCCGCGGTATTGACCTTCGACCCGGCCGACGATGTCGCCGCGCCTTTCATCGAAAAAGGCGCGCGGCCGAAGATCGCAATTCTGCGCGAGCAGGGCGTCAACGGCCAGGTCGAGATGGCCGCGGCTTTCGATCGCGCCGGGTTCGAGGCGCGCGACGTCCACATGAGCGATATCCTGGCGGGTCGCGTCACGCTCGCCGATTTCAAGGGCTTCGCCGCGGGCGGCGGCTTTTCCTATGGAGACGTGCTCGGCGCGGGCGCGGGCTGGGCGAAGGCCATCCTCTTCAACGCCCGCGCCAAAGATCAGTTCAGCGCCTTTTTCGCGCGTGGCGACACTTTCGCCCTGGGCGCCTGCAACGGCTGCCAGATGATGAGCAATCTGCGCGGCCTGATTCCCGGGGCCGGGCATTGGCCGCTCTTCGTCAGGAATCGTTCCGAGCAGTTCGAGGCGCGATTCGTGATGGTGGAGGTTACTCCGAGCCCGTCGCTCTTTTTTTCCGGCATGGCGGGCAGCCGCATGGCGGTCGCCACCGCGCACGGCGAAGGCCGCGCGCTCTTTGATTCAACGGAAGCCAAAGCGAAAGCGATCGTGGCGCTTCGCTTCGTCGACCATCGCGGCGCGCCGGCAGAAATCTACCCGCTGAATCCGAATGGATCGCCGGAAGGAGCTACGGGGCTCACCACGCAAGATGGACGTTTCACCATCCTCATGCCGCACCCGGAACGGGTTTTCAGGGCGGTGCAGCAGTCCTGGCATCCAGAAAGCTGGGGTGAAGACAGTCCGTGGATGCGGATGTTCCGCAATGCGCGAAGATGGATTGGGTGATTTTTAACGGTCTCCGATCGTATGCCGTTGAGACAAGCGAATGGACTATACTGAATCTCCAAATATCTGAGCCACTTCTCTCTAGAGAAGGCTCGTGTATATGTCGGATGTTCCGGACTCGTTGGCAATTACAGGGCACGTCGAAGCGGTTCTGCGTTCGGTCGTCGCGGCACCTTTACCGGAACAGGCGGAGCGCCGTGCCGCAGAAGTCAAAACCAAGGCGACGTTCACCCAGGCAAACCAGCGCAGTATCTGGTTGATCGCGGAAGAATCGCAACCGTGGCTTGTCGAAGTCACGGCGCAGCTCACCTTCTTCGGATTTCATATCACGCGCTTCGATTGGGATGAAACACCGCCGCACGATGCGTCACCCCTGGTGGTGGTATTTATCCCGCGCGACGCCGGCTATCAGTCAGCGGAAATATCGGGCATCCAGCGCATCGGCGCCCAGCATCCCGCGAGCCAGCTTTTCTGTCTCGCCACGCCGGGCTCTCTTACGCCCATGGTGGCGCTGCTGCGCGCGGGCGCAGAGGTGATAGTCCCCGCAGAACAACAGGCGCATAGCGTACTTGCCCATATACTCAGGTTGATCGAGTCGCAGAAGCAGGATCCGTACCGCGTGCTGGTGGTGGAGGATTCGGCAACCGCCATTGCTGCAATCCGCCGCGCGCTCTCCATGCACGGCATCGACAACCAGGCAATCAACGGCCCCGAACAACTGCTGGAAACGGTGGCGAAATATCGCCCCGATCTCGTGCTGATGGATATGTACATGCCGCTCTGCACGGGAGTCGAGGCAACGCGGGTACTGCGTCAGATTCCCGTTCACCACGCGCTTCCGGTGGTCTATCTATCCAGCGAAACCGACATGGGCAAACAGGTGGAAGCACTGCGTCTGGGCGGCGATCAGTTCATTACCAAGCCGTTCAATCCAGTGTTTCTGGCGACGGTATTGAAGGCAAAAATAGAACGCTATCGCGAAATGCTCCGTTCAACCCAGCACGATGGGCTAACCGGACTGCTCAACCATAGCGCAGTCAAAGGCAGATTGAATGAGCTCCTGCAGACACTGAAGCCGGAGCAGGACAAGCTCTGCGTAGCCATGCTGGACATCGACCACTTCAAGTCGATCAACGATCTTCACGGGCATCCCGTCGGCGACCAGGTCATCCGCAATCTTGCATGGTTGTTGAAAGCCCGGCTGCGCGCCTCGGATCTGATCGGTCGCTACGGTGGAGAGGAATTTCTCGTCGTCCTGCCGGGCGCCGGACTCGATGATGCACATACCATCCTTGACCGGATACGGCGCGATTTTGCGGCTCTGCTTCACGTCTCGCCCGGCAGGACGCTGCAGGCCTCATTCAGTGGAGGCGTTGCTGCGTATCCAGACCACATACGCGATAGCGATCTCATTGAAGCCGCGGACAATGCGCTGCTCAAATCCAAGGGGCTCGGGCGAAATCGCATTGAACGCGGCGCTGAAAAAACTTTAACGAGTTAGCGAGCGCGCGAGCGTTCGTTCGGCCGTATGCCGTTGATGCAAGCGCGTCGCCACCGCGGCTGCGGTAGCGACCTCGCCGAACACGCCACCCTCCACAACTATCATCGCCATCGCGGCCTCGTGCAGCGCCGGATCGCCGGAAGCGCAGGCGTCGCGCACGGTGATGCAGCGGTAGCCGCGATCGACGGCGGAGCGCAGCGTCGAGCTGACGCATACCTCGGTGGTGATGCCGGTGACGATCAGCGTGTCTATGCCGTGCGTGGTCAGGGCCTGTTGAAGCGCGGTGTGTTCGAAGGCGCTGTAGCCCGGCTTGTCGATCACGATCTCGCCGGTCATGGGGCGCAGCTCGTCCACGAAATCGTGGCCGAATTCGCCGCGCACCAGCAGCCGCCCGAGCGGCCCCTTCGATCCGATCTCGGCACCGGCCCTGCGGCTGCGCTCCAGCTTGTAGGGCGGGCAATCCGAGAGGTCCGCCAGGTGGCCTTCGCGGGTGTGGACGATCAACAGCCCGGCGGCGCGGGCGGCTGCGAGCACGATGGAAACCGGACCGATTGCGCCGCGCAGCGGCGCAATATCGAGACCGGCCTTCGCGGCGTAGCCGTCCGGTTGCAGGAAGTCGCGCTGCATGTCGATCACCAGCAATGCCGTGTTACGCATATTCCTTGCGCACGGCTTTCGCGATGAGGCTCGACACTTCAGCCGCCATGGCCTTGCCCTTTTCCGGCGTCGCGGCCTTTGCCGAGGAGAGCACGCCGGACGGCGGCACCCACTCGGTACGCGTCGGGTAGATGTCGTAAGGCGGGAAATCGGCCGGCGGATCGGAGGGGATGCGGTCGAGCCGCACCAGCGCCGGATGGTAGTGCAGCATCATCGAGGTTTCGATGACCGCGGCGTGCTCGAGCGCATAGCCGGGGAAGCCGTCGGGAAAGACCTTGGCGAGTGTCGCCGGGGTGAGGAAATCCCAGTACTCCATGCGCATGATCGTGAGCGGCGTGCGACCGCCCAGCTCGCGCATCGCCAGGTCGATGCCCTCGATCAGGAACCACTGGTTCTCGTAGTGGCCGTTGACGATGACGAGCTTTTCGACGCCGTGGCGCGCGAATTCGCGAACCGCGTCGCGCACCGTATGCGCCAGGGTCTGCGCGTCCAGGCTGGTGGTGCCGGGGAAGTGCTGGCCGCCGCCGCATTTGGGCTGCGACTTGTAGCCGTAGGCGAGCGCCGGGGCGGCGAGGCCCGCGGTCTCGCCCGCCGCGCCTTCGGCCACCGCGGCGGCCAGCATGGCATCGGTGCCGAGCGGGAGGTGCGGCCCGTGCTGCTCGAGGGCCCCCACGGGCAGGTACACCGGCGCGTGCTCCTCGCGCACGCGGCCCTGATACTCGACCCAGGTGAGGCGGTTCATCAGGATTTCTTTCATGCGTTCTTTCCTTACTGTTGGGTGTCGGAGTGGACTTCCAGCAATGCGGCGCCGACGATGAGCGCGGCGCCGATCCACTCGACGCCGTCCAGGCGCTCGCCGGCGATCCACATCGCCGAGATCACCGCGGCGACCAGCTCGAAGACCAGCAAGATCGCCGCGCGGCCGGCCGCGAGGTGAGTGACGCCGTACACGGTGAACACCATGGCGGCCATCATCCAGATGCCCGCGAACGCGACTAGCTGTCCGACGAGCATCGCGGACAAGGGCGGCAGCGACGCGCGGCTCGCGAGCACGAGCGCGCAGGAGAGCCCTCCGCAGCCGACGAACACCACCAGGGTCTTTACGTCCAGAGGTGCGCGATCGGCGGCGCGGGTGGCGATGTTCTGCGAGGCGTAAAGCATTCCGGAGGCGAGCGCGAGCCCATCGACGATTCCGGGCGGCGCGGCCAGCATCGCCGGGCCGCCGAGGAGGAGGAAGGCGCCCGCAACGGCCGCGCCCACCCCGGCGATGCGCAGCGCGGTCAGGGGTTCGCCGAAGAAAATCCGCCCCCCGAGCACGCCCCAGACCGGGGTCAGGTAAAACAGCAGCATCACCCTCAGCACTTCGCCTTGCACCAGCGCGGAGACGAA
>DATHHS010000099.1:0-13271 GCA_035317085.1 Burkholderiales bacterium
CGACGCGAGCAGCGGCTCCGCAATGAAACGATAGCCGCGCCCACCGGACAGACGCTCGGCATAGCAGAGAATCACCTGGGCACCGGTCTTCTGTGAGATCCGCCCGACGAGCGTCATGGTATAGGCGGGCTTGCCGAAGAACTCGGCCCACTCGCCTTCACCGACACCGGGCACTTGGTCGGGCAGCACGCCGATCGCCTCTCCGCGACTCAAGGCCTTCAGCATCGCGCGCACGCCGCCCAGGTCCGCAGGAACGCTTTTCATCATGCTGCCCCGGTTGCGGCCGGCGAGCATCAGCGGCTCGAGGGCCCGAATCTTGGGCGGACGGTACATCACTGTGATCGGCATGCGGCTCGCGACATATTGTCCGACCATTTCCCAACTGCCGATGTGCGGAGTGACCACGATGACGCCTTTTCCGCGCTGCATCGCGCTATCCATGTATTCCCATCCGCTCACCTCGACCACCAGACCGGCCACGGCCCCGAGCGGGCGCAACCACAGAGCGGGCGTCTCCATCACGCTTTTGCCCGTCTCCGCGATGGCGGCGTAGCGCAGGCGAAGATCGCCGAGCCCTGCAGTGGCAAGGTTGCGCTTGAAATTCCTGCGGTAATCCGATGAGCAGAGATAGACCGTCCAGCCCAATACCGCGCCCAACGCGTGCAGCACCGGCAGGGGGAGACGCGCCGCCAACCGCAGCAGGAATAGCATGGGCCGAAAGTGGGATGGTGTGGGTTGGGTGGGCGAAATCGCTGTGCTAGACTGGCAAACCTTTTTTCGCAGGGAAACCCGCCAGCATGAGCAGCTATCTATTCACGTCCGAATCGGTGTCTGAAGGACATCCGGACAAGGTCGCCGACCAGATTTCCGATGCCGTTCTGGACGCCATTCTAGCGCAGGACAAAACCTCCCGAGTCGCCGCCGAGACCCTGGTCAAAGACAACATGGTGGTGCTCGCCGGCGAAATCACCACCAGCGCGCGGGTCAATTTCTCCGAAGTGGTACGCAAGACCGTCAAGCGCATCGGCTACAACGATCCGACCATCGGCTTCGATACCCACACCTGCACCGTGATCGTGGCCTACGGCGAGCAGTCGCCAAACATCGCGCAGGGCGTCGATGAAGGCCGGGGCATCGATCTCGACCAGGGCGCGGGCGACCAGGGTTTGATGTTCGGTTATGCTTGCGACGAGACGCCGCAACTGATGCCGCTGGCCATTCATCTCGCTCACCGCCTGGTCGAGCGCCAGTCGGAAATCCGCCGCGACGGCCGCCTGTCCTGGCTGCGCCCGGACGCCAAGTCCCAGGTCACCATCAAATATGTGGACAACAAGCCCGATTCGATCGAAACGGTGGTGCTATCCACCCAGCACCAGCCGGGCCTCACCCACAAGCAGATCGAGGAAGCGGTGATCGAACAGATCATCAAGCCGGTGCTGCCGAAAAATCTCATCAAGGGTCAGGTCAAGTACCTCGTCAACCCGACCGGCAGTTTCGAGATCGGCGGCCCCAAGGGCGACTGCGGGCTGACCGGCCGCAAGATCATCGTGGACACCTACGGCGGCTCGGCCCCGCACGGCGGCGGCGCATTCTCCGGCAAGGACCCGTCCAAGGTAGACCGCTCGGCGGCTTACGCGGCGCGCTACGTCGCGAAAAACATTGTCGCAGCCGGACTCGCGGCGAAATGCCTGGTGCAGGTGTCCTACGCCATTGGCGTGGCGCGACCCACGAGCGTGATGGTCACGACGCACGGCACCGGCAAGATTTCCGACGAGAAGCTCTCGGAGCTGGTGCTGAAGCACTTTGACCTGCGGCCTAAAGGCATCATCCAGATGCTGGACCTGCTGCGCCCGATCTACGAAAGGACCGCCGCCTATGGGCACTTCGGGCGCGACGAGCCCGAGTTTACCTGGGAAGCCACCGACAAGGCGCGCGCGCTCGCGGCCGATTCAGGAATCAAGCAGCCGGCGATGGTTTGATCGGGACTGTCCTCTAGGAAAGGCCCGGCTATGCCGGGCCTTTTTTGTTTTGCGCCCCTGGAAGGAGTAGAATTTCGGCCTCCCCGAGGAGCGTTGCAACGAACCGCCAGGTTCGCCAGGCTCGGGGGCTTACATTGCAACGGCGCTCGCAAACTCTTTGAATCAAGGAGCGCGCGAGATGAGCGCCGTACTCAAATCCAAGCAGGACTTTCACGTAGCCGACCTTGCGCTCGCCGACTGGGGCCGCAAGGAAATCGCCATCGCCGAGACCGAGATGCCGGGCCTGATGGCGATCCGCGAGGAATTCGCCGCGACGCAGCCGCTGCGCGGGGCGCGCATCACCGGCTCCTTGCACATGACCATCCAGACTGCGGTGCTGATCGAAACGCTACAGGCGCTGGGCGCGCAGGTGCGCTGGGCCTCGTGCAATATTTTCTCCACTCAGGATCATGCCGCCGCGGCGATCGCCGTGAAGGGCACGCCGGTGTTCGCCTACAAGGGCGAGTCGCTGGAGGAATACTGGGATTACACCCACCGCATCTTCGAGTGGCCCGACAACGCCTACTCCAACATGATCCTGGACGACGGCGGCGATGCGACGCTGCTCTTGCACCTGGGCGCCCGCGCCGAAAAGGATGTCTCCCTCATCGCGAAACCCGCGAGCGAGGAGGAGAAATTCCTGTTCGCCGCGATCAAGGCGAGGCTCGCCCGCGACCCGAAGTGGTATTCGACCCGCCTCGCGCAGGTGAAAGGCGTGACCGAGGAGACCACCACCGGCGTGCACCGCCTCTACCAGATGCACAAGGAAGGCAGGCTCGCCTTCCCGGCGATCAACGTCAACGATTCGGTGACCAAGTCGAAATTCGACAACCTCTACGGCTGCCGCGAGTCACTGGTGGACGGCATCAAGCGCGCCACCGACGTGATGATCGCCGGCAAGGTGGCGGTGGTCGCCGGCTACGGCGACGTGGGCAAGGGGAGCGCCCAGGCGCTGCGCGCGCTCTCGGCCCAGGTGTGGGTGACCGAGATCGATCCGATCAACGCGCTGCAGGCGGCGATGGAAGGCTACCGCGTGGTGACCATGGACTATGCCGCCGATAAGGCCGACATCTTCGTCACCGCCACCGGCAACTTCCACGTGATCACGCACGATCACATGAAAAAGATGAAGAACCAGGCCATCGTCTGCAACATCGGCCACTTCGACAACGAGATCGACATCGCCGCCGTCGAGAAATACAAATGGGAGGAGATCAAGCCGCAGGTCGACCATGTCATTTTCCCCGACGGGAAGAAGATCATCCTCCTCGCCAAGGGACGGCTGGTGAACCTGGGCTGCGGCACCGGACATCCCTCGTATGTGATGAGCTCCTCCTTCGCCAACCAGACCATCGCGCAGATCGAGCTGTGGACCGAGTCGCAGAAGGGTTCCGGCAAGTATCCGGTCGGCGTGTATGTGCTGCCCAAGCATCTGGACGAGAAGGTGGCGCGGCTGCAGCTGAAGAAGCTCAACGCGCAACTCACCGAGCTCAGCGACGCCCAGGCACGCTACATCGGGGTCTCCAAGGCCGGTCCTTATAAGGCCGATCACTACCGCTATTAAAGAGCAGGCGATGAACTCGATCTGGCACGATAACTACGCCGCGATCACCCTGCACCTGGTGATGGCGCTCGCCGCGGGCGGAATCATCGGCCTGGAGCGCAGCTACCACGGCCGCCCCGCCGGCTTCCGCACACACGCACTTGTGTGCCTCTCTTCCTGCCTGCTGATGATCTTTACCGTCTATCCGGAGACGTGGTTTGCGGCCTACTCGCTCGAACGGCTGCCGATCGATCCGACCCGCATGGCACAGGGGATCATGACCGGCATCGGTTTCCTGGGCGCCGGAGTGATCATGAAGGAAGGCCTGACCGTGCGCGGCCTCACCACCGCAGCCTCGATCTGGATCACCGCCGGGATCGGCATCATGGTCGGCGTGGGATTTTACTTTCCCGCGGGCATCGCGACCGCCATGACGCTCATCGTGCTCTCGGTATTCCGCTGGATCGAGCGCAAGATGCCGATCGAGTTCTACGCGAACCTTACCGTGGGCTTCATCCGCAACGCCGCCCTGCCCGAAGCGGACTTGCGCTCGATCGTGGAGCGACAGGGTTTCGTCGTTGCCAACATGAATTACAGCGTCGTGGGCGACGGCAAGACCTTCGAGTACCACATGGTGATCCATTCGCCCGAGCGGGACAAAACCCGCCTGCTCGCCGAGGCCCTCAACGCGCTGCCCTCGGTCACGGCGTTCCGCATTGCGCCGACCGGAGATTAGGCGGTCGACAAAGCGGAGGGCGTCGTGGTGACGTGGGAGGCCGAACTACAGCTCGTAAGTTTCAGCTTTTCCGGCGAGTGCGGTCTCGATCAGTTTCCTCGTCAACTGGGGCGCAAACAGTTCGATGAAGACATAGGCGTAACCGCGTAGCGCCCCGCCCCTGCGCACCGCCACGCGTGTGGTCATCGCACCGAACAGATGCCCGGCATCGAGTGCGCGCAAGTGCCGGTCGCGCTTCTCGTCGAAAGCCATGGCGGCGATGATGCCGATCCCCAGGCCGAGTTCCACGTAGGTCTTGATCACGTCCGAATCGACTGCGGAAAGAACGATGTCGGGCGCGAGTCCCTGCGCCTTGAACGCTTCGTCGATATGGGTCCTCCCGGCGAACGCGGGATCGTAGGTGACGATGGGGTACCGCGATAGGGTCTCGAGCGTGAGCCGTTGTTCCTTGGCGAGGGGGTGTTTCGCAGGAACAACCACGCAGTGGCGCCATTGGAAGCCGGGCAACGCGAGCAGCTTCGGATAGTTGTCCAGCGCTTCGGTGGCAATCGCGATATCGGCCTCGCGCGAGATCACCATCTCTGCAAGCTGCGGCGGGCTGCCCTGCTTGATCGTGAGATGCACCTTCGGATAGCGCCGCTTGAACGCCCCCACCACCTTGGGGAGCGAATAGCGCGCCTGGGTGTGGGTGGTGGCGATGGTCAGCGTGCCTGCAGCCTGGTCCTTGAATTCGCGTCCCACCTGCTTCAGGTTCTCTGCTTCCTGCAGCAGGTGCTCGATCACTGCGACCACCGCCTTGCCGGGTTCGGTCACGGCGATGATGCGCTTGCCGTGACGGACGAAGATCTCGACACCGAGCTCGTTCTCGAGTTCGCGAATCTGTTTCGATACTCCGGGCTGGGAGGTGTGCAGCTTCTTGGCGGCTTCCGTGAGGTTCAGCCCCTGTCTGACTGTCTCGCGAACATACCTTAATTGCTGGAAATTCATGGTCTTACATCATTATGTTTGAAAGTTATTAAATTCTAACACAAAAGTCCTTTGAGATATTAGGTGCGGAGGCTAGCATGCCCCCTGTCTCGCAACATCCGCATACCCCATGATCTCGATTGAAACCGGCACGATCGTTCTTGTCGCCATGACTTTCTTCGCGGCCTTCGTCAACGGCGCGCTCGGTTATGGATTTTCCTCGCTCACCGTACCGGTGGGACTGCTTTTCTATACCAACCGCATCCTCAACCCGGCGCTGGTTCTCATCGAGGTCTTTATCAATCTGTATGTTCTCTTCATCAACCGGGCGAGCGTTCCGGCGGTGTGGAAAAGGGTCTATCCGATACTCATCGGCTTGCTGCCTGGCGTCGCGGCCGGTAGCTACTTTCTCGCCTCGATTCACCCGGGCTGGCTGAAATTCGCCACCTACGCCCTTCTCCTTCCGCTCATCCTTTTTCAGGCGGCCGGGGTGCGCAGGCCGATCCGGGCGGAAAAGCTGTTTGGCCTCCCGTTCGGAGCGGGACTCGGCTTCCTATATTCCGTCAGCACCATATCCGGCCCGCCCCTGGCGGTGCTGTTCAACAATCAGGGGCTGGTAAAACAGGAATTTCGGGCTGGCCTCAGTCTGATTCGGGTCGCCGAATCCACTCTCACCGCCATCGCCTATTACCATCTGGGCCTGTTCGCGATCGACAGTCTCGAAGTCATGTCCACGATTGTTCCGAGCGTCCTCATAGGCATTCCTCTGGGCGCCTATCTCATCCGGCGCCTCGACGCGGAAACGTTCCGCCGCGTGTGCATGAGTTTCGACGTTTGGATCGTCGGTTTCGGTCTTTCCCGGGTCCTGATTGATTTGAAACTGGCGCACGGCGGTTTGGCGTATGGCCCGATGGCCGTTGCGATCCTGCTCGATGCCTGGCTGTTGTATATCTTCTTCAGCAGAAGGGGCGCGGCGAAAGCGACCCTCGCCCACGCCTGAATCGGTCATGTATAACTACGACGAAATCGACCAGAAGCTCGTTGACGAGCGCGTCGCGCAGTTCCGCGACCAGACGAAACGTTTTCTCGCCGGCAAGCTCTCCGAAGACGAATTCCGCGCGCTGCGCCTGCGGAACGGCCTCTATATCCAGCGTTACGCGCCGATGCTGCGCATCGCGATTCCCTACGGCCTCCTGTCGACGAGGCAGTTGCGAAAGCTCGCGCATATCACCCGCAGGTACGACCGCGGCTACGGCCACTTCAGCACGCGTCAGAACCTGCAGTTGAACTGGCCCAAGCTCGAGCGCGTGCCCGACATCCTTGCGGAACTGGCGACGGTGGAGATGCACGCGATCCAGACTTCCGGCAATTCCTTCCGCAATATCACCACCGATCATTTCGCCGGTGTCGCGCGGGACGAGATCGTCGATTCCTTCGTCTGGTGCGAAGTCATCCGCCAATGGTCCACCTTCCATCCCGAGTTCTCTTATCTGCCGCGCAAGTTCAAGTTCGCGATGAACGGATCCAAGGCCGACCGCGCCGCGGTCGCGGTACACGACATCGGCTTGCACGCCGTGCGCGATGCGAACGGTGAAGTCGGCTTCAAGGTGCTGGTGGGCGGCGGACTCGGCAGGACACCGGTGATCGGATTTGTCATCCGCGAATTTCTGCCCTGGCAGCATTTGCTCACGTATAGCGAGGCCATCCTGCGGGTCTACAACCGCTACGGGCGGCGCGACAACATCCACAAGGCGCGCATCAAGATCCTGGTGAAGGAGCGCGGCCCCGATAAATTCCGCGAGGAAGTCGATGCCGAGTGGGCGCACCTGAAGGATGGCCCTTCGACGCTCGTTCCCGAGGAAATCGCCCGCATCGAAAAGCGGTTTACGCGCCCGAGCTACCTGCAACTGCCGGCGACCGATGCCGGACTCGATACCACGCTCGCCACGGACCGTGCCTTCGCGAACTGGCACAAGCGCAACGTCCATCCGCACAAGAAAGCGGGTTACGCCGCGGTGACGCTTTCGCTCAAGCAGACTGGAATACCGCCGGGGGACGTTACCGCCGAGCAGATGGAAAAAATTGCCGACCTCGCCGACCGCTATTCGTTCGGCGAGCTGCGCGTGTCGCACGAGCAGAACCTGATCTTTGCCGACGTGCAACTCTCTGACCTGCGCTCGCTGTGGCACGAAGTCAGGGCGCTGGGATTCGCCACGCCCAATGTCGGCTTGCTCACCAACATCATTTGCTGCCCGGGCGGCGACTTCTGTTCGCTCGCTAACGCCAAGTCGATCCCGGTCGCCGAGGCCATTCAGCAGCGTTTCGACGATCTCGACTACCTGCACGACATCGGCGAGATCGATGTGAACATTTCCGGTTGCATGAACGCCTGCGGCCACCATCACGTCGGTCACATCGGGATTCTCGGCGTCGACAAGAACGGCGAGGAGTGGTACCAGATCGAGGTCGGCGGCAACCAGGGCGAGGTACGGCCCGGCGTCGGCGCCTCCCTCGGCAAGGTGATCGGGCCGTCGTTCGCGCGCGCCGAGATCCCCGACGTGATCGAAAAACTCATCGAATGCTATCTCGCGCGCCGCGACAGCGACGCCGAGCGCTTCATCGACGTGGTGCATCGCATCGGCGCCGAACCTTTCAAGGAATCCGTATATGGCAACGCTGATCAAAGAGCGGCGCATCGTCGCGGACAGCTGGCATCTGCTTGAGCGCGGCGCCAAGGGCGAATTGCCCGAGGTCCCCACGCGCGGCGATGTCATCGTCCCGCTCGCCCTGTGGCTGGCGCGCCGCGAAGATTTTCTCGCCCCCCCCGGCAAGCTCGGCGTGTGGCTCGACGCCAACGAAGGGCCGGAAGCGCTCGCCAGCGACGTGGCGCGTTTTCCGCTCATCGCGGTGAACTTCCCCAAGTTCGGCGACGGCCGCGGCTACTCGATTGCGCGCCTTTTGCGCGAGCGCCATGGCTTCAGGGGCGAGCTGCGCGCGATCGGCGATGTCCTGCACGATCACCTCTTTTTCATGGCCCAGTGCGGCTTCGACGCCTTTGCGCTGCGCGAAGACCAGGACGCGCAGGAAGCGCTCTCCTCCGGATTCGATGCCTTCAGCGACAGCTACCAGACTTCCGTGCTGCGGCCCGTGCCGCTTTTCCGCCGCCGCCTCGCCGCGGGCAAGTCATGACCGAAGCGCTGAAGCACAAGATCGCCGAGCTCGAGCGCGTGCTGGTGCGCGTTGCGCTCGAGCACATGCCGGCTGCGCTCGCATCCAGCCTGTCTGCCGAAGACATGGTCATTACCGATGCGATACTGCGGCACAAGCTCGAAATCGAAATCTTCACCCTTGATACGGAGCGACTCCACGCCGACACGCTCAAGGTGATCGATGCGATCCGCAATCGCTACGGCTACGATGTGAAGGTATTCCGGCCGGATCCCCGCGCAGTCGCCGAATACGTTTCGGACTTCGGCCGCGATGCGTTCTACGAAAGCCAGGAGTTGCGCAAGCGCTGCTGTCACATTCGCAAGGTCGAGCCGCTCAATCGCGCGCTCGAAGGCAAGGAAGCCTGGGTCACCGGCCAGCGCCGCGAGCAGGCCGCTACGCGTGGCGACCTGAAGCTCCAGGAATTCGACGCTGCGCGGGGCATCGTGAAATTCAATCCGCTCGCCGACTGGAGCGAGGCAGAGGTGTGGGAATACATCCGCGCCTTCGAGGTGCCCTACAACGCGCTCCACGACCAGGGCTACCGCTCGATCGGCTGCGCGCCCTGCACCCGGCCCACCGTCGCGGGCGAAGACGTGCGCGCCGGACGCTGGTGGTGGGAGATTAAGGAAGCGCGCGAGTGCGGACTACACGTCGCGCCGGACGGACGTCTCGTACGCGCAACCGCCGAGAGCGAAGCATGAGCGCCGTCCTGCAAAAGCCGCGCACCGGGCGTGGCGCATTGCCACTCCGCAGCCATCTCGACTGGCTCGAGTCTGAGGCGATTTTCATCCTGCGCGAGGTCGCGGGGGAATGCGCGAATCCGGTACTGCTTTTTTCCGGCGGCAAGGATTCGCTCGTGCTGTTGCGCCTGGCCGAGAAGGCTTTTCGTCCTGCGAAGTTTCCATTTCCGTTGATGCACATCGACACCGGGCACAACTTCCCCGAGGTGATCGCCTTGCGCGACGCGCGCACGGCGGAGCTGGGCGAGCGCCTTGTCGTGCGCTCGGTCGAGGACTCGATCCTCCGCGGCACGGTCAAGCTGCGCCGTTTCAACGAAAGCAGGAATGCCGCGCAGTCGGTGACGCTGCTGGAAGCCATCGCGGAGTTCGGCTTCGATGCGGCGATCGGCGGAGCCCGCCGCGACGAGGAAAAGGCGCGCGCCAAGGAGCGCGTGTTTTCTTTCCGCGACGAATTCGGCCAGTGGGACCCGAAGAACCAGCGCCCCGAGCTGTGGAGCCTGTACAACACCCGCGTGGCGAAAGGCGAACACATGCGCGTGTTCCCGATCAGCAACTGGACCGAGCTCGACGTCTGGCAGTACATCGAGCGCGAGCGGCTCGCCCTGCCCTCGATCTACTACGCGCACCGCCGCCCGGTGATACGCCGCAACGGTCTGCTCGTTCCGGTGACGGAGATCACCCCGCCGCGCACGGGCGAGGCAGTGGAGGAACTGTCGGTACGCTTTCGCACCGTCGGCGATATCAGTTGCACCTGTCCGGTAGAATCCATCGCGGCGACTGCCGCCGAGATCATCGCCGAGACGGTGCTGACCACCGTCACCGAACGCGGCGCGACGCGCATGGACGACCAGACTTCGGAAGCGTCCATGGAGCGGCGCAAGAAGGAAGGATACTTCTGACATGACCTTCCTAGGAGAAATCGAGCGAAATGCGCAGACCGTTGAAGACCGCGGAGTGTTGCGTTTCATCACGGCAGGCAGCGTGGACGACGGCAAGAGCACGCTGATCGGACGGCTGCTGCACGACACCCGGGCCATCTTCGAAGACCAGCTCGCCGCGGTCGCGCGCGCCTCGAGCAAGCGCGGCCAGGAGAGCATGGACCTCTCGCTCTTCACCGACGGCCTGGAAGCCGAACGCGAGCAGGGCATCACCATAGACGTCGCCTACCGCTACTTCGCCACGCCGAGGCGCAAGTTCATCATCGCCGACACGCCCGGCCACGAGCAGTACACCCGCAACATGGTGACCGGCGCTTCCACTGCTGACGCAGCGGTGATCCTTATCGACGCGCGCAAGGGCGTGCTACAGCAAACACGCCGTCACGCTTACATCGCCCACCTGCTCGGCGTGCGCCACGTCATCGTGACGATCAACAAAATGGATGCCGTCGGCTACGACGAAGCGGTCTTCGAGCGAATCCGCAAGGACTTTCTCGCTTTTGTCTCGACACTCGGCATCCCGGACCTGCGCTTCATCCCGATTTCGGCGCTCTGCGGCGACCTGGTCGTGGAGCGCGGCGAAAGCATGACTTGGTATCGAGGCCCCACACTGCTTGCGGCCCTCGAGGAAATCGACGTGGCCGACGAGGCCGACGCGCTGCCTTTCCGCTTTCCGGTGCAGCTCGTTGTTCGCCCTGGCGCAGGCACGGACTTTCGCGGCTACGCCGGCAGAATTGAATCGGGTGTCCTGTTCCGCGGAACGGAGGTGCTCGCGCTGCCTTCGGGTCGCCGCACGGTCGTCAAGGATATCATTTCGCTCGGCCAATCGCTGCCTATCGCGGTCGCGGGAGACTCGGTGACGCTGGTTCTCGCCGATGATATCGACGTCTCGCGCGGCGACTTGCTCGCCGACCCCGCCCATCCGCCCCGCGCGACCAGGAATATCGAGGCGCGCCTCTGCTGGCTATCCTCCGAGCTCCTCGACGCAAGAACGCTCGCCGCGGCACGCTTCGTCCTGAAGCACACCACGCGCAGCGTCAAGGCCAAGCTGCTCTCGCTCAACGACCGGGTGGACATCAACACGCTCGAGCGGCAAGCGGCGCCGACCGGGCTCGCGATGAACGACATCGCTCACGTCGCGCTTGCGCTCGCGCAGCCGCTGTTCGTCGATCCCTACGGATCGAACCGCGCCACCGGGTCCTTTATCCTGATCGACGAGGTCACCCACCAGACGGTGGCCGCGGGGATGATCGATGGGTAAATCGAACGGCAAAGTGTATTTGGTGGGTGCCGGCCCGGGCGCGCCCGATCTGCTCACCCTGCGTGCAGCCGAAATCCTGAAGCGTGCCGACATGGTTTTTCACGATGCGCTCGTGCATCCGCAGACGCTCGCGCTTGCCGCGCGCGCCCGAAAGATTCTCGTGGGCAAGCGCAGCGGCCGCCATTCGACCGCCCAAAGTTTCATAAACAAACGGCTGGTGGACGCCGCCTGCAAGCATGAAGTGGTGGTGCGGCTGAAGGGAGGCGACCCCATGCTCTTCGGACGCGCTCAGGAAGAAATCGACGCGCTGCGCGATGCGGGGGTCGATTTCGAAATCGTGCCGGGAGTGACCGCTGCGACCGCCGCGAGCGCCGAGCTCGGAGTATCGCTCACGCGCCGCGGGCTTGCCCGTCACGTCGCCTTTGTCACACCGCGCGCGGGTCAGGGCGAACGCGAAAACGACTGGGCGGCGAGCGTGCTCGCAGCCGACACCGCCGTCATCTACATGGGCGCGGGACTCGCCGAGCAAATCAGCGCGGAATTGACCGGACGCGGCTTGCCAAAGGCTACTCCGCTCGTCCTGGTGGAAAGCGCGACGCTTCCGGAGCAACGCATTCTCCGCGGAACGCTGGCAGACCTGCCCGCGCTGGCGCTGAAGGCCGGCGGCGGCCCTGCGGTGGTCCTTCTCGGCGAAGTGCTGAGGGACGTGCCTGCGAATCGCGCTGCCGTCTCGATCCCGGAGATCCAGGTCTATCTCAAGCAAGCTTGAGCGGGTCCTACGGTCGGTGAACCCGTTTCGGCCTCCGCGGTCAGATTCGGTAGCCGTTACCCGAAGGGATTATTCATGAGCAAACGATCGATTCCGGAAACCCTCTGGCGCTCGCCTTCCGGAGAAATTGTGTCCTGTGTGGAGAAACTGAAAGTGCTCCGGGAAAATCTGGAGGAGATACAACAGCTCTGCCAGGATGCGCTCGAGGACGCGGTACTCATGGGATGCGACGAGAGCCAGTTCAGGCAGGTCCTCGACGGGCTGTTGCAGCAGATCGAGAATCCCTATCGCGACAAGGCAAAATGATCGCCTTTAGTCTCGCAGCGCGATAAAAACCGCCCAGATCGCGAGCGCCACGAACGCGGCGAGCGTCCACTCCGGAATACTGAAGGAAAGCAACGTCCAGTCGACCACGCCGCATTCGCCCGAACCGCGCAGGACGCGTCCCAGCGCTCCGAGCGGCCCGAACGTGGAGAACATGTAATCCAGACCCGGTCCGCAGGTGGGACGCTGGTCTTCTGGAAGATGCTGGATCCACACGTGGCGCGCGGAGATCGCGGCGCCCGTCATCGCGCAGAGCGAAATGGCACCCGCATAGATGCCCGCGCCGAGCCAGTGCACAGGCCGATGCACCGCGGCGGCGAGAAAGACGACGCCGGTCGCAAGCAACAGCAGGCGCTGCAGAATGCAGAGCGGACAGGGCTCGAGGCCGACCTTGAACTGCAGGTAATACCCGAAGGCCAGCATCCCTGCGCAGACGAGGAATCCGATCAGGTTGCCGATCCTGCGGGACATGAGGAATTTGATCATGGTGTGGAAGCCTAACATTGCCGCCCATCTTTCGGAATACGCGGCGAACGGCGGCCCGGCTCGACGGCTGTGGTCTCTCAGACCGGTTTCGGGCAGTTTGTTCGCGACCGTGCCGTTCCCCCGGTCACATTAGAATGGCCTGATTCAGCGCCCTAGGCGCGCCGTGTTTCAAGGGGATCGGGGTTGAGAACGCGTTTTGCCCGCCGTGAAGATCTGACCCTGACCCGTGCCGAGTTCTCGGTTCTGGCCCGGCTTTCCACTCCGGAGAAAATCCAGGGGT
>DATHHS010000100.1:0-9766 GCA_035317085.1 Burkholderiales bacterium
GCGACGCACGCTGCGCGCCGCAGAGCGCGCAGGGCAGTTGTTTTATCGTAGTCCTCCCGCTAGGTTTACTCGTTGCCAGAATGTCGGCGAAGTCGTCGTCAACAAGTAGTCGCTGAGCCTCAATAGGGAGAATCCGGATGCGTACCAATACTATCGGTGCAAAGTACCTGGTGGTCGGAGTGATCCTCGCGGCCTTTGTCGCGGCGCTGGTGGCAGTTGTGCGGACGACGGCTGCGTCTGCCCACGTCGCTCAGGGAGCGCCCGCAGCTCTGCTCCAACCCGTGGTTGCGCTCGTTGTCCTCACCGCTATCGTGTTGCTCATGACGGTCGTGTACCGGAATGTTGCGTTGATCCGCGGAGCGGTATCCGCGCGTTACTTCAGGACTTTCACCGCCGAAATGCCGGCCGAATGGGTCGAACGTCCTACCCGCACGTATATGAACCTCCTGGAGCTTCCGGTCCTGTTCTACGTCGTATGCCTGCTCATGCTGACGACAGGACGATTCGACGCCGTCCAGGTTTCGTTGGCATGGGTTTTCGTCATAACCCGTTATGTGCATGCCTTCATCTACATCGGCTTCAACGACGTACCCTTGCGCTTCGCCGCATTCCTGACCGGTGTTTTCACGCTGGCCGTGCTCTGGACGAGGTTTGCAGAGCAAAATCTGAATGGGCCTCTCTCGTGAAAGCAACACCGCCAAGAGACTACCCCCCGCTCGAACGTGCGCGGAATTGCTTAGCGCTGACGCAGAGTGACGAACTGCGCCTTTGCTGGCGCGCCCGGGGCGCGTCTGAGCTCGGAGATTGCGTTTCGCAATACTCGGAGGGCTGAGCGAAGAAACAGAATCGCCAACACGAGCCCAATCACGAGGTCGGGCCACTCCGAGCGGGTGAGCCAGACGCCGCCGGCCGCGACAAAGACGGCAATGTTAGAAGCGATGTCGTTCCTCGAGCACTCCCACACCGAACTCATGTTGATGTCTTCCTCGCGGTGTTTCCAGAGAAGCGCGAGGCACGAGGCGTTTCCCAGAAGCGCGAGCAGGCTCACGGCGCCCATGGTTTCGAACACCGGAAGAACAGGAACGAACGCGCGGTACGCGACTTGCGCGAGGACGAACAGGCCGGCAGCCAGGATCAAGCCACCCTTGAACAAGGCGACCTTCGCCTTGGAGCGCGCGCCGCGCGATACCGCGTACAGGCTCAATCCGTAGGTCAGGGCGTCGCCGAGATTGTCGAGCGAGTCGGACAGCAGGGCCGTCGAAGACGCGAGAAGCCCGGCGGCGAGCTCGCCGACGAACATCACCGCATTGATCGCGAGAACGATCTTCAGGGTCGAGCTCTGTCGCTCCCGCAGAGCGTCGACCGCGCACGCCTTGTCTTCGCAGCAGTCGGCCATTTCGAATTCTAGCGCGAAGTCAGTGCCGCGCAGTCACGAGCGCCACCAGCATCGCGACCACCGCCAGCGCCATCACGCCGGTGGCGAGCCAGCCGAGAATCTTCAGGCGCCGCCTCACGGTGAAGGGCCCCATGATTTCCGGGCGCACCGCCATCAGCATCATCACCGCCATGATGGGCACCGAAATCACGCCGTTGATCACCGCGCTCCAGATGAGCGCCTTGACCGGATCGATCTCGGTGAAGTTGAGCGCGACGCCGATCGTCGTCGCGGCGATGAGGATGCCGTAGAAGCCGCGCGCTTCCATCAGCCTCAGGCCCAGGCCGATGGGCCAGCGGAAAGATTCGGCGACCGCGTACGCGGCCGACCCGGCGAGCACCGGCACGGCGAGCATGCCGGTGCCGACGATGCCCGCAGCAAAGAGCAGGAACGCGAACTCGCCGCCGATGGGGCGAAGCGCTTCGGCTGCCTGCGCGGAGGTCTGGATGTCGGTGATGCCGTGCGCGTGCAGGGTCACCGCGGTGGTCAGCATGATGAAGAAGGCCACCAGGTTCGAGAACGTCATCCCGATGTAGGTGTCGACCTTGATCCGACGAAGGTGGGCCGAGGCCTGCGCGGGCGCTTCGCGCAGCGGCTGTTCGCCGTCAGCGGCGCGCTGCTCTTCCACTTCCTGCGAAGCCTGCCAGAAAAACAAATACGGGCTGATGGTCGTGCCGAACACCGCCACGAGCATCAGAAGATAGTCCGCGCGCAACGTCACCTCCGGAACCAGCGTGCGCAAGCCGGCCTCGAGCCACGGCACTTGCACCACGAACACGGTGGCGACGTAGGCGAAGAGCGCGAGCGTCAGCCACTTCAGAAACGGCGCGTAGCGCGGAAAGGGGATGAAGACCTGCAAGCCGAGCGACACCAGCGCAAAGGCGATGATGTACCCGCCGGTCCGCCCGCCGATGAGCAGTTGCAGCGCCGCCGCCATCGCGCCGAGATCGGCGGCGATGTTGATGGTGTTGGCGACCAGCAGGAACGAGATGACGGCGTACAGCAGCGGCTTCGGATAGTACTCCCGGATGTTGGCGGCGAGGCCCTGCCCGGTCACGCGGCCGATGCGCGCGCTCACGATCTGGATGCCGATCATGAGCGGCAGCGTGAACAGCACCGACCACAGCATGCCGTAGCCGAACTGCGCGCCCGCCTGCGAATAACTCGCGATGCCGCTTGGATCGTCGTCCGCGGCGCCGGTAATCAGGCCCGGCCCCAATTGCTTCAGCAGGGGCAGGCGGACCGCCGGCTTTGCCGCCGCGGCGGAAACGGCTGCGAGTTCTCCCTCGGCGGTTGTGAGTTTTTCCTCTTTTGCGATCATGGCTGATGCCGGAGAACGATGCGCCGTGCGGCGCTGCGGCAGTGTACGGAGAAAACCCTGACAGAAGCTTGAATCAACATCCCGCCCGCACGGACCCTATCTGAAATCCTCCGGCAATCGGTAGTCGGGGTAGCGTTTCCTGAATTCGGCCAGCTCGCGCTCCGCTTCGGCCGTTTTTCCCTGCGCCCTGAGTTGGCGAATATCCTCGAGCCATTTTTCCGGCGTACGCTCCGCTTCGGGAGCGGCGATGCGGCTTGCGATGCCGCTGACGGCGTCTGCGCTCGGCACCGCCGGTGCCGATTCCCGGAGACCGCTCGCCCCCGGGACCGGCGCGGCCGCCGGCGCCTGTATCGTTTGGGTCTGCCGTTGAACGCCGACGGGACGCCGGGCATCCGGAGTTGCCGCGGCGGGCGCAGGCTTCGCCTCTTCTCTCTTGCGCAATACCTCCGGCGCGCGCGGAACTTCCGGCACGATCGCGGGCCGCACCGTGCCCGGGGGCGCGCTCGCAGGCGGGTTCCCGATCGGGCACAGCAGCGCCCTGGCGGGAACCCGCCTGCGGAATCGGCGGTGCGATGGGCGGCGCAGGCGCGATGGGCGGCAACACCTCGGGCGGTGGCGTCACGGGCTGGTCGGCACGCTTCGGCTCCGGCGGCGGCGCCTTCGCCGGCCGGGCGGACCGCGGTGCTTTGGGCGCGATCAGGTCGAGCGCGGACTGCCGCTCGAACACCATGAACGTCAGCGTGGCGGTCACCAGCACGGTCGCGGTGATCGCAACCGGCGTGCCCCAGCGGCGCGCGAATCCGGTTCCGGCCGACTTCCGCCTTGCACCGGCGACGCGTTGCGACGCCGCGAGGACATTGTCGTCGACCCGCTGCGAAGGGCTCCGCGCCTCCGCGTCGCGATAGATGCCGGAAAGCTCCTCGTCGCGCTGCTCGGTCATGATCCCTTCCCCAGGCTTGCGCGCAGCTTGGCCACCGCATAGCGCAGGCGGCTCTTCACGGTCTCGGCGCCGACGCCGGTCGCGGCGGCGATCTCCTCGATCGACAGTTCGCCTTCCTGCTGCAGGAGAAAGGCTTCGCGCTGCGCATCGGGAAGCCCGGCGAGCGCGGCGAGCAGACGCTCCACCGCGCGCTTGCGATCGAGGCGCAGGTCCGCGGCGATTTCCACGGCGGGAAGATCCCCGAGAACGGATTCGCTTTCCTCGTGGCTCAGGAAAGCCGCCCGGCCGTTCGCGCGATAGAAATCCATCAGGCGATTGTGCGCGATGGCGTAGACCCAGGAAGTGAATTTTGCGCTGGCTTCGTAGCGCCCGCGGGAATTGACGACGCGCATCCAGAGGTCCTGGAACAATTCTTCGGCGGTCGCCGCGCTGCCGACCTGTCGCAGCAGGAAGCGGTACAAGGGGAGTCGATGGCGGAGGTAGAGCACTTCGAACGCTCCGGCATCGCCCTTGCCGTAGCGCAGCATCAGATCCTCGTCGCTCGCCTGGCTCCTCATGCGGTGCAAGTGTAGCTGCTCGTCCGCCCGCCGGGGCTGCGCCGGATCCGCGCGGGGAACCGGTACGGACAGGATCGAAGCGAAGTCCGACATCTCATGGTTAACGGTGACCGCAAGCGCACGGGGTCAGGGAAGGCCTCATCCCGCCTTTGCGTCGCGGAGCGCCCGCCAGATCCGGTCGGGCGTCGCCGGCATGTCGAAGTGCGTCACACCGCCTTCGCGCAGCGCATCCAGCACGGCGTTCATGAGCGCTGGCAGCGAGCCGCTCACCCCCGCCTCCCCCACACCTTTCGCGCCGAGCGGGTTGCTCGCGGTCGGCACCGGGTGCTCGTGGATGGCGAGGCCGCCGACCAGTCCCGCGCGCGGCATGAAGTAGTCCATGAAGCTGCCGCTCAAGAGCTGGCCGGTATCGGGGTCGTATACGGCGTGTTCGCCGAAAACCTGCCCGGCCCCCTGGGTGATCCCGCCCTGCATCTGGCCTTCGACGATCTGGTGGTTGACGATGTTGCCCGCATCGTCCACCGCGGTGAACTTCACGATCTCGGCGATGCCGGTCTCGGGCTCGATCTCGACTTCGGCGACGTGGCATCCGTTAGGAAAGGTCACGCCGAACCGGCCCTCGGTCTTGACATCGAGCGACTGCGGCGTGCCCGCGTATTTTTTTGCGAGCGCGATGAGCGTGACGGAGCGGTCGGTGCCTTTGATGCGGTAGGCGCCGTCCGTGAATTCGATGTCGGCGGCCGCGGCTTCCAGATCTTTCGACGCGAGCGCGAGGCCCTTCTCGACCACCTGCTTCGCCGCGAGCTGCATCACGCTGCCCACACCGAGAAGCGAACGCGAGCCGCCGGTCGCGTTGCCGACCAGGCGCACCGCCGGATCGCCGTTTCGGAGACGGAAGTTTTCCATGGGCACGCCGGTGACCGCGGAGACGATCTGCGCGTAGCTGGTCTCGTGGCCCTGCCCGTGCGAGTGCGAGACCGCGTACATGGTCACCGTGCCTTCCGAGCTGAAGCGCAGCTCGACCTGGTCCGAAGGGGCGAAGCCGCCGCCGCTCGCCTCGATGTAGGTGGCCATGCCGCGCCCGAGCAGCTTGCCGTGCGTCTTTGACTCCGCCCGGCGCGCCGGGAATCCCGCCCAGTCGGAAGCTTTCAGCGCGTCGGCGAGCACCCCTTCGAAATCGCCGCAGTCGTAAGTGATGCCGTTCGCCGCCTTATATGGAAATTTTTCTTTGGTCACGAGGTTCCTGCGCCGCAGTTCGGCGGGATCGATGCCGAGCTCGACCGCCGCCTCGTCGACCAGTCGCTCGATCATGTAGGACATCACCGGGCGGCCCGCGCCGCGGTAGGCGGCGGACGGCGATTTGTTGGTCACCGCGAGCTGCACGCGCGCGCAGGCGGCGGGAATCTCGTACACGCCAGTGAGGCAGGCGACCACGCCCTGGGTGTTGATGAAGGGTCCGGTCGGCGCGAGATAGGCGCCGAGATCGGCGACGTACGAAAAGCGCAGCGCGAGAAATTTTCCGGAGGCATCGAGCGCGAGCTCGCTCGTGCTCGCGACATCGCGCCCCTGCTCGTCCGACAGGAAAACCTCCGAACGGCTGCCGGTCCATTTCACGGGACGGCCGGTTTTTTTCGCCGCAAGCAGCACTGCGCTGTATTCCGGATACATGTTGAAGCGCACGCCGAAGCCGCCGCCGACGTCCTCGGCGATGACGTCGATCTTGTCGTCGGGAACGCCCATGGTGTAGACGAGCTGGCCGCGCATGCCGGCCGTGCCTTGCGTGCAGGCGTAGAGCGCGTACTTCTGCGTCGCGGCGTCGTAAGTCGCGGTGCAGGCGCGCGGCTCCATCGGATTGCCGACCATGCGCTGGTTGTCGAGCGCGAGTTTCACGACGCGGGCGGCCGAGCGGAACGCCGCCTCGGTCGCGGCCTCGTCGCCCGCGACCCAGTCGAAGGAAAGGTTGCCGGCAAGCTCGGCGTGGAGCTGCGGCGCGCCGGGCTGCAAGGCGTCTCGCGCAACGGTCACGGCGGGCAGCTCGCGGTATTCGACCTCGATCAATTCGGCCGCGTCCTGCGCGGCCGCCTGGGATTCGGCGACGATGCAGGCGACGCACTCGCCGACGTGGCGCACCTTGCCTTGCGCGAGCACCGGGCGCGGCGGTTTCTTGAGCGCTTCGCCGAAGCGGTCCTTCACGCCGAGGTTCGTCGGAATGGACTTATAGCCGGCTTCGGCGATGTCCTTGCCGGTGAGCACGGCCAGCACGCCGGGCGCCTTGAGCGCGGCGGCGGTGTCTATGGAAACGATCTCCGCGTGGGCGCGGTCCGACCGCAGGAATACGGCGTAGGCCTGATTCGGAAAATTCCAGTCGGCGGTGTATTTCCCCTGCCCGGTCAGCAGGCGCCGGTCTTCCAGTCGTCCTTTCATATTGAACCGGAGGATACCAGAACGATCCCGCGACCCGGGGATGACAAGGCGCGCACATCTGTGCTAAAAAAGCGGCCATGACGAAGCTTCGCTTCTCCGGCCGCCGCTTCTCCGGCCACATTGCCGCCTGGATCGCGCTGGTGAGCATCTCGTTCAATGCGTTCTGGCCGGTGCTCGCGATCGCCGGGCCGAGCGTGCCTGCGCTTCCCTCCGAGATCTGCAGCGCGACGGGCGCGAGGCACGCGGGCGGCGGAACCGGCGACGATACGCCCGGCAGCAACGTCCGCACTACGCACTGCACGCTGTGTCACTTCAACCCCGAACGCAACGCCGCGATCTTATGCGCGACGCACGTTCTGGTTTCGCCGGTCGCGGCGGTCGCGCAGCCTGCCGCGCACTTCGAATCCCGACGGCCCCAGGCTGCACTTCACCCCTCCGCGCCTCCGCGCGCTCCGCCTTACCTCGCCTGAACTGAAGCTGCAGGGCGCGCGACCGCGGTCGTGCGGATCCGGCGCCGGCGCGCTCGCGTGTCCCGGCGCGCGACACGATTTCAGGAGAGGAAAAATGATCAAGAAAACGACAATTGCACGCCTGGGCGGCGCCGCGATCCTCGCGGCCGCCTTCACTGGCAACGCTTTCGCCCACGGCTTCGCGGGAAAGCGCTTCTTCCCGGCGACGCTTGCCACCGACGACCCCTTCGTCGCCGACGAACTGTCGCTGCCCACCGTCTCGAGGAGAAAGACCGGCGCGAACGGCGACGAGCCCGCAACGCTGGAAACCAGCACGTCCATCGATTTCACCAAGCGCATTACGCCGAATTTCGGGCTCGGGCTCGGAGCGACCTATCTGAACCTGAAACCGGACGGTGGAGATACCCAGAGGGGTTTCGATAATTTCGCAGCGAACGCGAAGTACCAGTTCTACAAGAACGACGAGCACGCGAGGATCCTCTCGGTCGGCGCCGACTGGGACATAGGCAAAACGGGCGCGAAGCGCGTCGGCGCGGAGTCGTTCAGCACGGTGACGCCGACGGTATTCTTCGGCAAGGGGTTCGGCGACCTGTCCGAAGGCCTGAAGTACCTGCGTCCGTTCGCGCTCACCGGCTCCGCCGGAGTCGGCTTGCCGACGCGTTCGAGCACAACCACCGTCGACGACGACGGCAACGTCACGACGGAGCAGAACCGCAAGGTGCTCAACATCGGGTTCGCCGTGGAATACAGCCTGCTGTACCTGCAATCCTTCGTGAAAGACGTGGGCCTCGGCGAGCCGTTCAACCGGATGATCCCGATCGTCGAGTTCTCGCTTCAGAGGCCATTCGGCGGCGGTCCGACGACGGGAACGATCAACCCGGGAATGCTCTGGGCGGGAAGATACATGCAGTACGGACTCGAGGCGATCATCCCCGTCGGCAGCACCGGAGGAAAAACGGGCGTGATGTTCCAGATCCACTTCTTCCTCGACGACCTGTTCCCGAAGAGCATCGGCAAACCCTTGCTCGGCGACTGAGCGTGAAGTCCTCCGTCCGCGTGGCGCTGCTCGCCGTCCTCGCCGCCGTTCTGGTGGTTCCGGACGGAGCCTTTGCGCACGCCTTTCTCGATCGCGCAGCGCCCGCGGTCGGCAGCACGGTCCACGGCTCGCCGGCGGAGGTCCGGCTGCGTTTCACGCAGGAGCTGGAACCCGCTTTCAGCACCGTTCGGGTTTTCGACCACGGCGGCAAGCAGGTCGACCGCCAGGACAAGCGGCTCGAGCGCGGCGACGCGACGCTGCTGAAAGTTTCGGTCCCGCCGCTCGCGCCGGGAATCTATCGCGTGGTCTGGCGCGCGCTCTCGGTCGACGCGCACGTCACCGAAGGCGACTTCACTTTCGAGGTGGCGCCCTGAGCCACGCGCACGCACCGCAGAGGCTGCGATGAGCGGATTCGTCGTCGCGCTTCGCTTCGTCCACTTCGCCGCCGCAGTCGCGCTGTTCGGCGAGCTGGTGTTCCTCGTCTGGACGGCGCGCGCGGATTCGCGAACCGCGCTGAGCGAGGAGCCGGCGCTGCGGCGCAAGGCGCTGTGCGTCGCCGCCTGGTGCCTCGGGCTCGTTGTCGCCTCGGGTGCTCTCTGGCTGGCGGTGAAGGCTGCGGAGATGAGCGGCCTGCCGTTTGCTCGCGCCCTGGATCGCGAGACGCTGGGCGCGGTCCTTTCCGAAACCCTGTTCGGGCGGACATGGACCGTCCGCCTCGTGATCGCCGCGGCGCTGGGCGCGACCTTGTTTTTCGCCCGGGGCAAGACGGGCGGCGCCGCGCTCGATCGGGCGTGCGCGCTGCTCGCGGGCTGCCTGCTCGCGACGCTCGCCTGGGCCGGGCACGCCGCGGCCGAGCAAGGAGCCGACCGCCTCGTCCACCTCGGCTCGGACGCCCTGCATCTCCTCGCCGCGGGCGCATGGCTCGGCGCGCTCTGGCCTCTCGCTCGCCTGCTCGCTCACGCGCGGCGCGCCGCGGACGCGTCCGCGCTCGCGTTCGCCGCGCGCGTCACGCGGCGCTTCTCGACCCTGGGCGTCGTGAGCGTGGGCGCGCTGATCGTGACCGGCGCGGCGAACGCGTGGTATCTCCTGGGCAGCGTGCCGGCGTTCTTCGGAACCGGTTACGGGCGGCTACTGCTCGCGAAGCTCGCGCTCTTCGCGGCGATGGTCGCGTTCGCCGCGAGGAACCGCCTGCGCTGGACGCCGGACTTGCGCGCTGCCTCCGGCGAATCCGCGCCGCTCGCGCTGCGCAAGCTGGGGCGCAATGCGATCGCGGAAACTTCCCTCGGGCTCGCACTGCTGGGCGTCGTCGCCGCGCTGGGCGTGACGGTGCCCGCGCTGCACGTGCAGACCGTCTGGCCGTTTCCCTACACGATCTCGGATTGGCGGCTCGTGCCCGCCCATCCGACCACCTATTTCCGATCCCCGGTACGCTACACCGCCGACTCCATCGCGCGCGGCGAGCCGCTCTATCGCAGGTATTGCGAAGCCTGTCACGGTGCCGACGGCCACGGCGACGGCACCGCGGCCGCGTCACTTCCGGTGCGTCCGCCCGATCTCACGCAGCATTGGTACCACCACCGCGA
>DATHHS010000101.1:0-16347 GCA_035317085.1 Burkholderiales bacterium
GTCGCGCGTTCGCTCCTTCAGGATCGAAGTCTGCGCGAACGCATGGGAAAAGCCGGGATCGCATTTTGCGCGGCCCATCGCGGTGCCACGGAGCGCACGGTTGCAATCTGCGAGCGGGTGCTCAGCCGAACCACCGGGTCCCGGTAATCGCTTGTTTGAGGTCGAAAGCGATCGCGCCAGACGGCCCGCGGGTCAGGGCTTAGTCAGCCCCGAGCAGACGATTCACTTCCTCGACGTCGGCTTCGCCCAGGGAACCGGCGGCGGCTTTCAACCTCAAGCCGTTGAGAATCGTGTCATAACGCGCCCTGGAAAGATCGCGCAGCGTGCTGAAGACTTGCTGCTGGGCGTTCAATACGTCGATGTTGATGCGTACTCCGACTTCATAGCCGAGCTTGTTGGAATCGAGCGCGCTTCGGCTGGATATGAGCGCCGCTTCCAGGGCTTTTACCTGTGCCATGCCGTTGGTCACGCCGACATAGGACTGACGCGCGGACAAGGCGGCGGCCCGTCGCGCGCTTTCCAGATCCTGCTGCGCCTTGTCGCGATTGGCGACCGCTTGCCGAACCTGGGACCCGACGCCACCCCCCGCGTAGAGGGGGATGGAAAGCTGCAATCCGATGGTGCGGTTAATCGAGTCCGAGGCGGTATTGCTTGACGCGGTGGCGCTGAGACTGGTCGAGTTCTGTCCCGCGCTGCCTACGATGTTCAAGGTGGGCAGATGCCCTGCGCGGATTCGCTCGACTTCGCGCACGGCCACCTCCACCGCGGCTTCCTGAGCGTGTACCGGGTAACCCTGGTTTGCTGCGGCGACGGCCCAGTCTTCCATGGAGTTCGGCTTGGGCGGATTGAGTTCGATGCTGGATTTCAGCGGATCGAGCCGCTCCGGAAATTTTCCGATTATTTGTTGCAGGGTGCGCTTTTTGATCTCCAGATCGCTCTCGGCGGCGATCTCCTGGGACGTCCCCAGGTCGTAACGCGCTTGGGCTTCGTGAGTATCGGTGATCGTTGCCGTACCGACTTCGAAATTGCGCTTCGCCTGGGCGAGCTGCTCGGAGATCGCGATTTTTTGCGCCCGGATGAAAGCGAGCCCGTCCTGCGAAGCGAGTACGTCGAAATAGGCCTGCGCGACACGGACAATCAGATCCTGTGTCGCCTGGCCAAAAGTGGCTTCAGCCTGTATCGCCTTGAATTCACCCTCCTTGTACACCTGGATGTTCTGCCAATTGAAAAGGGGCTGCGTGAGCGTCACGGTATATCCGTTCGAATTCCCCAGACGCGTTTGCTCCGGGGCGGCGCCTCGGAAGCCTATGTTGATGTCGTTGTATTGAGTGAATGCCGTAGCGTTTACAGTGGGCAGGATCTGGGCAAGACCCTGCGGCAGGTTCTCGAGTCCCGCGTCCCGCGCAGCGCGTCCCGAAGCGTAGATGGGGTCGTTCGCGAGAGCGTCGCGATAAATCTGCAAGAGATCGGCTGCGCCTGCGCTCGGCGCAGACAGTGCGACAATCAACGGGAGCGCAATGCGAAACTGTGGCATGGACGCTGCGGCCCGGTGTGAGTCGCCGCTAGAATTCGAAGCGCGCCGGTTGCAACGCATTCTTCAGCGGAGCTAGACAGGTCTCGAACAGATCGATGGCATGTTGGGTGCCTTTGCCGACGCAGGTCAGGAGCCGCGCTTCCATTACGGGCGGGTCGCCCACGACCGCAAAAAGCCGCCCTCCTGCCTTGAGTTGTGAGACCAGAGTTTGCGGCAGCACCGGCGTCGAACCGGTGAGGACGATGACGTCATAAGGCGAATACTTCTGCCAGCCCTGTGAAGCGTCGCCGAGCTGCAATGTGACATTCTCAACGCCGGCGCGCCGAAGATTGTTCTCTCCGAACGTCTTCAGCTTTGGGTTGATCTCCACCGAATGCACGTGATGCGCCCGTGCAGCGAGAAGCGCCGTAAGATAGCCGCTACCGGTGCCCACTTCAAGAACTAGCTCGTTTTTCCGCACCGCCAGTTCCTGAAGAATGCGCGCCTCGACCTTGGGCTGCATCATGCGTTCGTCCTCGTCGGCCCCTTCGTAAAGGGGTAGCTCCAGATCCGAGAAAGCAAACGCTCGGTGCGCTGCCGGGACGAATTCCTCGCGGCGCACGACATACAAAAGATCGAGCACGTCCTGGTCGAGCACTTCCCAGGTGCGAATCTGCTGTTCGACCATGTTGAAACGAGCCTGCTCGACGCTCATGAGGGTGTGGAAGTCGGGCGAAAGGCGCCGATTTTAGCACTGTTACCCTGCGTTCCGGCGCACTTGCATCCGGCAATCAATTCAGTGTCAAATTGCTTTTGTACTGGCATCCAGAGGCCTGATCCGTTCCATGCATGTATCTCAAGAACGCTATGGCGACGCGCTGGTGCTCACCCCTATTGGGCGCATCGACAACAGCACCACTGACGGATTGAAGTCCGGACTCGATGCTTATGTGGCGAGCTGCCGCGACGGCGGGGATCGCCTCGTCCTGGATTTTTCTAAGGTGGATTACATCAGCAGCGTCGGGTTGCGCGTTTTGATGCTGGCAGGCAAAAGAGTCCGCGAGCAGGGAGGCTTCATCGTAATAGCTGCGCTGCAACCCGTGGTGCGTGAGATCTTCGAGATCAGCCGCTTTAATCTCGTCTTCCAGTGCTTCGGGTCCGTGCGCGAGGCTCTTGCAAAAATTTCGCCGTCGGCTCTGGCGGCCTACGAGTCTGCTCGCGGCGCCTGACCGATGGCGCTATGGGTCACTTTCTGGGGAACGCGTGGTTCGATCCCCGTCTCCCTGGACTCCGCATCGATCAGGGATAAGCTTGCTCACGCGATAGTTGCGGCTTCGGGCAAGGCTCTCGACACGCAGGAAAAGGCGCGGGCGTGGGTGGACTCCGAGCTTGATTTCGAGATTTCGCACACCTTCGGAGGCAATTCCGCTTGTGTGCAGCTTGATGCGGGAGACGCCGAATACGTCTTGTGCGATCTGGGAAGCGGGGTGCGCGCTTTTGGCAACCATGTATTTACCCGGGACGGCCCCTCCAAGCCCAACGTTTTCCACGTGTTCCAATCCCATCTCCACTGGGACCATATCATGGGCTTCCCGTTTTTCGCGCCGGCCTATGTTCCAGGAAACAGAATTCGGATTTACGGCTGTCACTCCGGTCTCGAAGAAGGCCTGCGTCGCCAGCAGGATCCGCCCAGTTTTCCTGTGCCATTTGATCGCCTCGGCGCATCGATTGAATTCATCACGCTCCATCCGGGTCGGAGCTACAACATCGCCGGATGGAGCGTGACCGCGAAGTTACAGAGCCATTCCGGGGACTCCTACGGCTATCGCTTCGTGCGTGATGGGCGGATCATCGTCTATTCGACCGATTCGGAGCACCGGCTGGACGTCCCCGATGAGGTCGAAGGCGCCGCCACGTTCTTTGCCGACGCCGATCTGGTGATTTTCGACGCCATGTACTCGCTCGCCGAGGCCGTGTCGGTGAAAGAAGACTGGGGGCACTCGAGCAACGTGGTCGGCGTCGAGCTATGCCAACTCGCCAATGTGAAGCACTTGGTGCTTTTCCACCACGAGCCGGCCAACAACGACGAGCAAATCGCCCGGATCTGGCGAGAGACCCTGCGTTACGAAGAAATCTCGCGTACGAGTGAGCCCCTGCGTATCTCGGTGGCCTACGACGGTCTGGAGATCGAGCTCTGAGGGACGAACGGTCGCGGGGCGCCGGGGATCCCGGCCGGCACTCGGCGCGGGAGTGGGTCGCTGGAACAAAGGGCCTGCGTGCCACCTTGAAATCGCGCGGGGTCGGGTATGGGCTGGTCTTGCTCGCTCTCCTTCTCGTGCCGATCTCATGGCAGGACATGCCCGCAATCGGGGCGATGCGTCTTGCATGGCTCGATAGCTACCAGGAACTGTCTCCGCGTGAAAGGCGCTCGGCGCCCGCGGTCATCGTCGCCATCGACGAGGCAAGTCTCGAGAGATTCGGTCAATGGCCGTGGCCGCGGACTTTGGTGGCGCGGCTCATCGACAAGCTCCGAGCAGCCCGCCCCGCGGCCATCGGAGTTGACATACTCTTCCCGGAGCCAGACCGCCTGTCTCCAGAATGGCTTGCGCCTTCGGTGGCCGCCACTGATCCGCAGCTGGCAGCGCGTCTCGCACGGTTGCCGCGCCACGATGCGGTTCTCGCAGCATCGATCAAGGCTGCCCCCGTCGTGCTTGGCATCGCCGGGCTTGAGTCGGGCGTAGTCTCTGCAGCCGATCCCCTGACTCCGTCCCTGCGAGTAGGAATCGACGCGCTGGGAGCCCTGCGCCACTATGCTTCGACACTTCGCAGCCTTCCAGAAATCGATGCGGCCGCCAGAGGGCACGGGCTGCTCAGTGCGGATACCGAAGGAGGTGTCGTTCGGCGCGTGCCTATGGTGGCGCGCATCGGTATGAATCCTGTGCTGCCATTGAGCCTGGAGATGCTTCGGTTGGCGAGCGGCGAGCCGGTCTTCTCGGTGCGTGGCGGTGCGGTCGGAATCGAAGCGGTGGAAATCGGAGACCTTGCCATCCCCACTCAGGCAGACGGGCGCCTCTGGGTGTACTACACACCCCATGAAGCGAGTCGCTTTGTTTCAGCCGCGGAAGTCCTCGGCGGTAACGTCGATCCTGCTCAGCTCGAGCGCAAGCTCGTGCTCCTCGGCGTGACCGGGCTTGGCCTCATCGACTACCAAACCACGCCTCTGGGCGAACGCATGCCGGGCATCGAGATCCACGCGCAGGTGCTCGAGAACGTTTTTGATGGCGCACTGTTGATGCGTCCGCGATGGGCGACCTGGATTGAAGGTTTGGCGCTGATTATTGCCGGCCTGTGTATCGTCTTTTTCGTACCTCGGCTCTCGCCGGCACATTCGACGGTGCTGCTCGCGGCGATACTGCTCATGCTTGGTGCGGCAGGCTTCGCAACCTACCGGGGCGCAGGATTCCTTATTGACGCCTCGGTTCCCGGGGCCGCCATCGCTCTCCTTTTCGCCGCCATGCTTGTGGAGACACTTGCCGAAGCCAACGCGCAGCGAAAATTACTCAGCGAGCGTTTACAGGCCGAACGCGAAGCGGCAGCGCGCCTGACCGGCGAGCTCGATGCCGCGCGACGTATCCAGATCGGCATTCTGCCGAAAGCCGACTCGGCATTTCCCGGCGAGCGCCGCTTCGAGATCGCCGCGTCGATGGAGCCGGCGCGTGAAGTTGGGGGAGACCTATACGATTTCTTCATGCTGGATTCCGACAGGCTGTTTTTCCTGGTGGGCGACGTTTCCGGGAAAGGTCTGCCCGCCAGCATCTTCATGGCAGTGAGCAAGGCCCTATGCAAGAGCACAGCCCTGAGGCACGGACGCCGGGTCGATGAATTGCTGCGCCAGGCCAACACGGAAATCGCGCGAGAGAATCCCGAATCCCTGTTCGTAACCGTCTTTGCAGGCGTGCTCGATGTGTCGAGCGGACACCTGGAATACTGCAACGCCGGGCACGAGCCGCCGCTCGTTCTGGCCCCCGACAGAGCCCTCGAACGCCTCGAAGAAGGCGGTGGACCCCCACTCTGTGTCCTCGAAGGGTTTCCCTATACCGCCGGGGAGCATCGAATGAATGCTCGAAGCAGCTTGTGCGTTGTCTCAGACGGGGTGACCGAGGCGATGAATTCGGCGGGAGAGCTTTACGGGGCAGGCCGCTTACGACAGGTCCTTGAGCGCTCGAGAGGTGCGGAGAATCCGGCGGCGCTCGTCGATACCATCCGCTCCGACATTGCGCAATTCGTGGGAGGCGCAGAGACCGCGGACGACCTCACGCTGCTCGTGCTGCGGTGGAACGGCCCTAACGTACGCTGATTTCTACGCGCCGATTGCGAGGTTCCGTTCCCCCGTCGGCTTTGGGCACCAAAGGTTCGCGTCTTCCGCGGCCAGCAGTCAAAATTCGGTCGGCGGGAATGCCCATCTCTACCAGGATCGACTTGACGCGCTCCGCACGCTGAAGGGATAGCGCATCGTTGGAAGGATCTGCACCTACCAGATCGGTGTGGCCTATCACGGTGATATCGGGAGCTTGCCTGCGCCCTATTTCGGCGAGCAAACGTCTCACTACCTGTTTTGATTGGTCGGTAAGTTCGTCGCTGCCGCTCTCGAAGTAAAGAATAAACGAGATCGGGCGCGGTGGCTGAGCAGCGAGCGCTCCGCCAAACGCTTCCTTGACTTCGACCTGACTTGCAGTGCCGCGTTGCACACCGCCGTCGGGCGCGGTCCGAGCCTTGGCGTACGCGGTGTTGAGGACGGTGGTATTGCCCTCTTTACCCTGGACAATGACGGTCCCGACCTTACCGTCCTTGTCCGGCAGAAGTACAACCAAGTCCGGACCCGGTGTGGCGCAGCCACCCAATACCAATACTAGCGTCGCAAGGAGTGTAGCGTGGAGCGGCCGCATGAAGTCCTTGCGGGTTCAGTCGCCGACGCGCACCAGAAACTCGGTTCCGCGCACTCCGAGAACGGAGGACGGGGTCTTCACCTTCATCGCGTCGGGAGACTGCTTTGCGATTTTCCCCGATACCACTGAAAGGGTTCCCTTGCGCAGCGAAGATTCGAAAGCACCCTCATGCGTGGTCGAGTTGAACGCGTAGCGCTCGATGGCAAGTATGCTATTCGGTCCGACCGACAAGAGCGAATTGTCGACAAACGCGATGCCTGCCGCTCCGTCGGCTCCCGTGACCACGGTGTCCGTAGCCTGGAGGTGCGTTCCCACGCGTGCAGGGAGGCGCTGACCGTTGCGCTCGACGTACACCGAGCCTTTGGCGACTTTGAACTGTGCAATGTCGCTCGCCCAGACAGCAATCGGCGCGATGCCAAACAGGCAAGCGAACAGCATTTTACAAATAACTATTGAACGAGTCGGCAGCATGATATCCCTCCCGCGTATCTGACCAGCTTTTCGAGTCCGGAGGCGGCCCGCGCCCCGCGAGGGCGCTTTGTTCCTATAATATCCCAAGACAGCCTTACTCCAGCTTATTCCAGCTTATTCCATCGATGGCTAACGTCCCGCTTGCCCGGTTTCCAGCCAAGATGGATTCGATGTCCGAGATCCGGGCTCTTGTGGAGAGTGCGTGTACCAATGTCGGGATCGATCACGAAGACTGCCTGAAACTGCTGCTTATCGTCGAGGAACTATTCACGAATACGGTCACTCACGGCTATCGTGAGGAGAGCGAATCCCCGGTGTGGATCGCATTTGAGCCCTGCGATGCAGGATTTATTCTGCGCTACGAAGACGCGGCTCCCCCGCACAATCCTTTCGGCGAGTATCGACCCATGGACACGGCTGTCCTAGTCGCTCAACAACCAGTGGGCGGTCTCGGTTTGAAATTGATCAGGTCACTTGTGAGAGACGCGAGCTACAGCCGTGAAGGCGAGCGTAACTGCATCCGGCTCACGTTTACAATGCGTCTTCGCAATTGATTGCGCTTGCCAACCCCAACGGCTTGGAGTAACTTTCCCGAAGCAACGTAGGGGTCCTGATCGAGGAAATTCTCCTTGGCCGGGTGAGAGCAGACCCTTCGAACCTGATGCGGATAATGCCGCCGCAGGGAAGCGTTGAACGGCTGGTCCCTTCGCTCCCTGCGGTCATTGCAAGAGGAGCGCCATGAACGCCAATCCGAAATTTCTAGCCCAGACTGCACACGTCGACGAAGCTGCGGTCAAGCTGCTGCCGAATTCGCGCAAGGTGTACGTCGAAGGCTCTAACCCCGACATACGCGTGCCGATGCGCGAGATCACACAGACCGACACGCCGGCTTCGTTTGGGGCGGAGAAAAATCCACCGCTTTTCGTCTATGACACTTCCGGCCCTTACACCGATCCGCAGATAAAAATCGACATCCGCGTCGGCCTGGCGCCCATGCGCGCAAAGTGGATCGAGGAACGCGCCGATACGGATGCGTTGCCTGGTCCGACTTCGAAGTACGGTCTTGAGCGTCTCAATGATCCGAAGCTCGCCGAGATGCGCTTCAATCTGAAGAGGAAGCCGCGCCGGGCAAGGTCGGGCCGCAACGTGACCCAGATGCATTACGCGAGAAAAGGCATCATCACACAGGAGATGGAATTCATCGCCGTTCGCGAAAATCAGCGCCGGGACCTGCTGCCCGATCTGGTCAACCGCCAGCATCCGGGCCAGGACTTCGGCGCCTCGATCCCGAAGACCATCACTCCTGAATTCGTGCGCGACGAAGTGGCGCGTGGCCGCGCCATCATCCCGGCGAACATCAATCATCCCGAAACCGAGCCGATGATCATCGGGCGCAATTTTCTCGTAAAGATCAACGCCAACATCGGCAACTCGGCAGTGACCTCGGGCATCGCCGAGGAAGTCGAGAAGATGACCTGGGCGATACGCTGGGGCGGCGACACGGTGATGGACCTCTCCACCGGCAGGCACATTCACGAAACTCGGGAGTGGATCGTGCGCAACTCTCCGGTGCCAATCGGTACGGTACCGATCTACCAGGCGCTGGAAAAAGTGGACGGGAAGGCAGAAGAGCTGACCTGGGAAATTTTCCGCGACACGCTGATCGAGCAGGCCGAGCAGGGCGTGGACTACTTCACCATCCACGCCGGCGTGCGCCTGCCGTTCATCCCGATGACGGCAAAGCGCATGACGGGGATTGTGTCGCGCGGCGGCTCGATCATGGCGAAGTGGTGTCTGGCGCATCACAAAGAGAGCTTTCTCTATACGCATTTTGAAGACATCTGCGAGATCATGGCTGCTTACGACGTCAGCTATTCGCTTGGCGACGGTCTGCGTCCGGGCTCGATCTACGACGCCAACGACGAAGCGCAGATCGCGGAGCTCAAGACACTAGGGGAGCTCACGGATATCGCCTGGAAGCACGACTGTCAGGTGATGATAGAAGGGCCGGGCCACGTGCCTATGCAGCTCATCAAGGAGAACATGGACCTGCAGCTGAAATACTGCAAGGAAGCGCCGTTCTATACGCTCGGACCGCTTACGACCGATATCGCGCCCGGCTACGATCACATCACCAGCGCGATCGGCGCGGCCATGATCGGCTGGTATGGCACGGCCATGCTTTGCTACGTAACGCCCAAGGAGCACCTCGGGCTGCCGGACAAGGACGACGTGAAGGACGGCATCATGGCCTACAAAATCGCCGCGCACGCCGCCGATTTGGCAAAAGGGCATCCCGGTGCGCAGATCCGCGACAATGCCTTATCCAAAGCACGCTTCGAATTCCGCTGGGAGGATCAGTTCAACCTCGGGCTCGATCCCGACAAGGCGAAGCAGTTCCACGACGAGACCCTGCCGCAGGAAGGCGCGAAGCTCGCGCATTTCTGCTCGATGTGTGGCCCGCATTTCTGTTCGATGAAGATCACGCAGGACGTGCGCGAGTACGCCGAAAAGCACGGGCTCTCGGGCGATGACGCGCTGAAGAAGGGCATGGAACAGAAGGCGGTTGAGTTCGTGAAAAAGGGCGCGGAGATCTACACCAAGGCCTGAGCCTTTCCGCTAAACTCGGGGCGGCAAGAAATTGCCGCCCTTTTCTTTTTTGGAGTCGGTGTGGATCTGGTTCTGTTCGCGAAGGCGCTCGCCCTCGGCGTCATCGAAGGTTTGACGGAATTCCTGCCGATTTCTTCCACCGGACACCTGGTTCTGGCAGGCGAGCTGCTTCGCTTCACCGGCGAAAAAGCGGACGTTTTCAAGATCGTGATCCAAAGCGGAGCTATGCTGGCGATCGTCCTGGAATATCGAACGAGATTTCTTACCGTCCTCAAGGGGCTGGGCTCCAATCGAGTGGCGCAACGCTTCGTTCTCAATCTCCTGGTTGCTTTCCTTCCCGCCGCGGTGCTCGGACTGGCGTTCGGCAAGTTGATCAAGACCTATCTGTTTCACGCAGTACCCATTGCGCTCGCTTTCATTGTCGGGGCGTTGATCATTTTGTGGGTGGAGCGGCCGGCGGCAAGGTCCGGGCGCCGGACTTTGGTCGAGTCGGTCGACGACATGACCTGGAAAGACGCGCTCAAAGTCGGCATTGCACAGGCGTTCGCGCTGATCCCGGGCACTTCGCGCTCGGGCGCCACCATCATCGGTGGAATGATTTTCGGGCTTTCGCGCCGCGCGGCGACCGAGTTCTCGTTTTTTCTCGCGGTGCCGACGCTCATCGCCGCCGGCGCTTACGATTTCTGGAAGAACCGCGCACTGTTCGACGCGGGCGACCTCGGCATGTTCGCGGTCGGCTCGGCCGCGGCATTCGTGTCGGCGTTCCTGTGCGTGCGCTGGCTGTTGCGCTATATCGCAACCCACGACTTCACGCCGTTTGCCTGGTACCGGATCGCTTTCGGCGCCGCGGTGCTCGTCACGGCATGGACTGGGCTCGTAAACTGGTCGGCGGGCTAAGAGGGTAGGGATGCCGCTGCTCCGGGTTTCGAGCAATAGATTCCCAGATTGGTGCAGAAAACTACAGCAGGGCGCGGGCGTGAGGCCGAACGTACCGGATCAAGCTGCCGAGGTTGACCTGCGTCAATTGCATTTTGCGGGCGCATTCGACAAACTGGCCCCGCACGCCCAACGAGATTGAATTTTCATATGAATGCCTTGCTGAGATTCTCGTCCGTGATCGACGGCGCCAACGAGCGGATCGGCAAGATCGCCGCCTGGTTCGGCTTGCTGGGCGTGATCGTCTGCACGGTGAACGCGATATTCCGCTACACCTTCAACATGAGCTCGAACGCCTGGCTCGAGATCCAGTGGTACTTCAATGCCGCCATGTTCCTGCTGGTCGCCGCCTGGGCGCTCAAGCGCAACGACCATGTGCGCATCGACGTCATAGCCGGAAAACTCTCGCAGCGCGCGCAAGCGTGGATCGACATTTTCGGCGGGCTGTTCATGCTGCTTCCCGCAGTGGTGATCATCGGCTGGTATAGCTGGCCGTCGCTCGTCAATTCCTGGCAGATCGGCGAGCATTCTTCCGATCCAGGCGGGCTGATCCGCTGGCCGGTCAGGCTGCTCATCCCGGTCGGCTTTGCCTTGCTCGCGCTCCAGGGGGTGTCCGAGGTCATCAAGAGGATCGCCTTCCTGAAAGGGCTCGTGCCGTATCCCGCGGAACGCAAAGGGGGAGCGGCCTGATGTCCTTGGAGTGGATGGCGCCGCTGATGTTCGGCGGCTTGGTGGTGTTCTTGCTGATCGGCTACCCGGTCGCGTTTTCGCTCGCGGCGACTGGTTTGTTCTTCGGACTGATCGGGATGGCGTTGGGTCTGCTGCACCCGTCGCTGCTGCAGGCGCTGCCCGAGCGTGTCCTCGGCATCATGGCGAACTCGACCCTGCTCGCAATTCCGTTCTTCACGTTCATGGGACTCATCCTCGAGCGCAGCGGCATGGCCGAGGATCTGCTCGACACCATCGGGCAGTTGTTCGGCACGATTCGCGGTGGGATCGCCTACGCCGTGATCTTTGTTGGAGCCCTGCTCGCTGCGACCACGGGCGTGGTCGCGGCTTCGGTGCTCGCCATGGGACTGATTTCCCTGCCGGTGATGATGCGTTACGGCTATTCCAAGCGACTGGCGAGCGGTGTGATTGCAGCCTCGGGGACGCTGGCGCAGATCATCCCGCCGAGCCTAGTGCTGATCGTGCTGGCCGACCAGATGGGCGCATCGGTCGGCGATCTCTACGAGGGCGCGCTCGTACCCGGACTGACCCTCACCGGGTTCTACGCACTCTACGTGCTTGCCGTGTCGATCTTCGACCCGAAGGCGGCGCCCGGCTGCCCGCCCGAGGCACGCACGCTGCGCGGCGGCGCACTGTTAGTCAAGGTTTTTACCTCGATGGTCCCGCCGCTGGTGCTGATCTTCCTCGTGCTGGGGACAATTTTCATCGGTGTGGCGACCCCGACCGAGGGCGGGGCGATGGGGGCAAGCGGCGCCATCATCATGGCGTTGATCAAACGCCGGCTCGACTGGAAGCTGCTCAGGCAGGCGGTGGAGTACACCGCGAACATGACGAGCTTCGTCATTTTCATATTGGTCGGCTCGACGGTGTTCAGTCTGGTGTTCCGCGGCGTGAACGGTGATCTCTGGGTGGAGCATCTGCTGATCGGGCTGCCGGGAGGCGCGCTCGGCTTCCTGATCGTGGTCAACGTGATGATCTTTTTCCTCGCCTTCTTTCTCGATTACTTCGAGATCGCCTTCATCATGGTGCCCTTGCTCGCTCCGGTGGCGCAGAAGCTCGGTATCGACCTCGTCTGGTTCGGCGTGCTGCTCGCGGTGAACATGCAGACCTCGTTCCTGCACCCGCCTTTCGGCTTCGCGCTGTTCTACCTGAGGAGCGTCGCCTCGAAGGAGATCAAGACCTCGGACATTTACTGGGGCGCTATTCCCTTCGTGTGCATCCAGGTTCTGATGGTCGCGATCGTGATTGCGTTCCCCGGCATCGTCACCAGCCACGTGTCCAAGGCCGCGGGCGCGATCAGCGGCTCCGGTTCGGACGAGATACGCCGCCAGCTCGATGCGCCGGCGAGCCCGGAAGCGCCGGCGGTGGACGGGGCCGACAGTGCGTCAAAGCCCGGAGACGGCAAGGACGCCAAGAGCGAGATCGAAAAGATGCTGAATCAGCAGTGAGAAACAAAAAGCCCCGCCGCAGCGAGGCTCTCTGCAGGACATTCGCCGGCTAGGTTTTCTTCGCGGCCGGGTTCGTGGGGTTGGTCAGCAAGAAGGTCGTCAGGTTCTGCTCGGCGACCCGGTGCCACAGGAACTCGTCCTCGCGGAATTTCAACCATGGCACGTAGATTTTCTTCCACGACGGGTTCTTTTCCGCCTCTTCCTCGTACATTTCGAACGACGCCTTGTGCGCGGCTTTCATGATTTCCGGCGAGAAGGCGTGCAGCTTGACCCCGTTCTTGACCAGACGCTGCAGGGCCTGCGGGTTCTTGAAGTCGTACTGGGCCATCATGTCAATGTTGGCCTCGTAGCAGGCGGCCTCGACGGCGGCCTGGTATTCCTTGGGTAGCTTCTCCCACTCCTTGGTGTTCACGAAGAGGGAGTACATCGAGTCGGCTTCCCACCAGCCCGGATAGTAATAGTGCGGCGCGATCTTGTAGAAGCCGAGCTTCTCGTCGTCGTAAGGCCCGACCCATTCCGCGGCGTCGATCGTACCGCGCTCAAGCGCGGGATAGATGTCGCCGCCGGCGATCTGCTGCGGAACCGCGCCCAAGCGCGCCATCGCCTCGCCACCCAGCCCGGCTATACGCATCTTCACACCCTTCAGGTCCTTCACCGTCTTGACCTCCTTGCGGAACCAGCCACCCATCTGGCAACCGGTGTTGCCGGCGGGGAAGGAGATGATGTTGAAGTCGCGGAAGAATTCGCGCACCAATTCGAGGCCGCCCCCGTAGTAGATCCAGGCGTTCTGCTGTCTCTGGTTCATACCGAAGGGCAACGTTGTGTCGAAAGCAAAGGTCTTGTTCTTCCCGACGAAGTAGTAGCTCGCCGTGTGCGTACACTCCACGGTGCCTTGCTGTACCGCGTCCACCGTGCCGAAAGCCGGTACGATCTCGCCCGCGCCGAATACGCGGATCTGGAATTTGCCGTTGGTGATCGCGGCCACCCGCTTGGCGATGGTTTCGCCGCCGCCGTAGATGGTATCCAAGCTCTTCGGGAAGCTCGAAGCGCAGCGCCAGCGTACCTCGGGCAGCGCCGGAGTCTGCGCCACGGCTTGTGCGGCCGCTGCGGCCGAAATCACGCCGAACCCGGCGCGGGAAAGGAACTTTCTGCGATTCATGTAGCCTCCTGGAATGAAGTTTTTGGTTGGTAAAAAAGTATGGAAGTCGTCGCGCCCGTTAACGAATCCAGTCAATACCTCAATGAAACGCGACGCGCACAGGGCGCAGCGTATAAGAGGATCGCTTGCAAGGACCGCGCCTACCCCTGAATCCAAGGCAGTCCGGCAAACCGCCAGCCGCCGACGCTGTTGCGGTGGCCGTTAGCGTCCTTATCCCCTTCGAATCCCTCGAGGATATTGAACGAGTTCGTATAGCCGGAGTGGGTGGCGGCAACGGCGGCTTGATGGGATCTTGCCCCGGACCGGCATAGAAACATCACCGGTGCATCCGTCTTCGGAACCTGCGACGCGAGCTCTTGGAGGAATTGCTGATTGCGCTGCCCGGCCGGGTAGGTATTCCACTCGACCAGCACCGAACCCGGAACGTGTCCGACGTACTCCCATTCGGGTTGCGTGCGTACGTCGACCAGCTTCGCACCGGGAACTCCTTCGAGCAGTGCTTGGGCTTCCGATGGAAGCAGCGTTCCCGCATAGGGCAGGTTCATTTGCTTTGCCCGTTCTTTTGCGCGGACGAGAATGTCGTTGACGGAGTCAGGTTGCATAAGGGCTTTCGGAGAGATCTGACGATGGCTAGTTTATATCGCGTTGCAAAATATGCCGGGTCTTGCCTCGCACCGGCTCGGTGCGCATAATGAGCGCTTCGCGCCGATTTGGTGCGCCTGCCTAGAAGATTATCCCGGTCGCCCCTTTGTGACACAACAGCCTGCCCTTTTTCATGCCGGATGGCATGGAATCTGCTGTTTTGACGCACTGTTCCCCTTTCCCAACCAATAATCCGCAAACCTGAGGAGATTTTGAAATGGCACTGTCTGCCAGTGACGTCTTGAAAATGGTCAAAGAGAAGGAGGTCAAGTTCGTCGACTTTCGCTTCACCGATACCCGCGGCAAGGAACAGCACGTCTCCGTTCCGGTAAAGGCGTTCGGCATGGAAAAATTCGACAGCGGACATTTCTTCGACGGCTCCTCGATTGCAGGCTGGAAGGGTATCGAGGCCTCGGACATGCTCCTGATGCCCGACCCGGACAGCGCGCGCATGGACCCCTTCACCGACGAGCCGGTGCTCAATCTGACTTGCGACGCAGTCGAACCCGCCGACGGCAAGGGCTACGACCGTGATCCGCGCACCATCGCCAAACGGGCCGAAGCCTTCCTGAAATCCTCCGGGCTCGGGGACACGGCCTATTTCGGCCCGGAGCCGGAGTTCTTCATCTTCGATTCCGTGACCTGGAAAGTGGACATGTCCGGTTGCTTCGTAAAGATCAAATCGGAGGAAGCGCCGTGGTCGTCGAGCGAGGAATACGAAGGCGGCAACATGGGGCACCGCGCGCCGATCAAGGGCGGATACTTCCCGGTACCCCCGGCCGACACGCAGCAGGACATCCGCAACGCGATCTGCCTCGCCCTCGAGCAGCAAGGCGTCGAGGTTGAGGTACACCACCATGAGGTTGCGGCCGCGGGCCAGAATGAGATCGGTACCAAGTTCAACAGCCTGGTGAAGCGCGCCGACTGGATGCAGATCCTGAAATATACGATATGGAACGTTGCGCATTCGTACGGCAAGACCGCGACCTTTATGCCCAAGCCCATCGTTGGCGACAACGGCTCCGGCATGCACGTGCACCAATCGGTGTGGAAGGAAGGGAAAAACCTGTTCACCGGCAATGGCTACGCGGGGCTCTCCGACTTCGCACTCCACTACATCGGCGGCATCATCAAGCATGCGAAAGCCCTGAACGCGATTACCAATCCGGGAACCAATTCATACAAGCGGCTGGTCCCTGGGTTCGAGGCGCCCATCAACCTCGCCTATTCGTCGCGCAACCGGTCCGCAGCCTGTCGGATTCCGCTGGTCACCAATCCCAAGGCACGCCGCGTCGAGGTGCGCTTCCCGGATCCGACTGCCAACTCGTATCTAGCGTTCGCAGCGATGCTGATGGCGGGTCTGGACGGAGTGCAGAACAAGATCCACCCCGGCGATCCCATCGACAAGAACCTTTACGACCTGCCGCCGGCGCAGGCCAAAAAAGTCCAGAACGTGTGCTCTTCGCTCGACATGGCGATTGATCACCTGAACAAGGACCGCGAATTCCTTACCAAGGGCGGTGTGTTTTCGGACGACATGCTCGACGCTTACTGCGCCCTGAAGATGGAGGAGGTCACGCGCTTCCGCATGACGACCCATCCGGTGGAGTTCGACATGTACTACAGCTCCTAAGACGGCGCACCAAGAGGCCCGGTGAGTCCGGGCGGAATCCAATCTGTACAGGGGGGACGGAGCGTCCGATGTCGGGTGTTTCGTCCTTTTTTCATTTGAAATCAGGGTTGTTTTGGCCTACACTCAAAGTTCCCACTGGAGTTGGGGGGGGACATGGCACCGGACAAACATTTGATCGGTTTGGTTTTTCTCGCGCTGGCTGCGCCCTGCGGACACGCTCAAAGCGAGGTCTACAAGTGCCCAGACGCGAGCGGGCGCCC
>DATHHS010000102.1:0-5352 GCA_035317085.1 Burkholderiales bacterium
GCGGGCGCAAGCAGCCCGTACCAGGTATCGATGTCGATCGGGTAGCCGAGCTCGGTCATGGTGGGGATATTGGGCGCGAGCGGCGAGCGCTTCGAACTCGCGACAGCAAGTCCCGTGAGCTTGCCCGCCTGCACGTGCGGCAAGGGCAGCAGGATGATGTTGAACGCGAGCGACACTTCGCCCGCGAGGAGCGCGCTCATGTTCGGCGCCGCGCCCTTGTAGGGCACGTGCAGCATGTCGATGCCGGCCATTCTTTTCAGTTGCTCGGCTGCAAGGTGTTGCGGGCTGCCGTTGCCGTTCGACGCGTAGGTGAGCTTGCCCGGGTTGGCCTTGGCGAACTGGATCAACTCGGCGAGCGAAGTCACGGGGACTTTCGGATGCACCGCGAGCAGATTGGGCTGTGTCGCGACGCGCGAGATCGGCTCGAAATCCTTGATCGGGTCGTAAGGCAGCTTGGGATAGAGCCCCACGTTCATCGCGAGAGGGCTGTTGCCGCCCATCAGCAGGGTGTAGCCGTCGGGCGCGGCCTTGGCGACGGCGTCGGTGCCGATGTTGCCGTTCGCTCCCGATTTATTCTCGACGATCACCGGCTGGCCGAGGGTCTTGCTCATTTCCTGACCCACCAGGCGCGCCAGGAAGTCGTAGCCGCCTCCCGCGGGAAAGGGCGCAACGATGTGGATCGGACGATTCGGGTAGGCTTGCGCAAATGCGCCTGCACTGGCCCCGGACAAGAACGCGGCGGAGAGCACCGCCAGGGGGAGGAGCATGCGGAAACGTCGGCGCTTGTCGTTCAAAGGTTCTCCAGGCGGCTAAAATTCGACGGATCGGAGCTTGCATGCAAACTATGACGCAATTTCGCGCCGCTGTCAGCGTCCGCCTGTGCGCGACGCTCTGCATGCTCTTGTTCGGATTCTGCGCGTATGCGCAGGACTACCCGTCCAAGCCTGTGCGCATTGTCGTACCGTTCGCTCCGGGCGGGCCGAACGACATCATCGTTCGCCTGGTCGCGCAAAAGCTCACTGAAGCTTGGGGGCAGCCGGCCCTCGTCGAGAACCGCGCTGGCGCGGGCGGCAATATCGGCACGGACGCCGTCGCCAAGGCCACGCCCGACGGCTACACGCTCCTATCAGTAGGGCCGGGGAGCCTCATCATCAATCCCCTGCTCGGCAAGGTGCCGTACGACACCGCGCGGGATTTTGCGCCGGTGACGTTGATGGCGAGGGCGCCCAACGCACTCGTCGCGCATCCCTCGCTTCCTGCAAATTCAGTGAAGGAGCTGATCACGCTCGCCCGTTTGCAGCCCGGCAGAATCAACTACGGTTCTGGCGGCAACGGCAGCACGCCGCATCTGGCGGGGGCGCTGTTTGCGTCTATGGCGGGCATCGAGCTCACGCACATTCCCTACAAGGGCACGGCGCCCGCGATGGCCGATCTGATCGGCGGACAGGTGCAGATCGCTTTCCTCGGCATCCCGACCGTGCTGCCGCACGTCAAGTCCGGCAAGCTGCGCGTTCTGGCCGTGACCGGCAAGCGCCGCTCGCCCGAGCTTCCCGGGGTGCCTACGGTGGACGAAGCCGGCGTTCCCGGATACGAGCTGAGCCCGTGGTACGGCCTTCTGGCCCCGGCGGGCACACCGCGCGAGATCGTCGCGCGGCTTGCGGCCGAGGTGACGAAGATCATGAGGGCCGCGGACATAACGGAAAAACTCGCCGTGCAAGGTGCCGAGGTTGCGGGTGGCTCGCCCGAAGAGTTCGCGGCGGTGATCCAGGCTGATATCCTGACCTGGGGTCGCGTCATCAAGAGCACCGGGATACACAGCGAATGAGCGTGCCGGTCGCGGGGAATAGAAACCGGTTTCGCATGCTGGCCATGACGCAGGACTTCACCAAAGACGGAGTCAGACCTCCGCAGTAGTCGACGAGTGGACTGCTCTGCGCTTTGCAAGCTCATCTGGCGAGGGTCGCAAAGGTCCGGCTGCCTGAGGACGCGTTCCGTCAGTTCTTGCCGAAATCCGGCCATCCAACGCCGTGCCCGGCTTTCGCTTGCCCTGAAAGTCGACCTGATTGATAATTGATATCAGAGGCTTATTGAGCTACAGGCTGTCTGGCACGGCGCTTGCGGTCAGTCTGAAACTGGTGCTGACCTCCTGATCGGGGTTTTAATACGGGAGACGGTCGATCACATGCGAAGAATAAATAGCCAAGCTGGTTTCACCATCGTCGAGCTCATGATCGTCGTCATGATCATCGGCGTGCTTGCTTCCTTGGTATTGCCGGGCGTAAGGGCCAATGCCGTCCGCGCCAAGGTGTCGGAAGCAATTCTTGCGCTCAGTACCTGCAAGAACCTTGTAACCGAACTCTATCAATCGGGGGGCGATCCGCCCGGCCCTGGGGTAGCCTGGGGTTGCGAAGGGAGCGATGTCTCCACTTACGTGGGTGAGATCACAGTCAATGAACTCGGTGTGATCAAGGCATCGTTGCGGGGTTTCCACGACGGGCGGATCGACACCCACGAAATCGCTCTGGCGCCGCTCGACAACACGGGAAATCTGGTGCCCGTAGGTGGGACCATCACCAGTTGGCGCTGCGGTTCTCCTTCGGACGTCGCGACCGGGCAGGAGGTGCCCGCGCAATATCTCCCCGGCAGCTGCAGAGGTTGACGATCCTGGCGAGACCGGGCCATCATCTCGCTTGCAATTTTGCCGGTGTAGCCTCCCCGCGAAATAACTGAATCCGGATGTGCGAAGCCGACCGCGCGGCGCGGAGTGGGATGCACGTCGAAAGAAGCATCGGTAACCTGCATTCCTTGCTCCCCAAACACTTGGAGAAAAAGATGACCGCACGGCGTTCCGCGATTCGATGCTTCTCGATACTGATTTCATCCGCGGTCGCGGTCTACGCTTTCGCGCAGACGCCCAAGCCTGAGTTCAAGCCGGAGGTCGGTCAGTCGGGCAAGGACGTCGTCTGGGTGCCCTCGCCGCAGGAACTGGTCGACAAGATGCTCGACATGGCGGGGGTGACCCTCAAAGACTACGTGATCGATCTCGGCTCGGGTGACGGCCGCACGGTGATTACCGCCGCGAAGCGCGGCGCGCGCGCGCTTGGCGTGGAGTTCAACCCGGACATGGTTGCGCTGTCCAGGCGGAACGCCGCTGCGGCGGGCGCCGGCGACAAAGCGACCTTTGTCGAGGCCGATATTTTCCGCACCGACCTGTCTCAGGCTACGGTCATCACCCTGTTCCTCCTGACGGAACTGAACCTCAGGCTCCGCCCGACGATTCTCTCCCTCAAGCCCGGGACCCGAATTGTCTCGAACACCTTCAGGATGGGAGAGTGGGAACCTGACCAGACTGCCGAGCTCGGCTGCGACACCTATTGCACCGCCTATATGTGGATCGTACCGGCGCGCGTGGATGGCCGATGGAAAACGGCGCAAGGCGAGCTTACGCTCAAGCAGGAATTCCAGAAGGTGTCCGGAACGCTCACGTCCGGGAATGTCGCCGCGCCGATTTCAAAAGGCAGTTTGCGCGGCGATCAAATCAGATTTACGGCGGCGGGTGCCGAATACCGCGGCCGCGTGAACGGCGAGACGATCGAGGGAACGCTCAAATCGGCCGGGAACCCGGGTAGCTGGAAAGCTACGCGCTGAAGTTGGAAAAGCGCGAGCCTTAAATACCGCCCGCGGACGCGGTTCGTCGCTAATCGATCTTCGCGCCGACCGCTCTTACCACCTCGCCGTACTTGGCGTATTGCGCGCGGATGAGCGCTGCAAATTCCTCGGGCGTCGAAATAAAAGGTTCCAGCCCGCCGACGCTGCGCACCCTTTCGCGCATGTCCGCGCTGGCCAGCAGCCGGTTGGTTTCATCGTGCAACCTGGAAAGCACCGGCGCCGGCACCCCGGCAGCCGTGAAAATTCCGATCCATGCCGTGACCTCGAAGCCAGGAAAAACCTCGCCGAGAGTCGGGAGCTCGGGAAATGTCGTTGAGCGCGTCTTCCCCGCGACGGCGAGCCCGCGCAATTTTCCGGCCTTGATGTGCCCCGTAACCGAGTTCCCCCCGAACATCACGGGCACCTCACCGGCGAGCAGCGCGATGGTCGCGGGTCCGCCGCCTTTATACGGCACGTGCACGAGCTGTATCCCGGCGCGCAACTTCAGCATCTCCATGGTGAGATGATGCTGGCTGCCGTTGCCGATCGAGGCATACGCGAGCGGCGGGTCGGCGCGGCGAGCGTAGTCGAGGAATTCCCGCAGGTTCTTCACAGGCAAGGCCGGATTGGCCGTGAGGACCATCTGGGTGGTGACGAGGGTGGCGACGGGCGCGAGGTCCTTCAGGGTATCGATCGGCAGGCTCGCGTACAGGTGCGGGCTGATGACGATCTGGCTGTCCTGGCCGAGGAGCAGCGTGTATCCGTCGGGGACGGCCCGGGCCGCGAGTTCGCTCGAAAGGTTGCCGTTCGAGCCCGGGCGGTTCTCGACGATCACCGGCTGGCCGAGCGCTTCGCCGAGTCTGGGAGCGACAACCCGCGCGATCGTGTCGGTAGCGCCCCCCGGAGGATTGGGAACGAGCAGGCGGACCGGCCGACTCGGGTACTGTGCCAGAGCCGACGCGACTGCGAGAAAAAGTCCCGCGGCGATGCCCGCAAGCTCGAAGACGCGAATCGCTCTCATGGTCAATGGTCAGCCCTTTCGCGCTACATGCAAGTTGAAGAGAGCCGGATTTCGCCCCGGCCCAAGGTATACCGTTCCCGCGCCCGATTCTCGATGGCTTATGACACAATCATACCCATCAATCGCGAGTGTCGAATCGGGGAACGCGCGTGACCGGTGATCCTTCCATAATGGATCTGAGCCTGCAGGTCGGCAAGTACGATATCCAAAAGGCGCTCGGCAAGGGCGCCAGCGGGGTGGTTTATCTCGCCAAGGACACGTTTACGGGGAAGGAAGTCGCGCTCAAGACAATCGAGCCCGAGGTGTTCCGGGATCCCGAGTTCGGGGCCGTGTATCGCTCGCAGTTCCAGAACGAGGCATCGCTCGCCGGGAAACTCCGGCACCCGCACATCGTGGCGATTCTCGACGCGGTGGTGCAGGAAGATTCCGGCTATATCGCGATGGAATACGTGAAGGGGGGCGATCTGTCCAAGCATGTCGCAGCGGGCCAGTTGCTCCCGGTCGCCGACGTTCTGCAGATCGCGTTCAAGTGCTGCGGGGCGCTCGAATACGCAGGCAAGGAAGGCATCGTCCACAGCGATATCAAGCCTTCGAACCTCATGTTGGCCGAAGGCTCCGAGGTGAAGATCTCGGATTTCGGCGCGGCTTACCTGCGCAAGAGCCAGGTCGTGCAGACCGCGGCG
>DATHHS010000103.1:0-12463 GCA_035317085.1 Burkholderiales bacterium
GGAGAACCTCGCGAAGCTTTCCGCCTACCCTCCGACAGCGGGCGGCGATGCGCTGCGCCAGGCGATCGCCGAATGGCTGGTGCGCCGCTACGGCTTGCGGGCCATCGACTGGAAGACCGAGGTGCTGCCGGTCAACGGATCGCGCGAGGCGCTGTTCGCCTTTGCGCAGACCGTCGTCGACCCGGAGCGCAAGGACGCCGTGGTGGTCTGCCCCAATCCTTTCTACCAGATCTACGAGGGTGCGGCGCTGCTGGCCGGAGCTCACCCCCACTATGTGAATACGACTGCCGAACGCGGATTCGCCGCCGACTATGCGGCGATTCCGGAGAACGTGTGGCGCCGGACACAATTGCTCTACGTCTGCTCGCCGGGCAATCCCACCGGGAAAGTGCTGGGCCTTTCTGAATGGAAGGAAATTTTCGCGCTTGCCGATCGCCATGGCTTCATCATTGCGTCGGACGAGTGCTATTCCGAGATCTATTTCGACGAAGCCGCGCCGCCGCTGGGCGCCCTGCAAGCAGCCGTGCGGCTGGGCCGCGGATTCGAGCGATTGGTGATGTTCTCCAGCCTGTCCAAGCGTTCGAACGTTCCGGGAATGCGTTCCGGTTTCGTCGCCGGCGACGCGGCTGTCCTCAAGGCATTCCTGCTCTACCGCACCTACCACGGCGGCGCCATGAGCCCGGCGGTGCAGGAAGCCAGCATCGCCGCTTGGCGGGACGAAATCCATGTGCGCGAAAACCGCAGGAAATACGCGGAGAAATTCGCCCGCGTCGTGCCGCTCATGCAGGCGGCGCTCGAAGTCGGGCTTCCCGACGCCGCATTCTATCTGTGGGCCCGCACCCCCGTCGCCGATACCGAGTTCGCCCGGCGCCTTTACGCCGAGCAGCACGTCACCGTGCTCCCCGGGAGTTTTCTCGCGCGTGAATCGAACGGGGTCAACCCGGGCACGAACTACGTGCGCATGGCGCTGGTGGCGGAAACCGGCGAATGCCTCGAGGCGGCGCGGCGTGTCGTAGAATTCGCAGGCAAACTTTGAAACGGGACGACGATGCAGGAACTGCAGAACACCATTGAACGCGCATGGGAAGACCGCGCCAAGCTTTCCCCCGGCTCGGCGCCGGCAAAAGTCGGCGAGGCGGTCGCCCGGGTGCTCGATGAACTGGACCACGGCCGGCTGCGCGTCGCAGAGAAGCGCGACGGCGCCTGGCAGACGCACCAATGGATCAAGAAGGCGGTATTGCTGTCCTTCCGCCTCGAGGAAAATCGGCCGGTAAAGGCCGGCTCGCTGCAGTTCTACGACAAGGTGCCGACGAAGTTCGAGCATTACGATCGCGAGCAGTTCGAGCGCGGCGGATTTCGCGTCGTGCCTCCCGCGGTGGCGCGCCGCGGCGCCTATATCGCGAAGAACGTGGTGCTCATGCCCTCCTTCGTCAATGTCGGCGCCTACGTGGACGAGGGCACCATGGTCGACACCTGGGCCACGGTGGGCTCGTGCGCCCAGATCGGCAAGAACGTACATCTCTCCGGAGGCGTGGGTATCGGCGGAGTGCTGGAACCTTTGCAGGCGAATCCCACCATTGTCGAGGACAACTGCTTCATAGGCGCGCGCTCGGAGATCGTCGAAGGCGTGATCGTCGAGGAGAACGCGGTGATCTCGATGGGCGTGTTCATCGGAGCGAGCACACGGATTTTCGACCGAAGCAACGGGCAGATTATCTACGGGCGGGTTCCCGCCGGATCGGTGGTCGTGCCCGGTACCCTGCCCTCCGCGGACGGTAAATACGGCCTATACTGCGCAGTGATCGTGAAACAGGTCGACGCGAAAACCCGCGCCAAGACCAGCATCAACGAGTTGTTGCGCGGCGAGTAGCGGCCGGCCGCGTCTCGAGGGGAGTGCCCATGTCCGCGATGAAGCGACTGTTCCAGTTGATGGCCGAGAAGAAGGCTTCCGACATCTTTCTCTCGGTCGGCTCACCCATCAATATCAAGATCAACGGCGTAGCCCTGCCCATCAACCAGCAAATAATGGATGCGAGCACCGTCCGCACCCTGCTCCACGAAGTGATCGACGACAAGCAGAGGAAGGAATACGAGGACTCGCTCGAGCTGAATACGGCGTACACCCTGGAGGGCGTGGGGAGCTTTCGCATCAGCGCTTTCCGGCAGAAGGGATCGCCGGCCGTGGTGGTGCGCTATATTCCCGGCAGCATCCCGCCGCTCGACTCGCTCGGCCTGCCGCCCATACTCAAGGACATCATCCTGGAAAAGCGCGGCCTCGTCCTGATGGTGGGCGCGACCGGCTCGGGCAAGTCGACGACGCTTGCCGCCATGCTCGACTTCCGCAACGAGCAGAAAACCGGGCACATCCTCACGCTCGAAGATCCGGTGGAGTTCATTTTTCAGAACAAGAAGTCGATCGTGAACCAGCGCGAAGTCGGAACCGACACCCTCGACATGAAGGTGGGGCTGAGAAACGCCCTGAGGCAGGCGCCGGACTGCATCCTGATCGGCGAGGTACGCGACAAGGACACCATGACTTCGGCGATCCAGTATGCCCAGTCCGGACACCTGTGCCTCGCCACACTGCACGCCAACAACAGCTACCACGCGATGAACCGGATCATCAGCTTCTACCCGCTGGAGAGCCGCGCCGCGCTGCTGCAGGACCTCTCCGCGACGCTCAAGTGCGTCATATCCCAGCGCCTGGTCAAGAACGTGAAGGGTCTGCGCTCCGCGGCTGTTGAAGTCATGTTGAACAGCCGCTATCTGGCGGAGTTGATCGAAAAAGGCGAAATCAACGAAATGAAAGAAGCGATGGAAAAAGCCCTCACCGAGGGGTCGCAGACTTTCGAGCAGTCATTGTTCAAGATGATCAAGGATGGCGTGATCACCCAGGACGAGGGCATTGCCAACGCCGACTCCGCCAACAATCTGCTGTGGCTCATCAACAATACCGAAGCCGGCGCGGGCATGGCGCAGGGCAGCGAGAAAAAACCGGACGCGAAAGCCGCCAGAGCAGCGGCCGGAACCGGCTCTTCGTTCAGCGATTTCAAGCTCGACGCCGACGAAACCGAGCGCGCATAGACTTAATGCTGGAAGCCTGGACTCAAGGCCCCCGGATCCGCGGGGCTCGCTCTTCCGATGTTTACCATGCAGGCCGTTGAACCGGCCGCGACCCTTCGACTCGCCCGCGAACTGATCGCGCGGCGCTCGATCACCCCCGAAGACGGCGGCTGCCAGCGGATTCTGGGCGAGCGCCTTGCGCGGGTCGGATTCGCTCTCGAGGCGGTCCAGCGCAGTGAGGTGAGCAATCTCTGGGCGCGACGCGGCGACACACGCCCCCTGCTGTGCTTCGTCGGCCACACGGACGTCGTGCCCACCGGCCCGCTCGATAAGTGGGAGAGCGATCCTTTCGTGCCTACCGAGCGCGATGGAAAGCTTTTCGGGCGCGGTGCCGCCGACATGAAGACTTCGATTGCCGCGTTCGTGGTCGCGGTCGAGCAATTTGTGGCGAAGCATCCCTCGCATAAGGGGTCGATCGCCCTCCTGATCACGTCCGACGAGGAAGGCCCCGCCGTGGACGGCACTCTGAGGGTCGTCGAACTGCTGAAAAGCCGCGGCGAGCGCGTCGACTATTGCCTGGTCGGCGAGCCGACTTGCGTCTCGAAGCTGGGAGACACGGTCAAGAACGGCCGGCGCGGCTCACTCTCGGGGACATTGAGGGTCAAAGGTGTGCAGGGCCATATCGCCTACCCGCATCTGGCGAAGAATCCTGTCCATCTGGTTGCGCCGGCGCTCGCCGAGCTCGCCGCCACCGAATGGGACAGGGGCAATGAATATTTTCCGCCCACGACCTGGCAGATCTCGAATATCCACGGCGGAACCGGCGCAACCAACATCATTCCCGGTGAAGTGGAAATCATGTTCAATTTCCGCTTCTCCACTGCGAGCACGCCCGAAGGGCTCAAGCAGCGGGTGCATTCGATACTCGACCGTCACGGGCTCGACTACGGGCTCGAGTGGACGATGTCCGGCGTGCCTTATCTCACACCGCGCGGCACGCTGGTCGAGACCTTGAGCGCTGCGATCCGGGACGTCACCGGCACCACTCCGAGCATCAGCACCACGGGTGGAACTTCCGACGGGCGTTTCGTCGCCGAAATCTGTCCTGAGGTGGTCGAGTTCGGTCCGGTGACTACCTCGATTCACAAGATCAACGAGCACGTGGATCTCGCAGCGATCGATTCCCTGCGAGAAATCTACTTCGGCCTCCTCAAACGGCTTCTCGCATCCTGAGCCGTACGCCTCACACCACCCGCATCGACGCGGCACATCCGGCGACGTTGCGCGACTGGCTGAGTTTTACGGAACGGCGCCTTCGGACCGCCCGCTTTGGCCACGGGACGCATAGCGCGCTGGACGAAGCGGCATGGCTGCTCGCGAGCGTTCTGCGCCTGCCCCACGATGCCCTCGCGAAATCGCCTGCGTACGAGTTGACGGCCCGGGAGCGCCGCGGCGCCTTGCGACTGACCGAAGAGCGCGTCCGCACCCGCCGCCCGCTCGCCTATCTCATCAACGAAGCCTGGCTGGGCGAGCACCGGTTCTACGTGGACGACCGCGTCATCGTGCCGCGCTCCTTCGTCGCCGAGCTGCTTCGCGATCGGCTCGCCCCCTGGGTCCCCGGCGCGCGCAAGGTCCGCCGCGTGCTCGAGCTTTGCACCGGCTCCGGCTGCCTTGCGATATTGCTCGCTCTGGCGTTTCCGCGCGCCACTGTCGATGCCACCGATATTTCGAGCCCCGCGCTCGCCGTCGCGCGCCGCAACCTGCGAACCTACCGCCTCAAGCGGCGCATCAAGCTCGTGCGGGCAGACTTGTTTGCCGGCGTGGAGCCGGCGCAATACGATCTCATCGTCGCCAATCCTCCTTATGTGGGCGCCACGGCGATGCGGCGCCTTCCCCCCGAATACCGGCATGAGCCCCGGCTTGCGCTCGATGGCGGGCGGGACGGATTGCGGTTCGTGCGGCGTATCCTGCTGGACGCCGCAGGATTTCTTCGGCCAGGAGGATTGCTTGTGGTGGAGGTCGGCCACAACCGCAGCGGGCTCGAGCAGACGTTCCCGGAACTGCCGTTCGTCTGGCCGGAAACGAGCGCCGGCTACGATTGCGTGTTTATCCTGAGCCGCGAGGATCTGCGGGGATCGTCTTGAGAGCCTTACAATAGCCGCCTGCCGAGAGTGCACGAAAGGCTGGACACGCGTGATCGCCGGGGCCAAAATCCGCGCGGACTGGAGGTAAGGAAGTCCATGAACGACCCCGCACCCGTCAAGATCTGGAACGACTACGACAGCCCGCATCGCGACTTGCGGGAATTTCTTTCCCGTATCGAACGCGCCGGCGAGCTGCTGAAAGTCCCTGGGGCGCACTGGCATCTCGAGATGGGGACGCTCGCCGAGTCCGTGAACGAGCGGTCTGACGCGCCGGCAGTGCTGTTCGAGAATGTGCCCGAGTATCCGAAGGGCTTTCGCGTGCTCTCCGGATCGACCAATTCGATGCGGCGCCTCGCGATCACGCTGGGCTTTCCTGTCCCGGCGCACCCCCTGGATGTGGTGCGCGCCTACCGCGATCGCATGAAAACTCATCGCCCCATCCCGCCGCGCGTCGTGCGGGAAGGCCCGGTGCTCGAAAACGTCCTGCGCGACGACCAGGTCGACGTGCTCAAATTCCCGGTGCCGTTCCTGCACGAGCTGGACGGCGGCCGCTACATCGGCACCGACGATCTCGTGATCATGCGCGACCCGGAGGAGAACTGGGTCAACTGCGGCACCTATCGGGTGATGGTGCACGACGCAAAGAGGGTCGGCGTCTGGATGTCGCCGGGCAAGCACGGACGGCAGATCCGCGAGAAGTATTTCAAGCAAGGAAAGCCCTGTCCGGTGCTCGTGTCCTGCGGCCACGACCCCATGCTCTTTCTCGCAGGCGGCAACGAGCTGCGTTTCGGGCTTTCCGAATACGACTATGCGGGCGGACACCGCGGCGAGCCGTTCGACGTGATCGAGAGCGAGCTCCACGGCCTACCCATGCCCGCCCACGCGGAGATCGTTCTCGAAGGAGAGATGCTCCCCGGCGATGTCGCCCCGGAGGGACCGTTCGGCGAATTCACCGGCTACTACGCCGGCGGCAAGAGCGAGCAGCCGGTCATCCGCGTGCAACGCATCTACCACCGCAACGATCCCATCCTGACGATGGCGACGCCGATGCGCCCGCCGTCGGATTTCTCCTACAGCAAGTGCGTGATGAAGTCCGGGATGATCTGGGACGAAGTCGAGCGCGCCGGCGTCGCCGGAGTGAAAGGCGTCTGGTGCCACGAAGCGGGCGGCGCGCGCATGTTCAACGTCATCGCCATCATGCAGGCCTTTGCCGGCCACGCCAAGCAGGCCGCCATGGCCGCGGCGAGCTGCCAGTCCGGATCCTATCTCGGCCGGTTCGTCGTCGTGGTCGAGGACGACATCGACCCCACGAATCTGTTCGACGTGCTCTGGGCGATGTGCACGCGCTGCGATCCGGCGGAGGACATCGACATCATCCGCAAGATGTGGAGCGGCCCTCTGGACCCGCGCATTCCGCGCGGCACGACCTGGAACTCGCGCGCCGTGATCGACGCGTGCCGGCCGTTCGAGATGCTGAAGGACTTTCCGCCGGTGGCGCGCGCCAGTCCCGAACTTCGCCGCAAGGTGGAAGCGAAGTTCCGCGACATCCTGTCGAAACTCTAGATACGCAGTCTTGAGAATCTCTACGGTATAATTCTGCCGATCGACGGTGGCCGTAGCTCAGCTGGTAGAGTCCCGGATTGTGATTCCGGTTGTCGTGGGTTCGAGTCCCATCGGCCACCCCAAATACTCTCTTGTTCCGTAACGCAAAAAGCAGCGCCAGCCCAATTTGCTTGCTTTCGCCTGTGACGTAATCTGTGCTACTGAAGCCAAACTGAGCAAACGTTGGTCAACAAGCACGGTTTTCGTCACAGTCACTGCAAGCTGACTCTACCCAGAATCTCGCACGGAGGCACTTGCGTTCCGTGGTCGCCGCTGGCGGCTACTATGTCTTCTCGGATCGCTTCCGCGTTGCCCCGCCGGGAATGAGCTTTAGCTTTTCCGACAGTAGCGCGGTCAACAGAACACCTTTGGGGGCTTCTTCACCGAGTTGGCGCTTGACGATCCCGAGGTCGCTGATTGCCGCGTCTGTGCGTCTGGGTCTAGCAAACCTGTTTTACCGCGTGAAGAATTGTGTCGATGTCCGCAGGCTTGCGAACGGAGACCTGCGCGGACGTCCTGATCATTTTTTCATCAATGCGCCCGTCGGCGGTCATAATGATCAGGGGGATGTGGGCGAGTCTCGGTATCTCTTGCTGTCTTTTCCTAAACTCAAATCCGTCCATAACAGGCATCATAAGATCGAGAATCATAAGGTTTGGAAGAACAGTGGCGGCGTTTAGATAATCGAGCGCCAGTTGACCGTGTTCGCACAACGCCACCTCGTAACCCTCCGACTCCAGTAAGCGCCGAAGATTTCGTCGTATGTCTATATCGTCATCAATAACTAAAACGCGGATTACCATTAATGTTTCTCCGATCTAACCGGTAAAACTTTGGGAAGATGGATTGTGAAAGCAGTCCCTTCTCCCGGATTACTCTTGAGCTGAATGTCGCCACCGTGAGCCTCGATAATCTGCCGGATAATGTATAGTCCAAGTCCAAGGCCGGTCGCTTCGTTCACGTTGGCTCTTTCGAAAGGATTAAAGATTTTTAGTTGTTTGTCCTTTTGGATACCCGGCCCCGAGTCTTTAACCTCGATCGTCACGGCTTTCTTACCCTCTGCGGCTACGATTTCAATTGGCGATCCGGGGGCATATTTTGAGCAGTTTGAGAGAAGATTGGTGAATACCTGACCGAGGCGAGTCTTGTCCCAAGTTCCAGCCAGGTTATCGGGGCACTCAATTCGGCAAATATTCTTAGATTCCTCAAGATTTGGTCCAAGCAGCTTGACGACTTCATTAATTAAATCACGAAGTTTGAAGTTTTCAGTTTCAAGTTGGTACGCACCAGATGTCAACTTTGAGATGTCCAGCATATTTTCGACAAGCTGACTAAGTCGATTTATTTGGCGCTCGTCATTGTCACAGAGGGCGATAAGATTCTCAGGTAAAAAATCCGAGAGATCTCCACGAAGCACACTTCGCTTGCGTAACTGCGCCTGCATTTTCAAAGAGGACAACGGAGTTTTCAACTCATGGGAAGCCATGGAGAAAAAACGATCACGGGCAATAATGGCTTCTTCGGCTCGGGCTTTAGCACGAGTTAAATCGAGGGTTCGTGCTTGAACTCTCTGCTCAAGATCGGTAAATGCAGTCTTGAGTTTATCTTCGGTCAATTTTCTTTCGTTCAAATTTCGCGTGACCTTCGAAAAACCAAGCAGTGTTTTTGCATTTGCGTAAATCGGAGTGATGATTACGTTTGCCCAGAATTTCGTGCCGTTTTTAGCGACGCGCCAGCCTTCATCTTCGAATCTTCCTTTGGCTAAGGCCTGTTCGAGTTCGAATTTAGGCTTGCCGTTTTGAATATCTTCCGCGGGATAGAAGGTCGAAAAATGGCGGCCGATAATTTCTTTGGCCGTATAGCCTTTACTCCTTTCGGCGCCTAGATTCCAGGAGGACACATTACCTTCAGGGTCGAGCATAAAGATGGCGTAATCTTGAACGTCCTCAACCATCGAACGAAAGCGTTCTTCGCTTTTTCGCAATGCAAGTTCGGCATTTCTTCGCTCGGTCAGATCTCGAGTGACCTTCCCAAAGCCGCATAGTGATCCAGTGGAATCTCTGAGGGCGGTGATGACAATATTCGCCCAGAATCTAGAGCCGTCTTTTTTGAGCCGCCAACCCTCTTCTTCATATTTGCCGTTTTTTGCGGCAAGCTTAAGCTCTTCTTGCGGGTGATTTCGCTCAACGTCTTCTTTTGAATAAAAGATGGAAAAATTCCGGCCAATGGCCTCATAGGCGGAATAACCTTTAAGGCGTTTCCCGCCTGAATTCCAAGTTAAGATAGTTCCATCGAGATCCATGGCGAAAATGGCATAGTCCTCGACGGCGTCGACAAGCAACGCAAAAATCTCGTTTGCTTTCTCTAAGTTGACTTCCGCCTGTTTACGGAGGTTTTTATCGCTAGAATTTGCGTGATTTTGCGACGTATTCACCATAACTTATTTTAGCTGGGCATCGAAATTTAGGAATCTTGATGAATTTAGTACAAAGAAAAACCGTGTTGGTCGTCGAGGACTCCATCGCTCTTCGCGAACTCTTTTTCAGAGCCCTCAAAAGCCCATCCAATGAGGTACATTTGGCGGAAAATGGAGCTGAAGCGATACATCTCATTGAGAAGGGCTTATGTCCTCAGGTCATTCTCTTTGATCTGACTATGCCCACCATGGGCGGCGCGGAGTTTCTGCTTAATATACGGAAGAGTACCAATGCGAAAAACGCGAAAACTATAATAATCTCCGGCGTTCACGGCCTTGCAACCAAGGCCAAGGAAATGGGTGTTGATGGGTTTCTAAAAAAGCCTGTGGATTTGAATATGCTTTGTGAACAGGTCAAAAAATACGCGGCGGATTAAGTGACGATCGTATCCAGGTAGACATTTTTCCAAGTAAGCATAGCTACGCGGATTCGCAATTCGCATAGCGGTCCTCGGCATCCGAAAAAATAACTCAACTAGCGCGCGTCGGAAATAATTGTCCAGTCTTCTCTGGAATTCTGTGCGTTACCGTACACAAAACAACTTATCTTCATTTGCGTTGTAACCGAGCCGCACCCTGGACGGATTGTTGTCACCTTAAGCGATCAGGACTACCCGAGGGGGTAACCCTACACACGATGCGTCATTGCGCCAATTCTTGGCTCGCGCAGCGTGGTGTGCCGCGTGAGATACGAGCGCGACTTGGAGACTGGTCGTTGGGGAAAGAGGCCATCGATGGCTACACGCATCTCTTCATCGAGCACCTCCGGCCCTACGTTGCGATGATCGATCAGGCACTAGGCGTGAAAGTTTCAGCGCGACCTACGGATTTGCAGGCGGTAGTAGTAGCGTAAGTGGTTGAGGGGAAAAAGGGGTGTCGATTGGACAATGCATCACATCGGGTCAGTTGTGATTCCGGTTGTCGTGGGTTCGAGTCCCATCGGCCACCCTACCCCCCTAGTTCTCCGTGGCAGTGACCACTCCGAATTAAGTACGGGGCGCGCCGCACGCTGCCGCGGGCCCGGCCGCCATCGTCGGCGGAGCCAGCTCCGAGCGTTTGCGCGGGCGGGGTTTCGGAGCATCCTCCGACGTCGCCGCCTTCGGTGCCGCCTCGGGCAGTCGCCGGCTGGAGGTCAGCGCATGGCCCGAGCCGCTCGCGTGCTTCAACGGCTGGCCGGTGAATCCCTGGTAGCTGATGTGCGGGTTGTTGCCGGCATCGAGGGTGATCGACACCACGACCGTGCTGCTCGCGTCGAGATCGGCCGTTTCGAGGTTCCAGGCCCCGGCCCGCTTGGCATAGACGAGATCCGCGACTCCGGTCCCCCGCTGGCGCAGGAACGCGATATGCGGGGTGGTGCAGGCATCCAGCGCGAGCGACGGACGCAGCGGTTGGCCGGCCGAGCCGACGAGCTCGGTCGTCCAAGTGCAGGGGTTGGAGGCCGGGCACGCGCCGACGGCGTAGCGGATGTTCGCGCCCTGGGCGTAGCTCAGGTGCGGCTGGCCGTTGGCGTCGAGGCGAAGCGTGCCCGCCAGGCCCGAATCGACCGGATTGAGGTTCCACCCGCACAGGATGAAAACGCAGATGATGCGAACGTAGTTCACCGTGCCGCTCGAGCCGCTGAAGACGAGATGCGGAAAGCCGTCGGAGTCGAGCGCCTGCGAGACGCTGCCGCCCGAGGTCGCCACCACGTTCGCGATCGACCACGAGCCGCCTATCTTCCTCGCCCACTTGAGCTGACGCGCGGTGTGATCGAAGTAACTGACGTTCGGGTTGCCCGACGCGTCGAAGCCGAGCGAGGTATTGCCGGCCTGGGAAGTCGAGAACACCCCGGCGGCGATCGTTTCCTTCGACCACGAGCAGAAGATGCCGAAGAACCAGCACGAGCGGCTTGCGTACCTGACGTCGCCGGTGCTGGTAATGCTCCTCCCCGAGTAGTAGGTGAGGTGCGGAGCGCCGGACGGGTCCAGGGCGAGCGACACGCCTGTGCCCGCGAAGCCCGGGCTGTCCACGATCTCGATCGTCCAAGTCCCGTTCGCGTTCTTGCGCGCGTACTTGACACTCTCGTTAATGGTGTCGCGGTATCCGATGTGTGGGCGACCGGCAGAGTCGAGAATGATCGACGACTCCTGGCCGACGGCCGCGTTCGAAGGGTGGTCGACGGTCTCGATGGACCAGAACAGCGCCCTCGCCGGCGCTGCGAACGCAACGAGCAACAGCAGCGCGGCGAGCTTTGCCTTTCTCATCGGCGTGTTTGGCGGTTTATGGGAACGACCGGTCCGGTAGGACAGAACCATACCGCGGTTCAGTCGAGTGGCTCAACCTTCACGATCCGGTGGTCGTGGTTGCTGCCGACCCAGAACGTCACCGGTGTCGTCGTGTTGTCAACGAACACCGTGCGCATGTTGGTGTCGGACGGCATCAGGTATTGCACCGCGCTGCCGGTCTTGGGATCGAGTCGCACGACTCGGTCGGTATGCATCGTCGACGCCCAGATTTCGCCGTTCTTGTCGAAATTGGCCCGGTAGGGATAAGTGCGGGCCGGCATGTCGTATACCGTGAACTTCTCCGCCCTGGTGTCGAACGTGGTGACCCTGTTGCCGCGATATTCGGTCACCACGATGCGGTCCTGGTCGTCTATGTTCATGCGGCGGGCGCGGGCGTGCGCCATGGGCAACGGGTACCACGTCACTTTCGTCGTCTTGGCGTCGATCTTCCCGAGATGGCCGTCGGTGAATTCGGCCATCCACAGATTGTTTTTGGAATCCGATATGACCTGGTAGATGCTGGCGCCTTTGACCTTGTCCGCCGGCAGGTAGTCGGCCGGGTGGAAGCGCTCCCATTTGTTGGTCGCCAGGTCGAGCCGGAAGATGTGCTGGGTGCCCACGCTCTTAGTCCAGACCTTGCCGTCGACGTCATGCCGGAGTCCCGTGAAATTCAGCTGCACGGTGTCGTCGTTGTATTCCGGCGCCAGCGGGTAATAGGCGATCTTGCCGTCTTTCGGATCGAGGCGGCCGAGCGAACCTTGATACATCGAGTCGAACCAGATCTTGCCGTCGCGGTCGAACTCGATGCTCAGCAGTCCGGTCGGCGCCCTGTCCTTGAACTTCTGGATCGGATACTCGACGAGCTTGAGCGTCTTCGGATTGAACTTGCCGATGAACATCTCGCCGAAATCCGA
>DATHHS010000104.1:0-2358 GCA_035317085.1 Burkholderiales bacterium
GGCTCGATGCGGACGAGCGCATCGACTACGATGAAGTCGAGCGGCTCGCGAGCACGCATCGCCCGCGCATGATCGTCGGGGGCGCCTCGGCGTATTCCCGGGTAATCGACTGGAAGCGTTTGCGTGCGATCGCCGACGGAATCGGCGCCTACCTCATGGCCGATGTCGCGCACTACGCGGGGCTCATCGTCGCCGGTCTGTACCCGAGCCCGGTCGGCATCGCGCATTTCGTGACGAGCACCACGCACAAGACGCTGCGCGGGCCGCGTGGCGGGCTGATACTCGCCGGCGCGGAGCACGAGAAGATCCTCAACGCCGCGATCTTTCCGAGCCTGCAGGGCGGACCGTTGATGCACGTGATTGCCGCAAAAGCGGTCGCTTTCAAGGAAGCGCTCGAGCCGGGCTTCCGCGACTACCAGGCGCAGGTCATCGCTAACGCGAAAGCCCTGGCGAAGACCTTGCAGGCTCGCGGACTGCGCATTGTTTCCGGCGGCACCGACTGCCACATGTTCCTCGTCGATCTGCGCGCGAAGCGAATCACCGGCAAAGAAGCGGAAACGGCGCTCGGCCGTGCGCACATGACCGTCAACAAGAACGCAATACCGAACGATCCGGAAAAGCCCACCGTCACGAGCGGCGTCCGCCTGGGTTCGCCTGCGATGACCACGCGCGGATTTCGCGAGCCCGAGGTCGAGCGTCTCGGGAATCTGATCGCCGACGTGCTCGATGCTCCGCGCGACGAAAAAGCGATCGAGGGGATCGCAACCGAGACCATCGAACTCTGTCGTCGCTTCCCGGTCTACCGCGCGGTGGAGCCCGCCGGCGCCCAACGCGTTGCGGCCGTCTAGCCGCGGGGAAACACGATGAAATGTCCGTACTGCAAGGCCGAGGATACGGCGGTCATCGACTCGCGGGAATCCGAGGACGGCGACAGCGTGCGTCGCCGGCGCCAGTGCGAGACGTGCGAAAAGCGCTTTACCACCTACGAACGCGTCGAGCTCTCCATGCCCATGGTGGTGAAGACGAACGGCAACCGCGTCCCCTACGACGGCGAAAAAATCCGCACCGGCTTCATGCGCGCTCTGCACAAGCGGCCGGTGCCCACCGAATATGTCGACCAGGCGGTCAACCGGATCGAGCAGCGTATTCTCGCGCTCGGCGAGCGCGAGATCCCAAGCCGCGTGATCGGCGAGATGGTGATGCGCGAGCTGAAAAAAATGGATGACGTCGCCTACATCCGCTTTGCATCGGTCTACGAGGATTTCCAGCGCGTGGACGACTTCCGTGACGCGATTCTCGAGGTGAAGAAACCCGGCAGCAAGCGCACGCGCCGCGCCGAAAAGTAAATGTTCTCCGCGGCCGACCATGAATTCATGGGTCAGGCACTTGCTCTTGCCGGGCGCGGGCTCTACACCACGACCCCCAACCCGCGCGTCGGCTGCGTCGTCGTCAGAGACGGCGCAGTCGTCGGCAGCGGCTGGCACGAGAAGGCCGGTCTTCCGCACGCGGAAGTACTGGCACTGAAAGAGGCCGGCGATCGCGCGCGTGGCGCTGCGCTCTACGTCAATCTCGAGCCCTGCAGCCATCACGGCCGCACACCGCCTTGCGTCGACGCAGTCATCGCGGCCGGGGTCAAGCGCGTGGTCGCGGCGATCCAGGATCCCAACCCGAAAGTCGCCGGCTCAGGCTTCGCCAAGCTGCGCGCCGCCGGAATGGTCATCGAGCTCGGGCTGAAAGAAGACGAAGCGCGCGAACTCAATATCGGATTCGTTTTGCGCATGGCCCGAGGCCGGCCCTGGGTGCGCATGAAGATCGCGGCGAGTCTCGATGGGCGTACCGCACTCGCCAATGGCAAGAGCCAGTGGATCACAGGAGAGGTCGCTCGGGCAGATGGACATCGCTGGCGCGCGCGCGCGTGCGCGATACTCACCGGCTTCGGCACGGTAAGGGACGACGACCCGCAGCTCAACGTGCGCGGCGTGGACACTTCGAGGCAGCCCTTGAAGATCGTGGTCGATTCGAAATTCGAGACGTCCCCTTCAGCGCGTCTCCTGAAGGAGGGGAAGACCCTTGTCGTAGGCGCGGTCAACGATGCAAAGAGGATCGCCTCGCTGAAACAGGCGGGGGCCGAAGTCGCCATCATCCCGAACGACAGTAGCAAAGTCGAACTGTTCGAGCTGATGCAGGACCTCGCGCGGCGGGAACTCAACGAGATCCACGTCGAGGCGGGTGCGAAGCTGAACGGCTCGCTGCTCCAGGCGGGAGTTGTGGACGAACTCCTCGTTTACCTTGCGCCGAGCCTCATCGGCGATTCGGGGCGGGGGATGTTCAGCCTGCCGGAGCTGACCGAACTTTCGC
>DATHHS010000105.1:0-27653 GCA_035317085.1 Burkholderiales bacterium
GGGCTGTTTTGGGGCCGCAAGGCTTTTCTCAAGCATCCAGGAACCGTGACGGTGGAGGTTGGACCACCGATCGATTCGCACGCTCACACGCCGGAGTCGCTGAACCTGTCGGTCGAGAAATGGATCGAGGGCCGCATGGCGAGTCTATGTCCCCGGCGCTGAGGCAACTGCAACTTCCGTTTGACGTCTCGCCGCGAGCGGAGAACGCCGGGCGTCTTCGCCAACTTCAGCTCGCCGGCGGAATTCTGAGTTACCACCTCGTGCGCGCTAGGCGGCGCACCATCGCCCTGTTCGTCGATGGAGACCAGGTCGAGGCGCGCGCCCCGCGCCATGCCACGGTCGCGGAAGTCGAGGCGTTCATCCTGGAAAAGGAGGGCTGGATCCGCAAGCGCCTCGCTGCGCCACGCCGGCAGCCGCTCGTGTGGCAGGCGGGGACGAAGCTGCCGTGGTTGGGCCGAACCGTGACGCTGGTGCTTCGACAGGGCGAAATCGGCGTACGGCTCTCCGATGACCAGCTCGAATTCGGACTCGCGGACGGAGCGAGCTTTCGCGAGCGAGCGCTCGAATGGATAAGGGAGCGCGCGCTGGAGTTCTTCAGTGAGCGGGTCGCGGAGCTGGCGCGCCCGCACGGGCTTCGCACTTCGAGCATTGGCCTTTCCAACGCTCAGACCCGCTGGGGCAGCTGCGGCCACGACGGGCGAATACTCCTCAACTGGCGCCTGATGATGTTGCCGCCGCATCTCGTAGACTACGTGGCTGCGCACGAGCTCGCCCATCTGCGCGAGCTCAACCATTCGCCGCGCTTCTGGGATATCGTTTCGCTGCTTTACCCGGGCCACCGGTCCGCACGGCGCGAATTGAACACCCTGGCGCGAACATTGCCGGATCTATAGGAGTGCACCCATGCGAATTCTTCACACCATGTTGCGAGTCGGCGATCTGGAGCGGTCGCTGCGCTTTTACACCCAGGTTCTCGGTATGCGGCTCCTCCGCCGCAACGACTATCCGGATGGGAAATTCACCCTGGCCTTTGTCGGCTACGGCGATGAATCGGAAACGGCGGTACTCGAGTTGACCCACAACTGGGGTGTGGAAAAATACGAACTCGGCGGCGCCTACGGTCACGTCGCGATCGCGGTGGACGACGCCCGCAAGGCCTGCGAGGAAGTGCGAACGCGGGGAGGAAAGGTGACGCGCGAAGCCGGGCCCATGAAGCACGGCACCACGGTGATCGCCTTTGTTGAAGATCCTGACGGCTACAAGATCGAACTGATCGAGCGCAAGTAGGCTCGAAAAGGTCTGACACGCCGCGCGCGATAGCGGCGCCGTCCGACGGCCTTCAGCGAACCATTCCGGGCGCCCCCGCAACACGGTATTTGCGGATCTCGCTTTGCTGCCCGATCAGCGCTTTGGCGAAATCTTCCAGCATGTCGTCACTGACTTCCTGCGCCGGGACCGAGAGGTATTCCACTCCGAGGCCAAACAGATGCGTCGCCTGGAAGAGCAGTTTGCCTTGCTCATGGTCCGCCTTGATGACGATGTCGGTCAGAACCGCGGCTGGGACGGTGAACTTGGCGCCGACGACGAAACCCTTGGCGTTCTTCTTCTCCTCCTCAACGAACTTGACCTTGCTGAGCCACAGCGACTCCCGGATCCGCTGCATCGCGGGGGGCATGTCCTTCTCGATCACCACCGTGTCGGGACGCGCCCACTTGACGAAGAAATGGGTCGTGTCGAAGTATTCCTTGTCGTTGATTCGCTTTTTCCGGTAGTCGATAAACGACTCGGTGAACAAGAGATTCCTGAAATCCGCGACTCCGGGGATCGAATAGACCAGCGGGCTGGTGGGTTTCACCACGCCGAGCTGCTTGAGCAACTCGTGCACGTACTGGAACGTCTGCTTCATCTTGTCTTCGACCAGCTTGAGTTTATCCCCCTGCAGATTCTGTTGAAGAATCTGCTGGGTCTTCACCAAGTCCGCCTGTTTTTTCAGGTCGTCAAGAAGGCCCATGCTCTTCCTCCCGCTTCAGACTTCCATATCTATACACCATTTTGCCAGCAGGCGTTCACGGGGTCTAGGTGCGTCTTTGTACAAGCAGGTTGGCGAGCGTGACAAAAGCCGCAACGGGCAGGGTTTGCGCGCGCCGGCCCGGGTCGATACCGAGTTTGTCGAGTTCAGATGCGGAGATCAGACCGGAGAGATTATTCCTCAGAGTCTTTCGCCGCATCGAAAACGCCTGGGAGACCATCTTCGAAAAGTCCGCCTCATTCAGGGCATCGAGCTCCGACAAGGGCCGCGGCACGAGCCGCACAACGGCAGAACGGACCTTGGGTGGGGGTCGAAATGACTCAGGGGCGACCGTGAAAAGCCGCTCGAGGCGGAAACGGTACTGCAGCATGACCGACAGGCGCCCGTACTCGGGTTCAGATGGCTTCGCGATCATGCGTTCGACGACCTCATACTGCAGCATGAAATGCAGATCGGCGCACCGGGCGGCTGCATCGGCAACGTGGAACAGGAGCGGTGTGGAAATATTGTAGGGCAGGTTGCCTACCACTCTGAGCGGTGACGGCAGCGCGGTGAAATCAAACTGCAACGCATCGATTTGGTGCACCGCGAGCCGCCCGGCGGGGTAGCGCTCGCGCAGGCGCTCGCTCAGGTCTCGGTCGAGCTCGACCACATGAAGGTGCTCGACGCGCTCAAGCAGCGGATCGGTGAGCGCCCCCAGTCCGGGGCCGATTTCGACAATATGATCGCCGCGCCGCGGATCAATCGCGGAAACGATGCGCTCGATCGTCTCTCGATCGACTAGAAAGTGCTGGCCGAATCTTTTTCGAGGGACATGCCGACGCGTCGCCACTGCGGCCTAACTCGCCGCCCGCGCCCCGGCTTGCGCCATCTCGATCGCCGCTTCGATTGCCACGAAGAGGCTGTCGGGATCCGCGCGCCCGGTGCCGGCCAGATCGAGCGCGGTGCCGTGGTCGACCGAGGTACGGATCATCGGCAGGCCGAGCGTGACGTTGATCCCCATTCCGAAGCTCGCGTATTTGAGCACTGGAAGCCCCTGATCATGATACATGGCGAGTACGCAATCGGCCTTGGCGAGCCGATCCGGCACAAATAGGGTATCCGCCGGCAAGGGCCCTGTGAGCTGAAAACCTTCCGTGCGCAATTTCTCGAGAACGGGGCCGATCACTTCGATTTCCTCGCGCCCAAAATGACCGCCTTCGCCGCTGTGAGGATTCAGACCCGCGACCAGGATCCGCGGCGCCGAGATGCCGAACCGGCGGATGAGCTCAGAACAGAGCACCCGGAGGGTTCGCTCGAGGCTCTCGCGCGTCAATGCACGCGGCACGTCCTTCAGGGCGAGATGCGTGGTCGCGAGCGCGACGCGCAGACCCCCGCCCGTCAGCATCATTACCACGTGGGCGGCACCGGTACGCTCGGCGAGATACTCAGTGTGGCCGATGAAGGGAATACCGCCGTCGTTGATGATGCCCTTGTGCACCGGTGCGGTGGTGAGCGCAGCAAACTGGCCGGTCCTGCAGCCCTCGATCGCGCGATCGAGCAGCGAAATCACATAGGGCGCGGAGCGCCGATCCAGTGCGCCTGCCCGACAAGCGTAGGGAAGGGCAACGTGCAGGCATTCGATCGAGTCTTGCGTAAGTTCCGTCCCGGGATCACACAGCCGCACTTGCACACCCAGCTGCCGGGCACGGTCCTGGAGCGTCTCGCGATCTCCGAGAACCACGATACGTGCGGAAAACCGGCGTCGGGCAAGAGCAAGACAGATATCTGGGCCTATGCCTGCGGGTTCCCCGGAAGTCACCGCGACGACCGGCATGGAATTCGTGCCCGAGGAAACACGGGAACTTGCCACCGTCGGTTTCTCTGGCCGGGCGTTCACCGCTCTTCGAGCCGCAACTCGACGTAGGCACGATCACGCAACTGACGCAGCCATTCCTGATAGGCTTCGTCCCCTTTGCGCTCCAACAGAGCCTTGCGCGCCTCGATGCGCCTGCGCTCGGAGGACATATCCGCGGTGCGCCGCTCGATCAACTGGATGAGATGCCATCCGAATGGAGTCTTGACGGGCTGGCTCACCTCCATCGGTTTCAAGTCCGTGAAAGCCCGTTCGAATTCCGGCACCGTGTCGCCCGGATAAACCCACCCCAGATCGCCGCCGCGCGAAGCGGAGCTGTCGTCCGAATTCAGCCGCGCGAGCTCGGTAAAATTCACCCCGTTTACGATTCGCTCGCGCAGGTTGACGAGCTTCCTCTTGGCATCGTCTTCGGAAACGAGCTCATTGGTCCGCACCAGGATATGGCGGACATGCGCCTGTTCCACCATCAGCGGCGCCCCGGCCCCGCGCAGATCGACGAGCTTGAGCACGTGGAATCCGGCCGGGCTGCGCAAGACGTCGCTGACCTCGCCGGGTTTGAGCTTCGCCAGCGCCTCGACGAACAACTCCGGCAGCCGGTCCTGGCTGCGCCAGCCCATGATCCCGCCCTGCAGGGCATCCGGCGCATCGGAGTACGTGGCGGCAAGCTGCGCGAAGTCCACTCCGTCCTTGACCCTTTTGAGCGCTTCCTCGGCACGGGCGCGCCGGGCCCCCAACTGCTCGGGACTGGCTTGTTCGGGTACCCGCACAAGAATATGTGCGAGATTGTATTCGGTCCCCAGTTCCTTTCTTTCGCTCTGCTCGGAGAGAAAGTTCTCGATTTCCCCCTCGCTCACTGTGAGCTTGCCGGTAACCTCCCGGTCGCGCAGGCGATTCATCAGAATTTCATCGCGCAATTCCTCTCGAAACACTTCGAAGCGAATCGCGTCGCGCTCGAGCGTTTGCCTGAATTCAGTCAGGGATAGCTTGTTTCCCTCGGCCACTCGGTTGAGGGTGCGATCGAGTTCGAGGTCGTCGACCCGCAATCCAGTCTCCCGGGCAAACTGAAGCTGCACTTTCTCGATGACGAGGCGATCGAGCACCTGCTTTTGGATTTCGCCGCGATCGGGCAGAGACGTCCCGCGCCGCTCCAGATCTTTCAGCACCCGATTCATCCGCTCGGCCAGCTCGTACTGCGTGATGACTTCCTTGTTGACTACGGCGACGATGCGGTCGATCACGACGATACGCGTCCGCGCGGCCTCCTCCGGACGCACATCCTGAGCAAGCGCGGTCCCGTGCGCGACCAACATCAGAATAAAGAGATGAATTCTCATCGATTCATTTTCCGGTCTCGGGGCACTCAATCACGCTTAAGCCTTTGCCGCATTGGTTGTTCAATCCGCCCTATTTTCCGACATTGTCATCGATCCACACCGGATGCGCGTGCAAATTGCGAAACTCATGGGCCATAGAGATCAAAGGGACGATCGGGGTTCGTGCCGGGGGACGGTGCGTTGATCCGCTGGTACCCCGGAACGCTCCGTTTCAAGGCCTCGAGTGGATTCGACCCAATGCGCGAGAAACCGTTCAGCTCCAGCTGCAGGAACAAGCTCGACGACGACGTGCCGGCCGTCAGAGCGAAGCGCTGCATCACGAGGCGGCTCACCCAGCAGTCGGCTCCGTATTCGAAACCTCCGATGGCTTCGACGATTCGACTGTCGTTCAGCGAATAGTTGAATCGTCCCACGCTGTACCAGCGCCCGCCAAGCGGCCACTGCGCAGAAAGGTCGACCTGCTTGGTGGGGCCCGTCTGCGTCACGTCCCCGCTCAGATACCGGTAGCTCAGATTGACGGTCTTGAGCCCCTCGGGCCTGTAACGCACCGCCAAGGTCAGTCGCTCGGTGCGGAAATCGCGTTGATCGTATTCGGTGGCACCCTCCATGGTCCAGTATTGCCCTACGCGTCCCGACGCCGCGGCCAGCAGGTTGGAAGCGTTGTAAGTGCGCGGCACGTCAGTAGGATTGAGCGTCACCTGCTGATCCTTGAAGTAGAAGCGCTGGCCGAAGGTACCGCGCAGCACTTCCTGGCCGCTTGAGGTCAAAAGCATGCGGGACGTAATCGCGGCGGTGAGCTGGTTGGCATCGTTGATACGGTCGCCACCGGCAAACATATTTTCGGAAAAAATCTGCGCGTAGCTGAAGTCAGCGACGGTTGTGTCGAACAGCGGAATCTGATTCTGATCGCGGAACGGAATGCGCACGTAGTACAGACGCGGTTCGAGCGTCTGGGTTACGGCCTGGCCCTGAAACTGCGCGTCCCGTTCGAACATCAAACCGCTGTCCAGGCTATAGATCGGAAGCGCGCGGCTGATCGTGTTCGGCGTTCCCTGGGGGTTCTGTTCCATGACGGGACTCGTGCCGGGTTCGATCCCCAGTGGAACCGCTCCCGAAGCGTTCTGCGATAAGGAGTAATACGTGTAGTTGAAACCGGCTTTCGGTGTGAGAAAGGCACCGGAGCTGACAAGCGGCAGGCTCAAGCTCGGATAGAACGTTGTGCGCTTGCCGTTTACCAGACTGGGGTGGCTGAAATCGACGAACTCGGCTGCAGACGCGATATCGAACCCGCCGACGTCCTGACGCAGGGCAGACAAGGTAAGTTGCGGGGTGCGGCTGTAGGGCGCCACGATCGGGTTGTCCGGGTCCTGGAGGATTTGGAACCGCTGAACCTTGACGGTGGCCGAATAATTGCCTGTCTGCCACCATTTTCCGTTGTAGGTCAGAAAGCCTTCGCGCGGCAGAGCCGCCTGGGAAGTGATGTTGATCCGGGTGGCCAAGTCCCGGAAATAGTTATCGTCGGACACCTTGTTCAGGTTCAGCCCTCCCACCAGAGCGCCGTCTCGGTTGTAAGAATGGGTCAGGGACATCGCAGAGCGGCTGCGATCGGCGGCCTGATCCTGTGGGAGCACCTCGGCCTTGAACTCGCCGTTATAGTTCTTCTGCAGATAACGGAATTGCTCGGCGATCTGCAGCCCGCGCTTTTCCATGTAACGCGGGGTGAGCGTGAGATCGTAGTTGGGCGCTAGATTCAGATAGTACGGTATGGCGGCTTCGGGTCCGCTCTTACCGGTCGTGCCGATGGAGGGCGGAAGGAAGCCGGATTTGCGCTGGTTGTTGAGCGAGAAATCGAATGAGGGCGCCGCGATGATAGGCACCCCCTCGAAATACAATCTGGCGCCTCGTGCGGTGCCCACGTCGCGCGTGAAATCCAGATCGAGCTCATCCGCCATCAGCCGCCAACCGTCGTCGCCGGGCTTACAGGAGGTAAAAAAGCCGTCTTTGATCCTGTACTGGTCCTCTCCGAGGAACTCGAATGTTTCCGCCTGCCCGCGCAACGAAACCGGTGGCCTGTCGGACTTCTTGCGCGGGGCGAGAATGAAGTCGGGCTTCTCGAATAGACCGGTCTCATCACCGATCGAATACTTCAGGGCGGTGCCCCTCAAGATGTCGCCGGAGCGTTCAAGACGCACGTTGCCGAGGGCCTCGACCTCCTCGTTTTCCTCCTGATACTTCAGGGTGTCGGCGCGGATCGACAAATCGCCTCGACGCAAGCTGGCGTTACCTCGTGCCGTCGTGTCCCCTCCGGGAACCCCTTCAATGCGGTCCGCATCGAGGACAATCGGCGCGGATTCGGACTTTGATCGATCCTCAGTTGAGCGCCGCAGCTGAAGGCCCTGCCCCTGCGCATACGCTGCCGCAGAACAAAATAGCGCAATAGCCAACGCCGTGAGGCGGGCACGTAGGCGGGGCATGGGCGGGAAGCTTGAAAGATTGGGCCGGTCGTCGCGGGTGTAAAATCGCACAATTCAGCGGCGAAGGCAATTCTTTGTTTCCGGAGGATTTTTGGACCGCACCGAGCAACTGCGGCGTTGGCTGAAGGCGACGCTCGGGGGTGGCGACATCAGCATCGCGCCTGCCTCCGACGACGCGAGCTTCCGGCGCTATTTCCGTGTCCGTCGAGGCGAGGCGCAACCGTCCCTCATCGCGATGGACGCGCCTCCGGAGAAGGAGGACTGCCGGACCTTCGTGCGCATTGCACATCTGTTCGCCGCAGCCGGCGTGCACGTTCCGGCGATCGTCTCGCAGGAACTCGAACAGGGATTTCTGCTGCTTTCGGATCTGGGCACCGTCACCTACTTGGACGCGCTCGATGACGGAAGCGCGGCGCAACTCTACGGCGACGCGCTCGATGCCCTGATCCGGATTCAACTGGCAAGCCGTCCCGGAACGCTGCCCGACTACGACAGGTCGCTGCTCGAGCGGGAATTGCGTCTGTTTCCGGACTGGTATGTCGCACGCCAGCTGCAGCGCGAGCTCGATACGGACCAGCGCGAAACTCTAGAGAAGGTTTTCTCGATTCTCCTGGAAAACAACCTCGGACAAGCGCGCGTCTTCGTGCATCGCGACTACCACTCGCGCAATCTCATGGTGAGCGAACCCTGCCCCGGCATTCTCGACTTCCAGGACGCCGTCTACGGCCCGATCACCTACGATCTCGTTTCTCTGCTGCGCGATGCCTACATCGTCTGGAAGGAAGAACGCGTGATCGACTGGGCGATTCGTTATTGGGAGCGGGCCCGGAAGGCGGGACTTCCGGTCGCCGGCGATTTCACGGAGTTCTACCGAGATTTCGAGTGGATGGGAGTCCAGCGTCAACTCAAGGTTCTGGGAATTTTCGCGCGACTGTTCTACCGCGACGGCAAAGAGGGCTACCTCAAGGATCAGCCGCGCGTGATGGGTTACCTGCGGCGCGCCTGCGAGCGCTACAAGGAACTTGCCCCCCTCGTGCGCCTGCTCGACCAGCTTGAACCGACGGAAAAGCGCGTCGGATACACCTTCTGAGCTGGCGATGAAAGCAATGATCCTTGCCGCGGAGCGCGGCGAGCGCCCGAATTTACGATGCGCTCGCCGCTGAGGACATCATGAAAGCAATGATCCTCGCCGCCGGCCGCGGCGAGCGCATGCGACCCCTCACCGACACGATGCCGAAGCCGCTGCTCGAAGTGCGCGGCAAGGCTCTGATCGTCCGGCTGATCGAAGCGCTCACACGCTCTGGCATTCGAGAGATGGTGATCAATCACGCGCACCTCGGGAGCATGATCGAGGCAGCTCTCGGCGACGGGAGTCGTTTCGGCGCCAAGATCCGGTACTCCCACGAACCTGAAGCGCTCGAAACCGCCGGCGGAATCACGCAGGCGCTTCCGCTCCTCGGGGCCGCGCCGTTTATCGCGGTGAACAGCGACATCCTCTGCGATTTCGATTTTTCTACTCTGGCGAGCTACAAGCTGGAGCCGCATCTCGCGCACCTGGTGCTGGTTGCGAATCCGCCGCATCATCGTGAGGGAGACTTCGCGCTGAATGGCGCGCAAGTCGCCGAGGCGGGCCATTCCAAGCTCACCTTCAGCGGCATCGGTCTTTACCGTCCGGAGCTCTTCGCAAGCGTCAGACCCGGTTCAAAAGCACAGCTTGCAACGCTCTTGCGCGAAGCGATGGCGCGCGGACTGGTCTCGGGCGAGATGCATCGCGGCAACTGGCATGACGTCGGCACACCGGAGCGGCTTTCCGTGCTGAACGGATCGTTCACTTGATCCTCGCCGAAAAGCGGACGACAATCCCTTCAATGGACACGACCAGCAAGCTCTCGCGCTGCACCGAACGCCGCCACGCCTTACAGCAGCAAATGGGCGAAGGCGTCGCGATCATTCCAACCGCCCCGGCACATATCCGCAACCGCGACAGCGACTACCTATACCGATTTGACAGCTATTTCTACTACCTGAGCGGCTTCCCCGAGCCCGACGCGGTACTCGTCCTCCTGGCCGGAGAGAAACCCCGGTCGATTCTCTTCTGCCGCGAGCGCAATCCGGAACGCGAACTCTGGGAAGGTCTGCGCTACGGCCCCGAAGGCGCCAAGGAGACATTTGGTTTCGACGAGGCCTTTCCCGTCGAAACACTCGACGAACACATGCCCAGACTGCTCGCGAATCGGCCCGCACTTTATTACGCTCCTGGAGCCGACGCCGGCTGGGACACGCGTGTCATGGGCTGGCTGAACCAAGTCCGCTCGCAGGCGCGCGCCGGGATCACCGCGCCCGCCGACATCCGCGATGTGCGCGTTGCACTCGATGAGATGCGCCTCATCAAGGACGACGGCGAGATCGCCGTGATGCGCCGCGCCGCGGCAATCTCGGCGGACGCACACCAGCGGGCGATGCGGGCAAGCCGGCCCGGGCGCAGCGAATACGAAATCGAAGCTGAGCTTCTCTACGAGTTTCGCCGCCGCGGCGCCCAATATCCCGCTTACTGGCCGATCGTCGCGGGCGGAGCCAACGCTTGCATCCTGCACTACCGTGACAACAATGCGCGGCTCGCCGACGGGGATCTCCTGCTCATCGACGCCGGCTGCGAGCTGGACGGTTATGCCTCCGATCTGACGCGAACTTTCCCCGTGGGCGGAAAATTCAGCGGGCCACAGAAAGACGTCTACGAACTGGTACTCGCCGCGCAAACTGCTGCGATCGCCTCGGTGATCGCTGGCAGGCGTTGGAACGAGCCGCACGATGCTGCGGTCAAAATTCTCGCACAGGGCTTCGTCGATTTGGGCCTGTGTCGCGGCACCGTCGAGAAAGTGATCGAAGCCGAGGATTACAAGCGCTTCTATATGCACCGCACCGGGCATTGGCTCGGCCTGGACGTCCACGACGCCGGTGAATACAGGTCGCGCGGGGAATGGCGCCGCCTCGAGCCGGGGATGACGCTGACCGTGGAGCCGGGTTGCTACATCCGGCCGGCCGACGACGTGCCTCGGAAGTTCTGGAACATAGGAGTGCGCATCGAGGACGATGTGGTGGTAACGCCCACCGGGTGCGAAGTATTGACTTCGACGGCGGCTAAATCGGTTCGGGATATCGAGGCCCTCGTCGGCCGTGGGTGAACTGCCGGAGGTGGATGTCGCGATCGCCGGCGGAGGTCCGGTCGGCTGTGCGCTCGCGCTTGCCCTGTCGGAAAGCCCCCTGTCTGTTATCCGAATCACAGACAAAGCGGCCGTTGCAGACCGACCGATCGCGCTCTCCCACGGCAGTCGCCTCATTCTGGAGCGCTTGGGAGCATGGAACTCCATCCGAAACAGTACGATTGAAACGATCCATGTTTCTCATCAGGGTTTCGGACGTACCGTATTGCGCAGCGCTGATTACGGCTTGCCGGCATTGGGTTACGTCACGGCCTATTCCGAGATTCTTGCGCAGCTTGAGAAGCGCACGCCCGTCTTTGAGGGCACGTTGAACAGCTGGGAATCGGTCGACAAGGAAGTCGCTCTGCGCCTTTCCCGTGGTGAAGAGGAATTCGCCGTGCGCGCGCGGCTGCTCGTCCTCGCCGACGGCGGCCAGGTTCGCCAGGCCCAGAATGTCAGAGACTATGGACAACATGCCCTCGTGGCCGAAGTGACGGCCGAGCGTCCTCGGCACGGAGTCGCCTGGGAGCGCTTCACCACCGAGGGGCCGCTCGCCTTGCTGCCGCACTCAGACCGCTACGCCCTGGTCTGGAGCCTGAGACCTGGGAGCGCCAGCGAGCTGCTTGGACTCTCCGATCGGGATTTCCTCTCGCGCCTGCGCAAAACCTTCGGCGGAAGGCTAGGAGATTTCCGCTCCGTGGGCCGCCGGGCGACGTTTCCGCTCTCGCTGCGCCGCGGCCCGATCACTCCCGCGCCTCGAACGCTTGCAGTAGGCAACGCCGCACAAACGCTGCATCCGGTGGCGGGTCAGGGACTCAACCTCGGTCTGCGCGATGCCTGGGAATTGGCTCAGATGTTGCTTGACGTTTCAAAGGAAGAAATCGGCTCACCGGAGTTTCTCGCGCGCTATGCACGCGGGCGCCGGGTCGATCGCTACGCTGGAATCGGATTCACCGATTTTCTTGTCAGAACGTTCTCGAATTCCATCCCGCCGCTCGCGCTAATACGCGGCGCAGGCCTTGTCGTGCTCGATGCCCTGCCGCCCGCACGGCGTTTTCTCGCCCGCCGCATGATCTTCGGAGCACGCGCGCTGCCCTGAAAACGGCGCGGCACCGTTTCTGTGCTGTCGGAAAAACACGAGATTCCGTCGCCGAAAAAATTGCCGCGTGAAGCATGGAACGCTTCCCTTTGCGTTCGTGTTTAGGTATAGAATTGCCCTCCCGCTCGAAAAAATTTCCGTGATTTTCAATGCGAATCGGTTCGCGCACGTTGCGTAATAATCTTTTTGTCGCGCCGATGGCCGGGGTCACCGATCGTCCTTTCCGGCAGCTTTGCAAAAAATTCGGGGCGGGCCTCGCCGTATCCGAGATGGTGGCGTCGAATTCGCTCCTGTGGGGCAGCGAGAAGACTCGCCGTCGGGCCAACCATGAAGGCGAAGTCGAACCGATCTCGGTGCAGATCGCCGGGGCCGACCCGGCCATGATGGCCGAGGCGGCACGCTACAACGTCGATCGAGGCGCGCAAATCGTCGACATCAACATGGGCTGCCCGGCGAAGAAAGTCTGCAATACCCTGGCCGGCTCCGCGCTGTTGAAGGACGAACCTCTGGTCGGGCGTATTCTCGAGGCGGTGGTGGAGGCGGTGGATGTCCCCGTTACCCTGAAGTTCCGCACCGGATGGGACGCAGGAAACAAGAACGCCCTCAAGGTGGCGAAAATCGCCGAAGACAGCGGCGTGCAACTCCTGTCCCTGCACGGCCGCACCCGGGCCTGCGGGTTCTCTGGCCGGGCCGAGTACGACACGATCCGCGAGGTGAAACAATCCACGCGCCTTCCGGTGGTTGCAAACGGCGACATCACCACTCCCGAGGAAGCAAAGCAGGTTCTGGAATATACCGGGGCCGACGGCATCATGATCGGTCGCGCGGCGCAAGGCCGGCCCTGGATCTTTCGCGAAATCGAACACTATTTTTCCACTGGCGAGAAACTCCCTTCGCCCTTTGTCGCGGAAATCCATACCGTATTGCTCGCCCATCTGCACGACCTGTACGCGTTCTATGGACGGGAAACTGGAGTCAAGGTCGCGCGAAAGCATATCTCCTGGTACACCAAAGGGCTTGCCGGTTCGGCGAGCTTCCGCCACCACATGAACCAGCTTGAAACCTGCGAAGATCAGCTGAGCGTGGTGAACCAGTTTTTCGAGCAACTCGCGCACGAAAATCTGCGCCTGCCCTATGAGCTGGAGATGGCGGCGTGAGTCGGAGTGAAGAACACCGGCAGCGACCGGTGCACAAGCTCGAATCGGAGTCCGGGGGGACCTCGACATGAAGCAAACGAACGAGATCGGGGACTGCGTCCGCCGGGCTTTGGAGCGGTACTTCAAGGACCTCGACGGCGCCAAGCCGCGTGCAATCTACGACATGGTACTCAAGAACGTCGAGCGTCCGATGCTCGAGATCGTTCTCGACAGGGCTGAAGGAAATCAGTCCGTCGCCGCGGATATGCTCGGCATCAACCGCAATACACTGCGAAAGAAAATTCAGTCGCTCAAGATAAAGAAGATGTGACGGAGAATCGTAAATGGTGAAGGGGGCGAATTTCTCCCCGGAGTTACCGGAGTTCTTCACCCTTCCCGAGCAGCCAGTTCATCCATGATTCCCATCCGGACGGCGCTGATCAGCGTATCCGACAAGACCGGCCTTGCCGAATTTGCGCGCGGCCTCGGTCAGTTCAAGATCAAGATTCTGTCGACCGGGGGTACCGCGAAGCTGCTCTCCGAACAAGGCATCCCGGTCACCGAAGTGGCCGACTACACCGGCTTCCCGGAAATGCTCGACGGACGGGTGAAAACGCTGCACCCGCGTCTGCACGCCGGCATCCTCGCCCGGCGCGATTCACCGGCGCACCTGGCTGCAATCAAGGCCGCGGGCATCGAGCCGATCGATCTGGTGGTCGTCAACCTCTATCCATTCGCGAAAACCGTTGCGCGGCACGATTGCAAGCTCGCCGATGCGATCGAGAATATCGACGTCGGCGGCCCCAGCATGCTGCGTGCGGGCGCGAAAAACTATGCGGGCGTCGCGGTCGTGACCGATCCGTCGGACTATTCGAAACTGCTCGTGGAAATGAAGGAGAGCGGCGGAACTCTGAGCGATGCAACGCGTTTCGCCCTGGCTCAAAAAGCCTTCGCCCACAGCGCTGCCTACGAAGCCGCCATCAGCAATTACCTCACCGGACTTGCGAGCGACGGAAAGCCTTCCCTCTTTCCGGGGCGCCTCACGCTCCAGTTTGAAAAAGTGCAGGATCTGCGCTACGGCGAAAATCCCCATCAGGCGGCGGCGTTCTACCGCGACGGCGATCCGGTTCCCGGCGGAATCGCCGCTTATACCCAGATTCAGGGCAAGGAGCTCTCGTACAACAACATCGCCGACGCCGACGCCGCCTGGGAATGCGTGAAGACTTTCGATGAACCGGCCTGCGTGATCGTCAAGCACGCAAATCCTTGCGGCGCCGCAATTTCAAACTCGGTCGAAGAGGCATACGAGCGCGCGTTCGCCACCGACCCCATTTCAGCGTTCGGAGGGATCGTCGCCTTCAACCGCGGGCTTGACGCTGCGACGGCCGAAGCGGTATCGAAGCAATTCGTCGAGGTGGTGATCGCGCCCGAAATCGAGCCGCAGGCGCGCAAGGTGCTTGCCGCCAAGACCAACGTACGGGTGCTGTCGGTGAGACTGGCACGCAATACCCAGACTTACGATCTCAAGCGCGTCGGAGGCGGGCTTCTCGCGCAAACGCCGGATCAGCGAAACGTGGCGGCCACGGACCTGCGCACGGTGACCCGTTCGAAACCCACCCCGGCACAGCTTGCCGATTTGCTTTTCGCCTGGCGCGTGGCGAAATTCGTCAAGTCGAATGCGATCGTATTCTGCGCGGGAGGACGCACGCTCGGCATAGGCGCAGGCCAGATGAGCCGGGTCGACGCCGCCCGGGTCGCGGTGTCCAAGGCACAGGCCGCGGGATTGCCCCTCGCGGGATCCGTCGTTGCTTCCGACGCGTTCTTCCCGTTTCGGGACGGCGTGGAAGTGGTCGCCCAGGCGGGCGCACAAGCGGTCATCCAGCCCGGCGGCAGCGTGCGCGACGATGAAGTCATCGCCGCCGCTGACGAGCTGGGGGTCGCTATGGTATTCACCGGCGTACGCCATTTCCGGCATTAGAATTCACACCACGGATGGCCGATCCGGTTTTCCCGTAACCCTCTGCGGTTGATTCCAATCCATGAAGCTACTCGTCATCGGCTCAGGCGGCAGGGAACACGCGATCGCGTGGCGCCTGTCGCAGGGCCCGCGCGTGCAGAAAGTCTATGTTGCTCCGGGCAACGGCGGTACGGCGCGCGAGCCGGGCCTGGAAAACGTCGCGATCTCCACCATCGAAGAGCTGGCGAAATTCGCGCTCTCTGAAAGCATCTACTTCACCGTGGTGGGGCCCGAAGCGCCTCTTGCCGAAGGAATCGTCGATCTTTTCCGGGACAAGGGACTGCGGATTCTCGGCCCGACGCAGGCCTGCGCACGGCTGGAGAGCTCCAAGCAGTTCGCCAAGGAGTTCATGAAGCGGCACCGCATCCCCACGGCTGAGTTTTCCAGCTTCGACGAGGCACGCGCCGCGCACGACTATGTCGACGCACGCGGCGCACCCATCGTCGTAAAGGCCGATGGCCTCGCGGCAGGGAAGGGCGTAATCGTCGCTGCGAACGCGGAGGAGGCTCATCGGGCGATCGAGCAGATACTCGTCGAGCGCACCATGGGCGAAGCAGGCAAGCGCGTCGTGATCGAGGAATTCCTCGAAGGCGAAGAAGCGAGCTTCATCGTGCTGGCCGACGGCGAACACATTCTGCCGCTTGCGACCAGCCAGGATCACAAGCGTCTGAGAGACGGCGACCAGGGACCCAACACCGGGGGCATGGGCGCGTATTCGCCGGCACCGGTCGTGACCCCCGAGTTGCACGCGCGCGTGCTACGCGAAATCATCCAGCCGGTACTCACCGGAATGTCCGGGGAAGGGCATCCCTACAGCGGGTTTCTCTATGCGGGCCTGATGATCGACGGCTCGGGCAACCCCCGAGCACTGGAATTCAATTGCCGACTCGGCGATCCGGAAACGCAACCGATCATGCTGCGCCTGAAGAGCGACCTGTTCGAGCTGGTCGAGAACGCCTTGAACGGGAAGCTCGATCGGGTCGAAGTGGAATGGGATCGCCGCGCCGCGCTCGGAGTCGTTCTTGCCGCATCCAACTATCCCGACGCCCCGAAAAAAGGCGACGTCGTGACGGGACTTCCGGCCCCGGCAGAGGATTTCCGGGTCTTTCACTCGGGCACCGCTCTGAAGGATGGCGCCATCGTCACCAACGGCGGGCGGGTGCTCTGCGTGACCGCTCTCGGAGACACGATCAAGATGGCGCAGCGGCGCGCGTATGAGATGGGGAAAGGCATACGTTTCGACGGCATGCAATATCGGCGCGACATCGGATATCGCGCTATCGCCGCAAAGAGACGCTGATCGCAGCTTTCCGGATCCGTTCCCATGACAATCCGCGAGCATCCGCAATCGATTCGATGAATTCTTCTGCAGTCCACGCTTATCTGGTCGAATTGCAGAACCGCATCGTCGCGGAGCTGGAGCGCATCGACGGGATGAGCTTCCGGCGCGATCCGTGGCAGCGGAGCGAAGGCGGTGGCGGCGAGAGCCGCATCATCGAGGATGGGGGCGCATTCGAGCGCGGCGGAGTGAACTTCTCCCGGGTGCACGGGGAGCGGTTGCCGCCCTCCGCGAGCGCCGCGCGGCCCGAGCTGGCCGGCCGCGCTTTCGAAGCCACCGGCGTATCCGTGGTACTGCATCCGCGCAATCCCTTTGTCCCGACCGTCCATATGAACGTGCGGTTCCTGCTCGCGACCAGGCCGCAGAGCGAGCCGATATGGTGGTTCGGCGGCGGCATGGACATGACCCCTTATTACGGGTTCGAGGACGATGCGCGCCACTTTCACGCCACGTGCCGCCAGGCGCTCGAGGCTTTCGGTCCCGAGTACTACCCGCGCTTCAAACGCTGGTGTGACGAGTACTTTTATCTCAAGCACCGCGGCGAACCGCGTGGCATCGGCGGAATTTTCTTCGACGATTTGAGCGAGAGCGGTTTCGATTCGTGCTTCGCGCTCGCTCGCAGCGTCGGCGATCATTTCCTGCCGGCCTATCTTCCGGTAGTCGAGCGGCGCAAGGGCACTCCCTACGGCGAGCGCGAGCGCGATTTCCAGGCTTATCGCCGCGGCCGTTACGTCGAGTTCAATCTCGTATACGACCGCGGGACGCTCTTCGGGCTGCAGTCGGGCGGCCGCGCGGAGTCGATTCTGATGTCACTGCCCCCACTCGTGAAGTGGCGTTACGACTGGAAACCGGCCCCGTCGAGCCCGGAGGAAAAACTTTATCTGGAATTCCTGCGTGCCAGGGATTGGCTTGGCGAATGATCACAGAGAGAGGAGCGCGATGAACACACGCAAGCTGGGGAAAAATGGACCCGCCGTCTCGGCGCTGGGTCTGGGTTGCATGGGCATGACTGGAATCTACGGCGAGCCGAACGAGCCCGAATCGATCGCAACCATTCACCGCGCCGTCGACCTCGGCGTCAACCTGATCGTCACATCGGATGCGTACGCTGCGGGTATCAACGAAGAGCTCGTCGGACGCGCGATCAAAGGCAAGCGCGACCGGGTGATGCTCGCAACGAAGTTCGGAAACGTGGCCTTGAGCGGCTTCAAGCTGCCGGAAGGTCTTTCGGCGGGTCACCCCGGTTACGTGCCGCTCGCTTGCGAGGCCTCGCTCAAGCGGCTCGGCGTGGACACGATCGACATCTACGGACTGCATCGCGTCGACCCCAAGGTGCCTATCGAAGATACCGTGGGCGCGATGAAGAAGCTGGTCGAGCAGGGCAAGGTGCGCTATCTCGCGCTTTCCGAGGCGGGCGCGGCTACCCTCCGGCGCGCGTACAAGGTGCACCCGCTCGTCGCCCTAGAGACCGAGTACTCCCTGTGGTCTCGTGACGTCGAAAAAGACATTCTCCCCGCCTGCCGCGAACTCGGAGTTGCCTTCATGGCGTATTCGCCTCTGGGACGCGGTTTTCTTACCGCCACGATCAAGACGCTCGATGCGCTCCAGCCGAAGGACCGGCGCCGCGATCATCCGCGCTTCAATCCGGACAACCTGCGCCGCAATGTCGAGTTGCTGCAGCCGCTCGAGTCGATCGCCGCGGCACACAAGGCCACGTCCGCGCAGGTGGCACTCGCCTGGGTGCTCGCTCAAGGGCAGGACGTCGTGCCGATCCCCGGCACGAAGCGCCGCAACTACCTCGAGCAGAACGCGAGCGCGGCCGGCATCGCCTTGAGCGCTGCGGAAATCGCGCAGCTCGCAAAAGCGTTTCCTCTCGGGATCGCCTCGGGTACGCGCTACCCGGAAAAGCAACTCGCCGGGCTCGGCATTTGAACCTGGGTTCGTATGCTCAGCCCGCTGTCCCTTGCGCCGATTCGAGGTCGGCGCTTGCGCGGAAATGCCGGTTCGCCTCGTCGGCTCGTCCACTGCGCTCGAAGAACCGAGCGAGCGCGACGTGTGCCGCGTGCGTCGGCCGCGTCGCAAGGCTCGCTTCGAGGTAACTCTGCGCCTTTCCCCACAACTCACGCTGCACGCATAGGCGGCCCAGGGTCAACAACAACTCCGCCTCTCCCGGGCGCTTGCTCAGCCACCGTTCGGCTTGCTCGAGCCGCTCGAGCGCGTCCTCATCCGTGCATTCTCCGTAGAGAAGGGCAAGCGCGCCGTCCCAGCTTCGTTCGAGCGCATCCTCGATGATCCGGTGCGCCCTGCGACAATCTCCGAGCTCGATGAAGGCGCGCGCCGCCACTGCCGCTATCTTGGGACGGACGCGCTCGGAGCGCGGCATCTCTTCCCATAGCCGGACCAGGTCTTCCCGGTCCGAGCCCTTGCTCGACAGTATGGCGATGCGGGCACCGATGCGTACGCTATCGAGCGCCTCAGGCGGCATTGCATCCCGTTTCTCCAGCAAACTTGCGATGCGGAGAACTTCGTCCCAATTGGCCATGCCCTGCTCCGCGCGCAGCAACATCAACAGCGCCGCAACATGCCGCGGACCACTCGCGTGCAGTTCGCGAAGCACGGCTCGCGCTTCGGCGAAGCGCCGTTCCTCCAGCAGGAACTCTGCCGCAGTCATCAGGCGCGCGAGACGCCACTCGCCGTCGCCTTCCTTCGCCCGCTCGAGCCACTGATCGCGCCGGCCGAATTCGCGCAGCCTCTGTGCCGCTCGCGCCGCAAGAAGACTCACCAGGCCGGGCACGGCACCCAGATCGCTCGCCCCGGAAGCCAGCTTCTCGGCCTTGGCGAACTGGCCCTCGAACAAGGCCCGGATTGCCCCCAGTGCGGCCGTGCGCCCTTTTTCGTCTCGCCGTCGTGCGCGAAAGGCACGAACATGCGAAGGAAGCCTCAGGGTGTGCCCGAGGAGTCTGACCACAAAATACACGACCGCAAAGACCAGGATCACTAAAAACGCCAGTAGATTGAGTGAAATCTCGGCACGCCACGGGGGCAATACAAACAGCGCATAACCGTCGTGGCCGTGCGTGGCCAGCGATAGCGCCGCGGCAAGCGCGGACAGGACAAGCACCCACAGCAGGCCCTTCATCGTCCGCTCTGCTGCCGAATAGGCTTGTAGCCGCGCACTGCCGCAAGGCTTTCGCTGATCGTCGGAAGCGAAGTCCCCATGGCGCCGGAGCCGAGTTGCTTCAGAGTTCCTGCCGTCGCCGCTGCGGCCGTGGAACGCGTGTCAAAGTAGCGTTCGAGCCAGCGGGCGGCGAGCTTCACGTCATTGCGATAGGCGGTTTCATCGCGCGCGAGAAGCGCAAGCCGCGCGTTCAGCAGACGCAGTTTCAGATTTTCACGCAGGAAAAACTCCTGCGGCGGGCTGAGCAATCCCGTATCGGCGCCATCGATCTTCTGTATCCTGACGAGCTGTTTCAGTTCGCCCAGCAACTCCGCGCCCAGCCTCTCCCAGACACCCTGGGGTTCGCGCGTCGCCGCTACCGTCGCCTGCGGACGCGCATCCTGCACGAGGGGCAGGGAATCCACCCCCGCGATCGCCTGATCCAGTTTTACGGCCAGTCCCGGAACATCCAGGTTGGGCACAGTTTTCAGCCGCTCCATGTCGCGGGCGAAAACCTTGCGTAGCGGCAGGAACTGCGGGCGGCCCGAGCGCGCCAGGCGCGCATCGGCTGTCTGCAACGCGGCCAAGGCCGCCTGGACGTTGCCCGCAAGCTGCAGTTGCTGCGAGGCAATGGTGAGGACTTGCTCGATCTCGGCCATCACCCATTCGTCGCGCCCGCGCGAAAGCTCCTGGTAGAGCGCCTCGAGTCCGGCCTGCTGGTTCTGAAATTCCGTGAACTTCAGCTCGATCTGCGCGACCTTAGCCTGCGCCTCGCGCACCGCCTCCTGCGCCTGCCTCGCCGCGAGGCGTGCGTCGCGGGAGTCGGCCTCGCTTTCGCGCACGCGCTGGGCGAGCTCTGCGCGCAATGCGTTCATCCGGCTGTGGCCGTCGTACCACTGCCACGCGAGGAGCAGCGCGGCGAGACCCAATGCGATTGCCGCGGGCGACATGAACCACGCTCTGCGCTTGGAAGCTCGCGGAGCTTCGGCAGTGGATTCGGCGGCGGAACGGGAGCTATCTACCATGCGTCAGGCCGGTCATTGATCGGAGGCCATCATACCTTAGCAAAAAAAGTTGCCATCTCCGCTACGCTGCGATCATCGCCGCGTCCGGTCACGACGATTTTGCGCACGTCGAGCTTTTGCGCGGCAAGCGCGATGCGCGGATGCGGCACGAACACCGGGGTCGCGCGCAGATATCCCCGGCCCGTAGGGCCAAGCATTTCGACGAAATTCTCCAAGCCTTCGGCGCTGGTAATCGAAGCCGCTTCGACGCCACCGCTTTGCCAGCGGGCGAGAAGTTCTCCCGGGTCGGCGTCAGGCCGCACGCGGCGATAGCATTCGGCGTATTCGACTCGGGCGCCCCGCGCTTCGAGCACCGTTCGCAGCCACTCGCGGCCACCCTGCCCGCGAAAGATCACGATCGAGCGCCCGCGCAAATCCTGCAACTCCGGAAGCGCGGCGAGCGCCTCGCTGTCGGCCTCGCCTGCGGGCGCAATGACCGAGCCGAGGCCGAGCTCTTCGAGCGTGCTTGCCGTTCCGGCCCCCACGGCAGCCGGACGCAAGCTCTTCGGCCAGCCCCGGCTCGCGCTGACCATCCTGTATCCTCGCATCGCGGCGGTTGGACTGACGAAAATCGCGAGCTGGAACCCGTCCAAAGCCGCGATGAGATTCAAGACCGCGCCAGGATCTTCCGGAGGCAGGATCTCGATCGTAGGAAAGAGAATCGGGTCTCCACCCGCCGCGCGGATCCGCTCGGCAAGCCCTGCAGCGTGCTCCCGCGGGCGAGTGACCACGATGCCGCGGCCCGAGAGCGGTCCCGCCCTCATGACAAGGATGCAAGAATCGCGTCTGCGCCGAGCGTCCGCAACCGCGCCGCAAGCGTCTCACCCAGTGTTTCCGGTGTCGCGATCGGGCCGCTCGATTCCGCGCGCACCACCCGGCTGCCGTCGGGCATCGCCACCAGACCCCGCAAGCGAATCTCCGCCCCGCTTGCCACGGCGTACGCCGCGAGCGGCAGCTGGCAGCTCCCCGACAACGCGCGGCTCAGCGCGCGCTCGGCTCGCACGCACGCGGAGGTCGTGGCATCATCAAACGGAGCGAGCCATCGCCGCAGATCGACACGGTCCTCCAGGCACTCGATCGCGAGCGCACCCTGTCCGGGTGCGGGCAAACTCTGCTCCGGCTCGATCATCGCGCGGATTCGCGAAGCGAGGCCGAGCCGCTTGAGGCCTGCCGCTGCGAGCACCACTGCCTGGAATTCCCCCCGATCGAGCTTCTCCAGACGCGTGTCCAGATTGCCACGCAGCGGCTTGACCCCCAGGGTCGGGAAAAGCTCGCGCAGCTGCGCCTCGCGCCGCAAGCTGGAAGTCCCGACGATGGCCCCCGGGGGCAGCGCTTCGAGACTCGCGCTTGTGTTCGACACGAAGCAGTCACGCGGATCTTCTCTCGCGGGAATGGCCGCGAGGCAAAATCCCTCCGGCATGTGCATCGGAACGTCCTTCGAGGAGTGCACCGCAAGATCGGCCCGCCCGTCCTCCAGTGCGGTTTCGAGCTCCTTCACGAAAAGACCCTTGCCGCCGATTTCGGCGAGCGGCCGGTCGACGATCTGATCGCCGCGTGTCGTGATGCCGAGGATGCTGACCTCGCAATTCGGATATAGGCGCTTGAGCTCGCCCGCGACGTGCTCGGACTGCCACATCGCGAGCCGGCTCCTGCGCGAAGCAATGACGATTCGTTCGGGGGCTCGATTCAACTCTCGTTCCTCAGCTGACCAAGGATTTGACCTGCGGCCATTGCCTGCGGCTTACCGGGAGCCTTTCCTCGAGACCCTCCAGGACCACCGACCATCCGACTTCGCCTTCGGTCTCGGCACCGCGCTCGACTCCGCGGATCAATCGTCGCGCCACCAGACAATTGCGATGAATGCGCACGAACACGCCGCCAAATTCCTGTTCGAGCTGCGCAAGCGACTCCTCGACCAGGTGCTCGCCACCGAGAGTGCGCACAGTGACGTACTTGAGCTCCGCTCTAAGGTAAATGACATCGGAGACGCGCACGAGGATCACGCGCCCGCGTTCGGCCACGCTGAGGTAGCGCCGCGGCGCGGGATCGATGCTCTCCAGCACCCCGCGCGCGAGCCGCGCACCATTTGCGGCCTTCTTCAGGGCGGTGAGCAGGCGTGCCGCACGCACCGGCTTGGTCAGGTAGTCCACGGCGTTGACCTCGAACGCCTCCACCGCGTACCGGTCGTGCGCGGTGACGAAAATCACGGCGGGCGGATGATCCAGGATCTGAGCGTGCCTCGCAAATTCAATGCCGCTCATTTCGGGCATCTGAATGTCGACGAGCACGACCTCGGCCCCCGACGCCGCTGCAATCTGCAGGCCGTCCACTCCGTTCGCCGCCTCCCCCGCGATGGAATGCGGCAGCTCTTCGCGGCACTCCTCCAGCAATTCGCGCAGACGATTGCGCGCCGGTTCCTCGTCGTCGACGATCACGACTCGAAGCGGGGTCATAAGCTGGTGCGATAGGGCATTACGATGTCGATCTCGAAGCGGCCGTCGGCGATGCGCGTGTCGAGGCTCGCTTCGACGTCGAAGTGCAACTGCAGGCGCTCCCGGATGTTGGCAAGCGCCATGCGATTGCCCTGGCGATGATGGTATTCCTCGTGGTAGGGATTGGTGAGTTTCAGCCGGAGGCGGTCGTCTCTCCGCTCGATGTGTACCTCGATCAGCCCGGGCCCGATCCCCGGTTCGATGCCGTGGTAGACGGCGTTTTCCACCAGAGGCTGCAGCAGCATCGGCGGCACGAGAGCTTCTTCAACGGTGGGGTCGAGCCGCCACTGCACGCGAAGCCGCTCGCCCAGACGCAGCTGTTCCAGGTTGAGATACTGCCGGCACAAGGTCAGCTCATCCCTGAGCGCGATCAGCTCGTGGTTGTCCGCCATTGCGGTACGAAATAGCTCCGACAGATCCTCGAGAGCAGCTTCGGCTCGTTTGGGATCCTTGCGAATCAGTGAAAGCACTGCATTCAGGCTGTTGAAGAGGAAATGTGGGCGGATGCGGGCTTGAAGCGCCTGCAGGCGCGCCTCGGATATCGTCGGCGAGAAGGCGCGGTTGCGAAGATGAAAATACCAGGCAACCACCCCCGTGCCCAACACCGCATAGCCGAGGCTCCAGACGAGTTCGCGCCGCCATTCCCCGCTTCCGTCTATCTCGGGCTGGAAGGGAAAGAATGCGGCGGTCACCGCAAGCACGATCCCGAATACCGCCAGCAGCCCGTGAACGTACGCGAGCCGTTCGAGCAGCGTGGAACCCGCGTAAAGTACGATCACCACCCCGAGCAACACCGGTTCCAGCGACCCCGCGATCTCGGTTACTCTTGCGGCGAACTCGCCGATCTCCCGGGAGCGCGCCAGCGCGATGAGCAAGGCGAGCGCGTTGACCGAAAGCAGGACGCGCGACATCACGCCCAGGTTGCGAAAGTCCGGCAGGGCGTCGGGCAGGTCGTTTTGCCGTATACTTTGCACTTTTGTGCGGACGCAATAGTCGCCGCTTGCGGAAATCGAACCGCGCGCTTCACGACTTCGGGCATTTTACAGTCAACCATGGCAGCGAATCCCAAACCCGGCAAGAAACTCTGGTCCGGGCGGTTCGCCGAACCGGTATCCGAGCTCGTCAAGCGCTATACCGCTTCGGTCCGTTTTGACCGGCGTCTCGCGCCCCAGGACATTCGCGCGTCCCTCGCCCACGCGCGCATGCTGCGTACGGTCGGGATCCTGAGTGCGCGCGAGCTCAAGGTGATCGAGCACGGCTTTTCCAGGATCTCCCGGGAAATCGAAACGGGAAAGTTTCGGTGGTCGCTGGAGGCCGAGGACGTGCACATGAACATCGAGCGTCGCCTGATCGGCCTCGCCGGAGAGGTGGGCAAGCGCCTGCATACCGCCCGCTCGCGCAACGACCAGGTAGCGACCGACCTGAGGCTATGGCTGCGCGAGGCGATCGACGAGATCGACGGCCTCGTACGAAAAGTGCAGGAGGGGCTCCTCGATCAGGCGGAAAAACATGCCGCCACGGTGATGCCGGGCTTCACCCACTTGCAGGTCGCCCAGCCGGTCACCTTCGGACACCACCTGCTCGCCTATTTCGAAATGCTCGAACGCGACCGTTCGCGCCTTGCCGACTGCCGTCGGCGCGTGAACAGCCTTCCGCTCGGAGCCGCGGCGCTTGCCGGGACCTCCTTTCCGATCGACCGCGCGAAGGTCGCGCGCGAACTGGAGTTCGAAACGGTGAGCAAAAACTCCCTGGACGCTGTGTCCGATCGCGACTTCGCAATCGAGTTCTGCGCCTGCGCAGCGCTTGCCATGGTCCATCTCTCGCGCTTTTCCGAGGAATTGATCCTCTGGTCCAATCCGCGCTTCGGCTTCGTCGCCCTGCCCGATCGCTTTTGCACCGGTTCGTCCATCATGCCCCAGAAGAAAAATCCCGACGTCCCGGAGCTCGCGCGCGGCAAAACCGGACGGGTTACCGGCGATCTCATGGCGCTGCTCACCCTGATGAAGGGCCAGCCACTGGCCTACAACAAGGACAACCAGGAGGACAAGGAGCCCTTGTTCGACGCGGCGGACACCCTGCGCGACACGCTCGCGGTTTTCGCCGAGTTGATCCCCGGCATTCGCGCCAACGTGGCGGCCATGCGGGCGGCCGCGATGGAGGGCTTCGCCACGGCGACCGACCTCGCCGACTACCTGGTAAGAAAGGGGCTCGCATTCCGCGATGCCCACGAAGCGGCGGCGCGCGCCGTGCGCTTCGCCGAAGACTCGGGACGGGAGTTGGACGCATTGTCGCTCGCAGAACTGCGCCGCTTCTCAGCCAAAGTGGAAAAAGACGTGTATCGAGTGCTCACGCTCGAAGGTTCTGTCGCGAGCCGCTCCCACTTTGGCGGTACTGCGCCCGTACAAGTGCGTACTGCGATCAAGCGCGCGCGGAAAGCTCTCAAGAGCTGATCGGGTGCAGTGATTCATTGCCGAGGAGCCCGTGGACGGCAATGTCCCTCCACTCCGTCTCCAACATGAAACAGATCGGCAAATACGAGATCAAGAAAACGCTCGGTGAGGGCGCGACGAGTGAAGTCTATCTTTGCAGGGACCCGTTCGCGAACCGGGATGTGGCCGTCAAGGTCATTTATGAGGAGCGCCTGAAGGACAGGGGCGACGCCGCAAAACTCCACAAGAAGCTCTTCCTTACCGAAGCATCGCTCGCGGGCAAACTCCAGCATCCGCATGTCGTGCAGATCTACGATGCCGTCGTCACCCCCGAAATGAGCTATATCGTCATGGAATACGTCTCCGGAGGAACGCTCGAGCCTTTTTGCGAAAAGGACCGACTCCTGCCGGTCGACAATATCGTCGAGATCATATTCAAATGCACCCGGGCGCTCGGATTCGCGAACAAAGTGGGGGTCACGCATCGCGATATCAAACCGGCCAATATCCTGCTCACGGATTCGAACGACATCAAAATCTCCGACTTCGGCGCCGCCTTGATGGCGAGCTCCGACCAGACACAAGTGAGCGGCATCGGTTCGCCGGCCTACATGTCTCCGCAACAGATCAAGGAGCATCCGCTCGATCACCGGACCGATATTTATTCACTCGGCGTGGTGATGTACCAGCTGCTCACCGGCGCTTTACCGTTCAACGCATCGAACAATTTTTCCATGATGTACCAGATCACCAGTGTCGAGCCGCAGCCGCCTTCTTCGCTCCGTGCGGGTATTCCCCCTTCGGTCGACCGGATCGTAAAGAGAGCGATGGAGAAGGAGCTTGAGCCGCGCTATCAGACCTGGGAGGAGTTTTCCCTGGACCTTGCCGAGGCGTTCCAGACCGGGCAGCCGGGCAGCCGGCAGGTCGCTGAAAGCGAGAAGTTCAACACTTTGCGTGAAATGCCGTTCTTTTCCGAGTTCTCCGATGCCGAGCTCTGGGAAGTGCTGCGCATTTCCCAGTGGGAAAGCCTGTCCGCCGAAACCACCATCATCGAAGACGGTACCCGGGGCGATTTTTTCTGCATCCTTGCCACCGGCGAGGTGAAGGTGACCAAGAAAAAAAAGCTTCTCAACATTCTGCGGTCAGGCGAGTGCTTCGGGGAGATGGCTTATCTTTCCAAGAACGGCAAGGCGCGAACCGCCGACGTCTCGTCGATGAGCCGCGCTCGAATCATCAAGATCCGCGTCTATGACCTCGAGCGAGCCTCGGATATTTGCCGGCATCGCTTCGATCGCGCGTTCATGGCGATCCTGGCGGAACGCCTGAACCTCGCCAATACGCGCCTTACGGGCGTGTAGCCTCGTGGGCGGTACACCCGCGAAACCCTGCGAGCCCCATGATCGCATCCCCTGAGCTTCTCACCGCGCTGGAAGCGGCGGTCTCGGATGCCGCGGGGCCCTTTCGCCTCGAGCGCATCACGCCTGCCCCAGGAGGCTGCATCCACCGGTGCTTCATACTCGAGGGCGGCGGTTGCAAATACTTTGCGAAGACCAACGACCGCCCGCAGCTCGACAATTTCGCTGCGGAGACCGATGGCCTTGCGGCGCTCGCCGCAGCCGGCGCGCGCGTTCCGGCTCCGCTATGCCGGGGAGAAGCGCGGGAAGAAGCGTTCCTCGTGCTCGAGTACCTCGATCTGCGGGCAGGCGGCGACTACGCTGCGCTGGGACGCTCGCTCGCCAAGCTGCATTCGGTGCAGGGCGAATCCTTCGGATGGCGCAGGCACAACTACATCGGAAGAACGCCCCAGCTCAACCGGCTCTCGCCGTCTTGGAGCGATTTCTGGCGTGATTCCCGCCTTGTGCCGCAGTTGGAGCTTTCACGAAAAAACGAGCTCGGGATGAGACTTCTGAGGCAAGGGGAGCAACTCGTCGAAGCACTGCCCGACCTGCTTTCCGGAAAGGCACCCACCGCGTCGCTCCTGCATGGCGATCTATGGAGAGGAAACGCAGGCTTTCTCGCGGACGGCGC
>DATHHS010000106.1:0-14215 GCA_035317085.1 Burkholderiales bacterium
CATCGACCTGGTCAACAAGTACATCCTGCGCGGTGCCAGCACCACTTACGGAAACGCCCGTCCAGGGTTGGGAAACATGGGCGCGGATGCGCCCGAGTCCAGTCAGCCGGTGCTGCAATGGGGAGCCGATTACGTGGCCCCGAGCGGCTGGTATGCGGGCTACTGGGGCTCGCGGATCAACTATTCGTACAAGCGGCTTGGCGAGTCCTACGACGACCGCACCATCGTCGACGGCTTTCAGGACAACAAGTCGATCGAGAATGACCTGTACGGCGGCTACACAGGCAAGATCAGCGATTTCTCGTACACGCTCGGCCTGACCGGCTACGTGTATTACAACGGCAAGCACGCCAATGCGCTCGAGACGAAGCTGGGAGTCGGTTACGGCCCGTTCGGCGTGAACGCGCAGACGCTGCTGCAGGATACGGTGTGGGGCAACAAAGGCGATACGTACTGGACGGCCACCTACGCGACGACCTTGCCCTACGAATTCAATTTCACCGCGAGCCTGGGCTATTACACCTATAAGAAGGAAGGCAAGTTCCTCGGCACAAAGGACACCGCGCTGGGCGTCGACTGTGCGGCCGGGACGGCGTTCGTGGTGAACGGCTGCTTCGCCGGCAATGCCCCGGTAAGCGGCGCCTTCCGTCACCTGATCGTCGGCGTGACGCGCGGGATCGGCAAGTCGGGCGTGGTGCTGGGCCTGCAAGGGCTGATCCCCGGCGAGAACCGTTTTGGGGTGAAGCAGTCAGGCCGCGTTCTGGGATCGATCAGCTATACGTTTTAATCCGCGGCAGACGAAAAAACCGCGGGATGAACGGCACTCTTGCGCCCGTTCCATCCCGCGGAGGTAAAGCGGCGCCTGCAAGGCGTCCGCATTTACCCTTTATTCGATCTTTGCTTTAGCGCGAAGCTCGCCGACGAACTTCTGCACTTCCTGCTCCTGCATTCTCGTGGACAGCTGTTGCTTGACGGTGTCGTACGGCGGGAATTGCATGGGACGCACATCGTCCAGCTGGATGACGTGCCATCCGAACTGGGTCTGCACCGGGGTTTCCGTGTATTTCCCCTTCTCCAGCTTCGCGAGGGCGTCGGCGAAGGGCTTGACGTACGTGCCGGGAGGATTCCAGTCGAGATCCCCGCCCTTGTCCTTTGAGCCGGGATCCTTGGATTGCTTGGCGAGGTCCTCGAACTTGCCCCCCTTCTTCAGCTGCGCGATGATTTCGTTGGCTTCGGCCTCCTTGTCGACGAGAATGTGCCGGGCCTTGTATTCCTTGTCGCCGCGCGACGCCTTGACCTTGTTGTACTCGGCGAGCATTTCCTCGTCCTTGACCGGATGCGCCTTGAGGTGGTCCTGAATCAGGGCCTGCACCAGCACTTGCTGGCGCATCAGCTCGAGTTGCGCGCGCACGTCCGCAGTCTTCGCAAGACCCTTGCGATCGGCTTCCTGAGCGACCACTTCCTGCGTGATCAGGTTGTCGAGAATCGCCTTGCGCGTCTCCTCGCTGTCGGGCTGGCCCTGGGTGGCGCGCTGCTTGACGATGAATTCCAGGCGGGATTTCGGAATGGCCTTGCCGTTCACCGTTACCGGCTTGAAAGCGGGGGCCTTCTGCGCCGGAGTTTGCGCCTTCTGCGCCGGAGCCTGCGCCTGCGCCGGAGCCTGCGCCCAGAGGGAGGTCGAAACGCACAAGGACAGAGCGGCAAGCAGGCGGGCCGAATGTGAAAACATGGAGGTTCCTTCGTTAAAAAGCGGAATCATAGCTCATCCGGGGTGAGTGCCCGTATTGCAAGAGCGTGAATTTCATGCCGCATCAGCGTGCCCAGGGCTGCGTAGACCATCCGGTGTCGCGCGAGCTTGTCGTGGCCGGTGAAGCGGGGCGAAACCACGGTGAGACGGAAATGGCTCCCGCCCGCCAGCGCGCCCGGATGACCGGCGTGCCGGTCGGATTCGTCCAGGAGCTCGATGGACTGCGGCTCCAGCGCAGCCAGCCGCTCGCGGATTGCAGCGGGAAGATCCATCAGGTCGCACCGGGGCCGAGGCGACTCTCCGCGCGGGGGCGCGAGAGGACATCCGTCACCGCGATTTTTCCTCGACGTAGCGCGCGAGGACCAGCGCCTGCAACACGACAAACACGAGCATGAGACCCAGGCCGCCGAACAGCTTGAAGTTCACCCAGGTGTCGGTGGAGAAGTTGTAGGCGACATAGAGGTTCGCCGCTCCCATGAATGTGAAGAAGCCCGCCCAACTCCAGTTGAGACGGCTCCAGACCTTGTCGGGCATTCTTACCTGTTCGCCCAGTATCGAGCGAATCAGGTTCCTGCGGAACAGGAGCTCCGCTCCGGCAAGGCATGCCGCAAACAGCCAATAAAGAACGGTCGGTTTCCACTTGATGAAGGTTTCGTCGTGCAGCAAAAGTGTCGCTCCGCCGAACACCACGATGATGGCGAGAGTGACCCACATCATCGTGTCGACCTTGCGGCGTTTCCATTTCAGCCAGCCGATCTGGAGGAACGTCGCGGCAATGGCCGCTGCAGTCGCCGTGTAGATGTCGAACAGCTTGAACGCGACGAAAAACAGGACGACCGGGAACAGGTCGAAGAGAAATTTCATGTGCGGCGGATGAAAGGCGTGGAGGCCGGGGACCGGTGCCGGGACTCAGGCCCCGGGCTCCTCAAGTTTTCTTCTCGAACTTCAGGGACGCCGAGTTGATGCAATAGCGCTGACCGGTGGGCTTGGGTCCGTCCTCGAACAGGTGGCCGAGATGCGCGTCGCATTTCGCGCACACGACTTCGTTGCGGCGCATGGACCACGAGTTGTCTTCTTCGAGCTTGACCTTGTCCGGCTTGATCGGAGCCCAGTAGGAGGGCCAGCCCGAGCCGGAGTCGAATTTCGTCTCGGAGGCGAAAAGCTCAGAGCCGCAACAGACGCACTGGTAAACACCCGCGTCCTTGCGGTTCCAGTGCTCTCCGGTAAAGGCGCGCTCGGTGCCTTTTTTCCGCGCCACGTTGTATTGCTCCGGAGTCAGCTCGGCGCGCCATTCGGCGTCGCTCTTGGATATTTTTTCGGCCATGGGATTCAGAGAGTCTTGTGCGTTCCGTCGCAATAAGGCTGGTTGCGGGTGTGCTTGCAGCCGCACAGCCAGAGCTTTTCGGCCTTTGTTACGGTGAGTTTCACCGGCGTGAACTCGGTGCCTTTGTGCGTGCCGTCGCAAAACGGTTGGCTTTTCGATCCTCCGCAGCGGCACCACCAATAGTCGCCGGGGGCGAGTTCCACCGCGTAGGGAGACTTCTGCGCAATGTGGGGTTCGGCCATATTGTCTCCTTTGGGGGTGATACTGCGCTCCGGTCGCAACCGGGAAACCTGCCCGCGCAAGTATAACCCGGCCCGTGGCGACGCCGCGAAGGCCTGAGCTCCGCTGCGAGCGTCGGGAATGAGGACTTATTTTCTTGCTGCGGTCCAGCGCCCCTCCGCCCCGCCGTCGGTCCGGAACGAGCCTTCCATGGTGCTGCCGATGACACGCCCGGTGAAGTCGCGGCGCACGCCGTTGTTGTCCACATAGGCGAAGCTGATCCTGAATCCGGAGAGACGCGGCTCGCGCAGGCCCGCGAGGATGGCGCCCAGGTAGGCCATGCCCTCGATTTTCTGGTATTTCTGGTCCAGGTTGAGGCTCAGCTTTTCCGAACCGCCGGCGCCCGAGAGTTCCAACGCCCAGCGCCCCGAAACGTTTGCCGGAACGATCCAGAGATAGACGCGCCTTCCGTCCACATCGGAGGTCTCGTCCGGTTCCCAGTCTTCCATGTTGAAGGCGTGCGTAACCACGCGGGTCCCCGGTCGCATGGCCAGGATCTGCGGCCGCAGTCTCATGTTGATCGACGGCAGAAGGTACATGGTGAGCACGGTGGCCTGGGTGAAATCGGTGACGAAGATATCCCCCTGGACGATCTGGGCCTTGCCTGAGACCCCGGCCGCCTGGGCGTTGCGCTGGGCGAGAGCGGCCATGTCGGGGTTGTATTCGACCCCGAGCGAGCGGGCGCCGAACTTCTTGACGGCGGCGATGGCGATTTTTCCGTCGCCTGCGCCGAGATCGATCACATAGTCCTCGGGCTTGGTCTGCGCCATGTTGAGCATGCGCTCGACCACTTCGTTCGGGGTCGGCACCCAGACCACGTCTTTTCCCGGCTGGCCGATGTGAGGTTTGAAATCCTTGTCCTGGGCGTACGCGGCGGGCGCCGCGGCGAGCAGAACTGCAGCGAGCACCGACAGGATGCCCTTGGGAATTGCACGAAACATATCGTCCTCTCTGTTGGGTTGGATATTCAGTCTGCTGAAAAAGGCGAGCGGGCCGATACCGCTCGGGCGGAGTTCATCGTGTCAAAGCGCTTCCGCGGCGTGGTCGGCGAGCCGCGAGCGCTCACCCCGTTGCAGAGTCACGTGGCCGGAGTGCACCCAGCCCTTCATGCGGTCCACGACATAGGTCAGGCCCGAGCTGCCCTCGGTGAGGTAGGGCGTGTCGATCTGCGCGATATTGCCCAGACACACGACCTTGGTGCCCGGCCCGGCGCGCGTGATCAGCGTTTTCATCTGCTTGGGCGTGAGGTTCTGGGCCTCGTCGATGATGAGATACTTGTTGATGAAGGTGCGGCCGCGCATGAAGTTGAGCGACTTGATCTTGATTCTCGAACGGATCAGGTCGCGCGTGGCGGCGCGGCCCCACTCGCCCGCCTCGTCGTCGGTCTTGTTGAGAACGTCCAGATTGTCCTCGAGCGCTCCCATCCAGGGCGCCATCTTTTCCTCCTCGGTGCCCGGCAGGAAACCGATGTCTTCGCCGACCGGCACGGTGACGCGGGTCATGATGATCTCGGAGTAGTGCTTGGTCTCCAGGGTCTGCATGAGACCGGCCGCGAGCGTGAGCAGCGTCTTCCCCGTTCCCGCCTGGCCGAGCAGGGTCACGAAATCCATTTCAGGGTTCATGAGCAGATTGAGCGCGAAGTTCTGCTCGCGGTTGCGCGCGGTGATGCCCCAGACATTGTTCTTGTTGTGCGTGTAATCGCGCACGGTCTCGATCACCGCGGTCCGGCCCGAGATTTCCCTGACCACGGCGAGCAGCGGCCGCTCGCCGTCCTGGTAGACGAATTCATTCAGCAGCAGCTTCTGGCACAAGGGTCCCTTGATGCGGTAGTAGGTGCGTCCGTCCTTCTTCCAGGACTCCATGTCCTTGCCGTGGTGGTCCCAGAAATCCGTCGCCAGCTCGCGCACGCCGGTATAGAGCAGATCGGTGTCTTCGAGGACCTTGTCGTTGAAGTAGTCCTCCGCGGTGAGGCCCAGCGCCCGGGCCTTGATCCGCATGTTGATGTCCTTCGACACCAGGATGACCTGGCGCCGGGGATCGCGCTTTTGCAGAAAGATCACCACGCCGATGATGTGGTTGTCGGTCTTGCCGATCGGCAGGTTGGCGGGAATGTGGCCGTTCATCGCCTCGGTCTGCAGGTAAAGGCGCCCCTGCGCGTTATCGGCTTCGTGCCGTTTCAGCGCAATCCCTTCCGCGATGGGCTGCTGGGTATGGCTGACGATCTCGTCGAGAAAGCGGCTCGCCTGGCGCGCGTTGCGGGCGATTTCCGAGATGCCGTTCTTGTTGTTATCGAGCTCTTCGAGCGTCATGATCGGCAGGAACACGTCGTGCTCCTCGAAACGGAACAGGCTCGTCGGGTCGTGCATCAGAACGTTGGTGTCGAGAACGAAAAGCTTCGTGGTGGACTGCCGGGGTTCGGCGCGGGGGCGGCGGCTGGGCACGGATTTGGGCGAAACTTCGGTTGCGGGATCGGAACCGCTTTGCTGCTCAGACGGTTTTAACAAAATCGAGCACCTCCTGGACGTGACCGGGGACCTTGACTCCGCGCCATTCGCGCCGGAGAACACGGTCGTGGTCGAGCACGAAGGTGCTGCGCTCGATGCCGCGGACTTTCTTTCCGTACATGTTCTTCATCTTCATCACGCCGAACTGCTTGCAGATTTTTTCGTCCTCGTCCGACAGCAGCTCGAAAGGAAAGCCCATCTTGGCCTTGAAGTTTTCGTGCGACTTGAGGCTGTCCCGGGAGATGCCGGCAACCGAGCACCCGGCCTTCTGGAACTGGGGGTAGAGATCGCGAAATTGCGCGCCTTCCGTGGTGCAGCCCGGGGTGTTGTCCTTGGGATAGAAATAGAGGACCAGCAATCTGGATTTCATCGCCGAGAGCCGGAACTCCTTGCCGCCCGTGGCGGGCAGTACGAAGTCGCTTACTGCTTTGTTGACCATCCAAAAGTCCGCGCCCTTGTAGACCGCATTGTCACCCTAATCCGGAATCGAACGCAAGCACCGCCGTTTCATTGATTCATGAAAGAAATTTTACAAGCTCCTCCAGCAATTCCTTCGGCGCTTCCTCCGCGATGTAGTGTCCGCAATCCAGCGCCCGGCCCTGCACGTTTTCGGCCCGCCCGGCCCAGTCGGCGAGAGGCTTGAAACAGCGTTCGACGGTTCCGTGCTTGCCCCAGAGCACGAGCAGCGGCACGGTGAGCTTGCGGCCGATGTCGGTCTCGTCGTGCGCGAGGTCGATCGATTCGGCCGCCCGGTAGTCCTCGCAGCTTGCGTGAATCGTCGCAGGATCGCGAAAACACCTCCGGTACTCGGCGAGCGCTTCGGGCGCGAACGCCTTGAGACCCGCGTGGCGGGTGCCGATGTGGCTCTCGAGGTAGAAATCCGGATTGGCGCCGATCAAGGTTTCGGGGAACGGTTCGGGACGCAGCAGGAAGAACCAGTGGTAATACGATTTGGCGAATTCGCGCGAGACGTTCGCGTACATGGTGCGCGTCGGCACGATGTCGAGCACGACGAGCTTTTGCACCTGAGCGGGATGGTCCAGAGCCATTCGATGCGCGACCCGTCCTCCGCGGTCGTGGCCGACCACGAAAAAAGTTTCATGCCCCAGGGCCCGCATCGCCTCGACCTGGTCCTGGGCCATGGCGCGCTTGGAATAGTTGGCATGGTCGGGCATCCCGTGCGGCTTTTCGCTGTCTCCGTATCCGCGCAGATCGGCGGCGACTACGGTGAATCGCTTCGCCAGGTCCGGCGCGACCCGGTGCCAGATCGCATGCGTCTGCGGGTAGCCGTGCAGGAGGAGCAGCGGCGGGCCGACGCCGCCGTGAACGAGATTGATCGCCGCGCCGCCCGTCCTGATGCGCTTGCGCTTGAAGCCCGGGAAAAGTTCGTTCATGAAAGGAATTCCTTGCCTTGCCGGGCGAGCGAGCCCGAGCGCCCGGCGAGGCTGCCGATCTCTATTTCGTTGCGCGGCAGGCTTTTGAGGTCGAGCGATTCCGCCAGCGAGCGCATCGGGACGAGCTCATAGCCCTGGCTCTTCCACCCGGCGAGCATCGCCTCGAAGGCGGGCGCGAGTTTCCCTCCCTCGAGTTCGGCGTGCAGCGTGTAGACGTGTCCCGAAGCGGGGCACTTGCGGGTGAGATCGAGCACGTGGTCCGCGACGTTCTTTTTCGTGACTCCGTTCGTGCCGATCAGCTCGTCGAGCGTCGGGAGTGTCGTGGGCAGCTGAGGGCAGGAAACGATTTCTGCGCGCCACACGGGTATGAAAGGGCAGCTGCCGCGGGTGTCCGAGCAATAGTCGAAGCCCAGGCGCTGCGCCAGGCGCAGCGCGTGCACGTTGGTCTGCCAGCCGGCGGCGCCGTGAACGCGCGCGGGCTCGCCGAAAATTTCCTCGAAACGCGCTCCCGCGAGGGCCATCTGGCGCTCGGTCCACGCGGCATCGGCTCCGCCTACGCCGTCCTGCCATTTCACGTGGTCCCAGGCGTGGATGCCGACTTCGAAGCCCGCGTCGCGCACCGCGCGAATCACTCCGGCGCAGCGCCGTCCGATGTCCGGACCGGGGAGCACGGTCCCGTAGAGAAGCGTCAGGAAGCCGTAGTGCGAAAGCACCGAGGTGCGCGAAACCTTGCCGATGAAGCCGCGGCGGAAGGCGCGCTTGATCGCGCGTCCGGTGTGATCCGGCCCGAGACTGAAGAGGAATGTCGCGCCGGCTCCGTGTTTTTTCAGGAGCTCGACCAGGCGCGGCACGCCGCGCTTAGTGCCGCGGTAGGTATCGACATCGACTTTCAGGGCGAGTTTCATTCGACCAACCGTCGCGCCTCGGCGACGTGCGTCCGGTACGCGTCGAAAATGTGCTTCAGCGACTGCTGCATGTTGAACCTCGGCCTCCAGCCCAGATCCTTGGTGGTGCCGGCGATCTTGGGAACGCGGTTCTGCACGTCCTGATAGCCTTTTCCGTAATACTGCGCGGCGCTGGTAGTGACGAGCTTCACCTTCTTCGCGTGCTCGCGGTATTCCGGATATTGCAAGGCGAGCTTCACCATCATCCCGGCCAGCTGCCTGACCGAGTAGTTGTTTTTCGGATTGCCGACGTTGTAGATTTTCCCGGTGGCGATTCCCTTGCGGTTCTCGATGATCTTCATCAGCGCGTCGATGCCGTCGTCCACGTAGGTAAAGGCGCGCTTCTGCCTGCCGCCGTCCACCAGCTTGATCGATTCGCCGCGGACGATGTGGCCGAAGAACTGGGTGATGACCCGGGAGCTTCCTTCCTTGGTGGAGTTCAGGTTGTCCAACCCGGACCCGATCCAGTTGAACGGCCGGAACAAGGTGTAGTCGAGACCTTCTTTCATGGCGTACGCGTGAATCACGCGATCCATCAGCTGCTTCGCGCAAGCGTAGATCCAGCGCGGCTTGTTGATCGGGCCGTAGACGAGCGGCGAGCTCTCCGGGTCGAACTCGCGGTCGGCGCACATTCCGTAGACCTCGGAGGTCGAGGGAAAGACCAGGTGTTTGCCGTGCTTGACGCATCCTCGCACGATCGGCAGATTGGCCTCGAAGTCGAGCTCGAAGACCTTGAGCGGTTCCTTGACGTAAGTCGCGGGAGTGGCGATCGCGACCAGCGGCAGCACGGTGTCGCACTTGCGCACGTGGTACTCGATCCACTCGCGGTTGATGGTGATATCGCCCTCGAAGAAGTGAAAGCGCTTGTGACCCAGCAGGTCGGCGACGCGATCGGTCTGCATGTCCATGCCGTAGACTTCCCAGTCGGTGCGGGTGACGATGCGTTTCGACAGATGGTGGCCGATGAAGCCGTTCACGCCGAGGATGAGGATTTTTTTCACTGTGACTCCTTAGTGCACCGGCAGCTTTCGATCTCCGATGCGAATGGCGAAATCCCGGGCGGAGAGGGTCTGCCCGTCCAGCTCCAGCTCGAGGATCTCCAGCAGTTCCCCGTCCGCGCAGCTCGCGTAGCAGCGGCCGCCTTCCGCGAACAGGGATCCCGCAGCGCGCCCGCTGCGCTTCCCGTCGCACAGCCGCGTGCGCAGCACGCGCAGGCGTTGCCCTCCCAGCTCCGCGAACGCACCGGGGTAGGGCGGCGCGACCGCGCGCACCAGATCGTGCACCCTGCGGGCGGGGGCGTTCCAGTCGATGCGGCCGTCCTCGGGACTGCGTCCGCCGAAATAGCTGCCCCCGGAAAGGTCCTGCGCGCGCAGGGCCGCGCTGCCGTCGATCAGCTTCGGAATGCTGCGCCCGAGCACGCGCCCGGCCGCGCCGGTGACCTTCCTGAAGACGTCGGTGGCGAGATCGTCGGGGAGTATGGGCACGGCTTCCTGGTCGACGATCCGCCCCGCGTCGGGCTTGACCACCATCTCGTGGAGCGTCGCGCCGGTTTCCGCTTCGCCGCGGATGATCGCCCAGTTGACCGGTGCGCGGCCCCGGTACTTCGGCAGGAGCGAGCCGTGCATGTTGAACGCTCCGCGCGGTGGAATCCCGAGCAGCGCAGGGGCCAGCATCAGGCGGTAGTAGAACGAGAAAATAAAATCCGGCTGCAAGGCGCGGATTTTCTCGACGATCTCCGGCGCATTGGGGTCCAGGGGGCTCAGGGTCTCGATGTTCCGCTTGCGCGCGATGTCGGCGACGCTCGCGAACCAGATGGTTTCGGCGGGATTGTCGCTGTGCGTGATCACGAGAGGCACATCGATCCGCCGATCGAGCAGGACCTCGAGGCAGCGGCAGCCGACGTCATGGTAGGCAAAGACGACCGCGCTTGTCACTCTATGGACCGGTCAGGAGATGAGAGGATACATCCCCTCATGCTCCCTAGATTTGACGCTGTTTCGGCAATTCCGAAACAGCGTCTTCGCGTTCGAGAATTGCCTGGATCAGGTAGCGCGGCCGCTGGCGCACCTGCTCGTAGATGCGGCCCACGTACTCGCCCAGCAGGCCTATGCCGAACAAGGTGATGCCGATCAGGAAGAAGGCGATGCCGAACAGCGTGAACAAGCCCTCCGCTTCGGGCCCGACCACGAGGCGCCGGATGGCGAGAAACATCACGAACGAGATCGACAGCAGCGATATGGCGATTCCCGTCAGCGAGAACAACTGGAGCGGCATCGCCGAGAATCCCGTGACCAGATCGAAGTTGAGCCGGACGAGGCTATAGAGCGAATATTTCGACTCCCCCGCCGGGCGCTCCTCGTGAGCCACCTCGATCTCGGTCGGCCGCTCGGCAAAGGTGTAGGCGAGCGCCGGAATGAAGGTGTTGACCTCGCGGCAGCCGTTGATCGCGTCGACTATCGTCCGGCTGTACGCGCGAAGCATGCAGCCCTGGTCGGTCATGCGGATGCGGGTGATGCGTTCGCGGATGGCGTTCATCATCCGCGAAGCGTTGCGCCGGAAGGCCGTGTCCTGGCGCTCGAGGCGCACGCCGCCGACGTAGTCGTATCCCTCGTTCATCTTGGCGAGGAGCTTCGCGATCTCCTCGGGGGGGTTCTGCAGGTCGGCGTCGAGCGTGACGACGCGCTCGCCGCGGCAATGCTCGAATCCGGCCATGATCGCCATGTGCTGGCCGTAGTTGCCGTTGAACAGGATGATGCGCGTCGAATCGGGCCGTTTCTGGAACTGCTCCCGCAAGAGCGCCGCCGACCGGTCCACGCTGCCGTCGTTGACGAATACGACTTCGTAGCTTGTGCCCAGGGCATCGAGTGCGGGATAGAGGCGCGCGAAAAGCGCCGGAAGAACGGCCTCCTCGTTGTAGACCGGCACCACGACCGAAACCTTGGGGTTCACGGCGCATCCTCGCGCAGCGCGCGCGAGACGGCCTCGCACACGCGCTCGACGTCGGCCCGCTCCATTGCCGGGAAAAGCGGAAGAGTGACGATCCCCTTGCCGATGCGCTCGGCGTGGGGAAATTTGCCCTCGCCCCATCCGAGAGAGCGGTACAGCGAGAAAAGGTGAATGGCCGGGTAGTGCACGCCGATCCCGATGGCGCGCTCGCGCATTCCGGCGATGAAATCTCCGCGCGCGATCCGGGGCGGCAGCACGACCTGGAACATGTGCCAGTTGCAGTTGTCGAAGTCGGCGACCGGAAGCTCGCATTTCAAGCCGCGATCGAAGCATTCGAAGTAGTGGCGGGCGAGCGCGCGGCGCTTGTCCGTGAACTCCGCCAGGCGCGGGAGCTGTCCCAGGCCGATGCGCGCGGCGACGTCGGTGAGGTTGAATTTTCCGCCGACGATGTCCACGTCCATGCCGTCGTCGCCGGAGCGCGTCACGCCCTGCAATCGCAGCTTCTCGGCGAGCGCGATATCGCTCTCGCCCGGGAGCACGATCGCGCCGCCTTCCGCGGTCGTGATGTTCTTGTTCGCGTGGAAGCTGAAGGCAATCAGGTCTCCACGGGCGCCGATGCGCGTGCCCTTCCAGCCGGAACCGAAGGCCTGCGCTGCGTCCTCGACCACGCGCAAGTCGTGCCTGCCCGCGATGGCGTACAGCCGGTCGAGGTCCACCGGCAGGCCTGCGAGATAGACGGGCAGGATCGCTTTGGTTTTTTTCGTGATCGCCGGTTCGATGCGATCCAGATCGATGTTGCGCGTCGCCGGATCGACATCGACGAATACCGGCCGCGCGCCGAGTTCCAGCACCACGTTGCTCGTCGCGACCCAGGAGAGCGGCGTGGTGATGACTTCGTCCCCGGGGCCGACGCCGGCGAGCCGCAAGCCGATCTCCAGCGCCGCCGTACCCGAGTTGAGCGAGCGCACCGGGCGTCCACCGCACAATTTCGACAGTTCCGCCTCGAATTCCTTCACCCGGGGCCCCGAGGTGATCCAGCCCGAGCGCAGGACCTCCGCGACGCCGGCTATCGTTGCCTCGTCGATGGAAGGACGGGTGAAGGGCAGGAAGGTTTCGCCGGCCACGGATTCAACTGCGCGCAACAAGGAACACGCCCGCGACGATAAAGGCAATGCCGATGAGTTTTTGCGCCGTGAGCGATTCCCCGAACAGGTACCAGGCCGCGACGGCGTTGAGGACGTAACCGATCGAGAGCATCGGATAGGCGATCGACACCGGGACGCGCGACAGGCCCAGGATCCAGACGATAAGGCTCACGACGTAGCAGGCGAGTCCGCCCGCGATGTGCGGCTCGAAGGCGAGCCTCATGCCCACGGGGACGATATTCTGCGTGCTGAACTCGAAATGGCCCACGGCGTTGGTGCCGGCCTTCAAAAGCAGCTGCGCCGCGGCGTTGAGCAGCACGCCGGTCATGATCAATGCGAAGCTCACCGCGCTCACGGCTTCCTCACGATCACCCGGCGCGGATCGCTCGCGACGATCCGGACCGGGACCGGATGCGCCTTGAGGAAGGCGGCGAGGTCGTTCACGCTGAACATGGCGAACGCGTCCCGGTCGGCTTGCCAGGCGCGCACGAACGCGTCCGCGTTCGGCAGGAATTTCTGGGGCTCCCAGGCGATCGGCTGCGCGAGCTCGTCCTTGTAGCCGACCATGGTGACGGTTCGATTCAGGTAGAACGGCAGGGTGTGGTCGAAGGTGTCCACGACGTAAAAGGGAACGTCCGGTTTCACATCGCCCCGGATTTTCTGCACGACATGATACGCGGAAAAAGCCGCGGAAAGCGTCTCGTGTCCCGACAACACGATCTGCACCCAGGCGAGGCCGCCGAAGGCGAGCGCCAGCGCGGCGGCGATGCGCCGGCGGCGCAGCAAGGCGGAAGCGATTCCCGCTGCGGCCATCGCGATGCCTCCCGCGGTGAGCCAGGGGAAGTAGGCCGCGTACAGTTCGGGCGGCAGATCCGTCTCGAGAAAAGCCAGCGCCCTTGGGAGATTGGCCGAGGCCCAAAGGGACGCGGAGGCGAGCGCGATTCCGAGCAAGGCGGCAACCGCGCCTTGTACCCACGCAAGGCGCGGACTCGCGGAGGCAAGATGGATCCCGATCAGCAAGGCGAGCGCCGGAAATATCGGCAGGAGGTAGGAGCCGAGCTTGGAGTCCGACGCGGAAAAGAACGCGAAAACCAGAGCGCACCACACCAGCAGGAAACGCCGCGGCTGGAAACGGGTTTCCGGCGCGCGCGTCCAGGCGCGCACCAGGGCGGGGAAAAGGGCCGCGATCCAGGGGAGGACTCCGGCGAGCAGCACCGGCACGAAGTACCACACGGCCTGATAACGTCCGTGTTCCCGGGTGGTGAAGCGCTCGAAGTGCTCGTGGATGAAGAAGAAGCGGAAAAATTCCGGATTGGCGAGCGAAACCGCGACGAACCACGGCGCCGCGGTCGCGAGGAACAAGAGGCCGCCGCTCACCAGGTGCAGGCGACCGAGAAGTTTCCAGTCGCGCTCGATCAGAATATAGAACGCCACCGCCCCCAGGGGCAGAACGATTCCCACCAGCCCTTTGCTCAGCACCGCGAGTGCCGCGGCGGCCCACGCGAGCAGCATCCAGCGGCGGCGCTCCGCTTCCCGCGTCGGATCGAGCTGGGCGACGGCAAGCGAGAAGACCGACGCCGACATGAAGAAGCACAGCGCCATGTCCAGAGTCAGTGCGTGCCCGATCGATGCGTAAATCGCGCTGCTCGCCGCGACTGCGGCGCCATACAATCCCACCGGCGGCCCGAACAGCCGGTTTCCGGCCCAGAACACGAGGATCACTCCCAGGAAACCCGTGAGTCCGGGCCACAGGCGCGCAGCCCACTCCGTCTGGCCGAACAGCGTGAACGCCGCCGCGGTCGCCCAGTATTGCAGGGCTGGTTTTTCGAAATACTTGAAACCGTTCAGACGCGGCGTCAGCCAGTCGCCGCTCGCCACCATCTCCCGCGCGATTTCGGCGTAGCGGCCTTCGTCGGCCTTGACCAGATGACG
>DATHHS010000107.1:0-14363 GCA_035317085.1 Burkholderiales bacterium
GGCGGGCGGCTCGCCGCTTGCCGGGGTGACTTTCACGGCGACCAACGGCGGCACGTGCACCGCGTCGAACGCCTCCGGGCAGTACAGCTGCACCGTGCTCCAGGGCTGGTCGGGGAGCGTGATACCGTCGTCCGCCGGTTACGCCTTCGCACCCGTGTCGCGCGACTACAGCGCCGTGGCGGCCAATCAGACCGCGCAGGACTACGCGGCCGTGCCGGCCTACACGCTGACCGGCACCGTGGCGGTGGGTACCACGCCGACCGCCGGCGTGGCCTTCGCGGCGAACAACGGCGGCATCTGCACCGCGTCGAACGCCTCTGGCCAGTACAGTTGCACCGTGCCGCAGGGCTGGACGGGGAGCGTGACGCCGTCGCTGAGCGGCTACGGCTTCACGCCGGCTTCGCGCGCGTACAGTAGTCTCGCCGGCAACCAAGCGGCGCAGGACTTCGCGGCGGCGAATGTCGGAGCGACGACGGTTTTCTACGTCCATCCGGATCATCTGAACACACCGAGGATGATTGCCGACGCGAACCAGAACACCGTGTGGAGATGGGACCAGGGAGAACCGTTCGGCAACGACGTGCCCAATGGTGATCCGAACAACACCGGGAGCGTCTTTAAGTTCAACCTGAGATTTCCGGGGCAGTATTTCGACCGGGAGACCAATCTCGCGTATAACTATTTCAGGGACTACGATCCGGCGATCGGAGGATACAAGCAGAGCGATCCGATCGGGCTCAAGGCGGGCCTCAACACGTACGCATACGTAAACGGGAAACCATTGATCCGAATCGACCCTTTTGGTTTGGCAGGGGGAGACATATTTGGTAGCGGTGGAAGTCGCGGTGGTTATTCACCTGTGCCTGGACCGTTTGATGTATTTATTCCTGGGACGCCGGCGAACAACGCCTTCGTCAATTCGATCAATCAGATTAAGGAGCTTTGCTTCCCCGATGACCGTTGCAAGAAAGTCTTGAAGACTTGTAGGGAGGAATGTTTGGATAAATTTGTTAACGACCCCAATAGCCTTCCTGGCACTGGCAGCGACCTTGCGGGCCGTCAGCGTCGATGCATAAGGGAATGCATGGAGAGGAACGACTGCTTTGATTTTTAGTCTCTATTAGACGAGGGCGCGACTGTGGAACGAGCAATTGCAGAGCAACTAATGCGCACTTTCTTAGCGGTGAACGAGCCGTTAAATTCGGCGACACTCCTTACCGCGAAGATCGAGAGTAAGGACGAACAGGAGTCGCTTAGACGAGCGATTGGGAATGTAATGCAAGTCATCTACATTGATCTCATGAGACCAGTCATTAGGCAGTATCCTGATCTTGATCCAGATCGACTGCGCTAGGCTGCCATCCGGCCCCAGACTACTTTGAGAGCAACTCCGATAGCATCTTCTCGTGGTTGTTGAGGAAGTTCCTGGCCACGATGAAGTGCCGGGTCTCAATGTAAGCTGCCGAACGGATTTGCTCTTCGTCGATGAGCAGGATTTTTGATTTGGGGTATGCCATAAGAATTGGCGAGTGGGTGGCGATAATGAACTGTGAGCCTTTAAGTACGAGTTCGTGGATTTGCCGCAGTGCCGCCATCTGGCGCGTCGGTGATAACGCCGCCTCTGGCTCGTCGAGGATATAAAGTCCTTCGCCTCTGAAGCGCTTCGTTAGAAGTGCAAGGAACGACTCCCCGTGTGATTGCTCGTGCAATGAGTGTCCCCCGAATGAATCGATAATTGGCGGCGAGAATGCAGGCTCAGCGTCCATTCGCTCAATGTCCGTTGCGACATTGAAAAAGCTCTCCGCGCGTAGAAAAAAACCATCTTTTGGTCGCCGGAAGGTCTTAGCAAGCCGAATGTATTCGTGAAGCGCTGAATGCGATGGCCGTGTCGAGAAGCGAAAGTTCTTGGAGCCGCCTTCTGCGTTAAACCCCCACGCTACAGCGATCGCTTCTAGAAGCGTTGATTTACCTGTTCCGTTCTCACCGATGACGAAGGTAACATGGGGATGAAAGTCAATCTTCTTTAGTTGCCGAATTGCTGGAAGAGAGAAGGGGTAAGTCGAGAAGGATGAAATCTTCTCGCGCAGCAGTTGCGCCGACAGCAGAAATTGCTTTGCCTCTAGAGCCACGTGCCTTGACGTTATTGAACTGAACCTCGGAGGCTGCAACGCCTGAGGCTTTGCGCGAGCGCGGCCGCGCGCATGGTGGCGCGCTCAAACGAGCGCTCTTCGTCCCGAGTGCTAAGAAAGTCCAGGAAATCCTCGCTCTCTGCTACTCGTTCCGGGGGTTCTTGAGCTTTGCGATGAGCGACAGCGGTCGCGCGTTTTCATGATTGGTGCCTTGATATCAATCGTTTGACGAGGGTAAGGGTTGCCAATATTACGCGCTTGGCCAAAAATGTGTCTCTAGGAAAAAAATTGAACGAGTGGGGGTCTGCCTTCATCACCGCGCCGCAACCGCTGAGTGCGTCTAAGGAAAATGCCTGGCACTACGACGGTAGTGCATCAGGTGCGTACCAAGACCGGGAGACGAGTCTTGCGTATAACATGGCGAGAGACTACTCGCCAGAGATCGGGCGTTACATTCAGTCAGATCCTATTGGACTCACTGGTGGCTTAAATACTTACGCCTACGTGTATAGCAAGCCGACCAAGAAAGCTGATCCTTCTGGCATGTTTTCTGATGCTGATTGGGAGATGATCCGCCATTTCTACGACGGGACTGGGACCTATTTGGACATTTCTAGATGGTGCGGCGATTACCTGTCCGATCCGGCGATTTTGCAGCGCATGAACGCGGCAGAACAAAAAATCCAAAGGGAAACTGCCTCACTCGCCGGCAGTCTCGCGGATGGGCAATCTGTGGACTATTTTGATGTTGAGCGAAACACGAACTATGTCACGAAGATCTATTCTTTTGGCTCAGGAAACATTCATACTCAAGCCATAGATTGCAAAATCACTGGCTACGGCCATCATTGTTGTGCCAAAGCTACATGCACGATTAGATTCGTTGCTCTAGATCGTTTTGACGATCCACTCGATCTCTGTCAGAGGTTTGGAATCTGCACCAGTATTAGGAACGTTGGCGGTACACCGTTCTGGTTCGGTCTGCGTTGTGACGAAGGATTTAGCGCAAGCGCATGTAAGAAAAAATGAACCCCGAGCACAAGTCGCGTCCTACCTTACTCCTTACCCTGATTGCCCCTGTGATAGGGGCGTATCTCGGAACGTTTCTGGTTAGCGCCCTGCGGACTGCGTACTATATTGCACGGGATATCCAACCAGATATGTCACCAATGATGTTTGTAATGTTCTCGCCGATAGTCGGAACGGGGGTGGCGATCGTTGCGCTTTTGGGGGAGGCTATCTTGAGTCGCGTATGGATCCGACCCCGTTCGTTCTTCCACGCACTTACACTGGGTGCCACATATAGTTCGCTCTTGATGTTTCTAGTTGAACCGTGGTTGGCATTGCTATGCCTATTCATTAATCCAGCTGTTATTCGAATTCTGTGGCCAACTAACCCGCCTACGGGCTAGGGACACAGCGGGTTGGTCCCGCCTGATGACGCAACGCTTGCGTAGGTCGATTCTTGTAATAGAATCCCCTTAGTTCACGCTTGGAGCGCAGCCGCACCGCTGGTGCGGCGATCGTTCAGGGTTCCAGGACGTTCAGGGGGCAAGGATGCGTCGGCCACCAAGGATCGCAATGTTGTTTGCGGCGCTCGCCGCAGTGGCAGCTTGGGTGGTGTTCGATTTTCGAAGTCAGCCGGCGGCAAGCAAATCTCAGGGGACCGGCGCGGCCGGGCCTGTTGCGCAGGCGCCGTCCGAGCCGCTGTTCGGTATTCCCGAACGCCTCGGGCTGAGCAAGAGAGGCTCCGATCCGTTTTCCACGCAGTCGTGGGCGCCGCCGGCGGCGAAGCAGGGCAGCGGCGCTTCCTCCGCTTCCGCGCCGCCGCCCACTCCGGTAGCGCCTCCCTTGCCGTACCGCTTCGTCGGGCAGTTTTACCGGGACTCCGGTGTCGAGATTTATATCGGAAAGGGCGAGGAGATTTTTCCGGTGAAGCAGGGCGATACCGTCGACGGCCAGTACAAGGTGGAGTCGGTCAAGGCGAACCAGGTGGCCTTCGTGCATCTTCCCACCGGCACGCGCCAAGCCATGGAGTTCACCGCGCTCAGGGAAGAGGATTTTGTCGCGCAGCAACCGGTCAAGCCGGCGATGGCGCAGGCGTCGGCTCCGCCGGTGTCGGCGGCGAAAGTGCTTGCCTCGGGAAGTCCGGCGGTGGAAACCGCGATTCCGAGCCGGACCGGGCCCGCTCAACTCAGATGGGACGGTCCGACGAGCGCGCGCGCGGGCGCGAGTTTCAACGTGGCGCTGCGCGTGACTTCGGGCGAGCACATCCGCGCGGCGCCGATGCAGGTGCGCTTCGATCCCAAGGTGCTCGAGTCGGTATCGGTCCGGCCCGGCCGTTATTTCGGCGCAGACAAGGGCTCCTTCGGTTTCCGCGTGAATGCGGACGGTTCGATATTCGTCGGCGCGTCCAACCAGACGCCTTCGCCGGCCGCCGACGCCGAATTCGTCGTGCTCACCTTCAAGCCCATCCGGCCGGGCGTGGCCGCGGAGATCGCTGTGGCCTCGCTCAATCTTCAGGGCGCGGCGGGACGTACCATCGCGTACAACAGCATCGCGTCTTTCAGGACCAACATCACGCCTTAGCGCGGCGTGCTTACCGCGTGCCGGGATCGCCGGGCTGTTGCAGCGGTTGAATCGTGGTTTGCGGAAGCGGAGAGCCCGGCTGCAGCGATTGCACCGGCGCCTGCTGTGCCCCCGGATCGTAGAGAAACTTCCAGTCCGAATATTTCGCGGCGCCTTCGAAGCCGAGGTTGGCGAAGCCGAAGCCCGAGACCTTGATCGGCTTGTCTTCCGACGAGCTGAAGACGCCCATGATTCCGCCGTCGGGGGCCTGCACGATGCTCCACTCGCTTTTGCCGGTCAGGGGATCGGAGTAGAGCTTTCTCAGGTAGCGCTCGGTAAAGGGCTTGCGCGGGTCTTTCAGAAGATCTACGAGCGTGCGCGGATACTGCCTGGGCCCACTCACGTAGTAGCGCTCGATCGCGCGCCGGTACTGGTTGCCCGTGTAGAGCAGTTGCGCTTCCTTCTCCCGCATCAGCGCCGCGTGCCAGACCTCTCCGGTCAGCGCTAAGCCAAGGCCCATGAAGGCGACCATGAAGAGGACGGTCAGGTAGGTGAAGCCCGCTTCACGCTCGCGCATCGCTACCATTCGGCGTAGACCGAGCCGTCGTTCGATTTGCCCTGCGCGCCGCTTTTCACGTCATACACGCCGCCTTTCTGCGGATCATCGGGCGCGACCACGACCCAGCTCGCGGCGCTATCGGTCATCGGGTCGACCGGCACTTTTCGCAGATATTTTTCTGTGGCGAGCGCATCCAGCGTGTCCGGATACTTGCCCTTGTCGCCGTAGTATTTTCCGATGGCGTCGCGCAACTGGTAGAGATCTTCCTTGAGCACGGCTTCTTTCGATTTGTCGAGGCTGCCGAAATAGCGAGGGACTGCGATCGTGAGCAGAAGCGCGATCACGGTCATCACCACCAGCAGCTCGATCAGCGTGAATCCGGAGCGCGAGCGCATCGGCCTTCACCACTCCCGGTAAGGCTGGCCGTTGATGCCTTTGCCTTGCGCGAGCGAGAACACGTCGAACACGTCGTCGCCTTCCCGTGGATCATCGGGCGGGCTGTCGTAGCTGCGCTTGCCCCAGGTCGCGACGGCGGAGGCCGTCGTGTCGGCGGAGAGCGGGTCGCGCGGTATGCGGCGCAGGAAATAGATCTTCTCCTTCTTCGGACTTTTCTGGTCGTCCACGCCTTCGACCAGCTCATCGAGCTTCCTCGGATAGCCCGAGTCCCCGATGGATCTGCGGATGCGGCCTTCGTCCGACGCCTGCTTGTACGCGTCGATGGCCTCGCGGATCTGGCGCAGAGTGCGGCGCAAGTCCTGCTCCTTCGCGCGCTGCACCGTGAGCTCGGTGACGGGCAGCGCGACCGAGGCGAGCAGCGCCACGATGGCGACGGTGATGACGAGCTCGATAAGGGTGAAGCCCCTGGCCTTCAAGCTAGTTGCCATTGCGATATATCCGCGACCGCTATTGTGATTGCACGCCGCCGAAAGGCACCTGCGTATTGCCAGGCAGCACGGAGGGCGGCGCGACGTACGGAGGCGCCGCCTGCGAAGGCGCGACCGGCGGCTGGGGCGTCGGCGCGAATTGCTGCGCGGGCGCCGCACCGAGCGGGCCGCCGCCCGCCGAGGCCTCGGTGCCCGCGGCGAATTCGACTGTGCGCGAGTCCGGTCGCGCGACGTTGCGCATCAGCCTCGGCGTGATGAGGAGCACGATCTCGCTCTTGGCGATGCTGTCGCTGGTGGAGGAGAACAGCCGTCCCAGCACCGGAAAATCGCCGATCCCGGGGATCCGGGTCGCGGAGCGCCGGTCCTCGTCGTTGATCAGGCCCGCAAGGATCTGCGTCTCGCCGTCGTGCAAGCGCAGCACCGTGCTCGTATTGCGCGTGCCGATCTGGTAGACAAGCGTCGTGCCGGTGCCGCTGGGGGTCTGGATCGTATTGCTGATGCTGCTGACTTCCAGCCCGATCTTGATGCCGACGTCGTCCTCCATGTAGACCTGCGGCTCGACTTCGAGCTTGAGCCCCACGTCGAGGTAGGTCACCGATTGCGATACGAAGCCGCCCGTCGCCGCGGCGGTGGTGGTGAGCACCGGCACGCGGTCGCCGATGTGGATTTTCGCCTTTTCCCTGTTCTTCACGCGGATTCGAGGGTTGGCGAGCAGGTTGGTGCTTCCGTCGGTTTGCCTCAGAGACAGAGCGAACAGCGGATCGCTGAAGGTGAAGCGTACGAGATTCGCGCTGCGCGAGCGCAGTTCCGGAAGGGTCAGCACGCCGGGAGTTCCACCCGTCCCTGCGGGGGCCGTGCCCGTGCTGGCGGTCGTGCCCGTGCCGCCCACTACGCTCACCGCGGCGGTACCCGGAAATTGCACGCCGAGCTGCAGCAGCCGGTTGTAGCTGATTTCGAGCACCTCGACTTCGAGCATCACCTCGGGCTCGGCGAGATCCGACGCGGCGATCAGTTTTTCCGCGAGACGGATGACGTTCGGAGTGTCCTTCATCACCAGCAGGTTCAGCTTTTCGTCGATGAAGATGTCGCGCGTCTTCAGGATGGTGCGGATGAGGTTCGCCGTCTGCTTGACGTCGGAATTGGCGATATAGAAAGTCTTCACCACCAGGTCCTGGTACTCGCGCAGTTTTTGCGGCGTGTTGGGATAGATGAGCGCGGTGGTCTCGCTGATCACCTTCTGCTCGAGCTGATTGGTGGCGAGGAGTTGCCGGATCACGTCCTCGACCTGCGCATCGCGCACCACGATGGTCGTTCTCTGGTCGGCACGCACGTCCTTGTCGAAGAGGAAGTTGAGATTCGCGGCGCGCGCGAGCACGTCGAACACGGTGCGCAGGGGCACGTCCTTCAGTTCGAGGGAGATCGGCTTGGTCACCGAGCTCCGCAGCTGCAGCAGGGCGATCGCGGGCTTGGTGGTCTTCTCGTCGATCGTTCGCTGCAGCTGGCGCGCCTCGCGCTGCATCGGGTTTTCCGCAAGCACCGGCGCGAGCAGCTCGCGGGCGTCGCGGTATTTTTCCGCCTTGACGAGCTTGTCCGCCTCGGCGACCAGCGCGCGATGGCGCCGGTCGGTCTCGATCTGCACCACGCCCTGGGCTCCCCGCGCGTTCGTGGGGTCGTACCTGAGCACGCGGCGGTAGAGCTCCTCGGCCGACTCCAGCTGTGCGGCCGCTCGCAGAACTTCGGCCTGCGCGAGCCATTGCGCCACAGCGAAGTCGCGCTGCCGGAAATATTCCGAGCGGTAGGCGTGATTCCGGGGATCTTCCCGGGCGGCCTTCTCCAGTTGTGCGAGCGCCTCGTCCGTGCGGCCTTCGCTCGCCAGCTGGCGCGTGTCCTTGATCAGGGAGTCGGTGGCGCAAGCCGCGACGAGCACGCAGGCGGCGAGCGCCGAACAGAAGGTTTTGCACTGAAGTTTCATGGGGTGTCGCCTTCGTTGACGGGGCGGAAATAGACGGTCATGCGTACCTGGGCTTCGAGCTGGGGATCGCCGATTCTTTTGCGCTCGAAGCGCAGCGCGTCGAGCGACGCACTGGGCATGTCCTTGAGCGTGGCGCCGACGAACTGGCGGACCTGCGCATAGGTGCCGCGGATGGGGAGGGTGATGCGGTACGCGGGCATGCCCACGCGCGGCATCTCGAGCCGGTATTCGCCCTGCAGCAACTCGAGATTCGCCGCGCGCGCGAAGCCATACACGCGCTCGAGCTGGTCCGGAAGCTTCTCCAGCGGAGGAAACAGGCCGTAGAAGCGGCGCAATTCCCCGGCGCGCCCGCCGCTCGAGACCGGCTGGAAAGGCGTGCGCGCGTTCAGGCGTTCGGCAACCGAGCGCTGCGCCTGCAGCTCGCGCTCCGCCGGCTGGACCGCGGAGAAATAGAACGGGACGCAGAAAATAAGCACGCCGATGCCGATCACTCCGGCCGGTCCCAGCGCGAGCAGCGCGTCATGGATGCGCTTCACTGGACGCTCCTGAATCCCGCCTGCACGCTGAACTGGATCGGGCGCGCGGGATTGTCCGTCTGGACCTGGTGGCTGACCAGATACACGCCCGAGAGCGCCCGGGTTTCGCCGAGACGCCGCACGTATTTCAGCATGGCCTCGCGGCTTTTCGCTTCGGCGGTCATGTGCAGGGTGCGCTGCTGGGCCTCGGGCTGCATCTGCAGCAGAACCACATCGCTCGTCGATGCCGTCTCGACCGCCTCGATCATCTGCGCCCAGGGCACGGTCAGCTGCCGCACCACGGCGTCGACGGCCTTTGCTTCCTCGTCGAGACGCTCCTTGGGTACTGTGCGCTGCGGCTTTCGGTCCGGGTTGAGGAGACCTTGCGCCGCATCGAGCGCCGCGAGCTCGTGCCGGGCGCCGCGGTGGCGCAAAACCGTGTCGCCGGCAACCACGAGCGCGACGATCAGAAGCGAGACTCCGATCCACTGCGGACGGTGCGGCGCCGCGATGTAGTCGAGCTCGAGTCGGCCTGGGGTCATCGTGCGCATAGCGCCATGGCGAAGGGATCGGCGTCGGCCGGAGCAAGACCCTCCACCGGAGCGAGCGTCAGCTTGCTGAAGGTCCAGCCCCGCGTTTCGGCGAAAGAGGCTTTCGAGCTTTGCGGCGCATGAACGTAGACGCCCTCGGGTGTCCCGGCGCCGGCGCCGCCGTCCCGCTGCCGCTCGCGATCGAGCAGCTCCGCCCACTGTTCCGGACCCTCGAAACTCCCCCGTGTATTGCGCACCGCGGTCCACCGGTTGTCCTCGAAGTGCGCGAGACAGGCGCGCTGCGACTCGACCAGCAAGATCCACGCGCGCGCGCCTTTGCCGCTGAGAAGCGAACGCCACTGATTGAAAGCCGACATCAGAAAAGGCTGAACCGAAACGAGCTTCGCTTTGGCAGTCGTGGGGAAGGAGGAGCGGATCGCTTCGATGAGCTTGGAATCGACTGCGCTTGCGATTCGCACCAGACCGGAGGACGCTCTGCTCAGGCGCACATCCCACTCCTTGCTCCGCTCACCGTGGATTTTGGAGAAACAATACCGGACGAACGCGGTTTCTTCCGTGGCGTTGGCGAGCGCTTCGCTCTTGGGGACCAGCGCATAACGCGCGAAGTGGTTGGAGAGAACGACCGTGACCTCGACCTTCGCGTCCCTGATCGGTTCGATGAGCCGCGCGAGCGTCGCGACTGCGGCCTGCCAGGGCTCCGCTCCGAAAGCCGGATCGCAGGCGATCTTGTGCTTCTCGACGACGCGCGGTCCCTTGAGCCGCAAAAGGACGAGCGAGTCCGGGGCGAGTGCGATCAGGAGCCGGTCGCTAAACAAACGTGACACGGTTGATCTCCTGCAGCGTGGTTTCGCCTTTGCGCACGGCATCGACCGCCGCCTCGCGCAGCAGGCGCGTGCCGCTCGCGCGGGCGGCTTCCTTGAGCTGGCGCACCGGAGCGTGTCCGGTGATGAGCTCACGGATCTCGTCGTTGAGGATCATGAGCTCGGCGATCGCCTTGCGCCCCTTGTAGCCCGAGCCGCGGCACTCGCGGCAGCCGCGTCCGGCGCGAAAGCGAAACGAGCCGGCGTCCGTCTCGGCGATGCCCGACTCCTTGAGGAGAGCCGCGTCGGGCCGGGCGTCCTCGCCGCAGTGAGAGCAGATAAGGCGCACCAGGCGCTGTGCGAGGATCGCATTCAACGCGGAGACGAAGCCGTAGAGGTCGACGTTCATGTGCATGAAACGGCCGATCACATCGAACACGTTGTTCGCGTGGACCGTCGTGAACACGAGGTGGCCGGTGAGTGCCGATTGCACGGCGATGTTGGCCGTTTCCGAATCGCGTATCTCGCCCACCATGATCTTGTCGGGATCGTGACGCAGGATCGAGCGCAGCCCGCGCGCGAAGGTGAGTCCCTTCTTTTCGTTGACCGGAATCTGCAGCACGCCGGCGAGCTGGTATTCCACTGGGTCCTCGATGGTGACGATCTTGTCCTGGCCGTTGTTGATCTCGTTGATGGCGGCGTAAAGCGTCGTGGTCTTGCCGCTGCCCGTGGGGCCGGTGACAAGCAACATTCCGTAGGGTTCGCGCGACAGCCGCCGCAGCGTCCGGATATCGTTCTCCTCGAAGCCCAGGCTGTCCAGGCTCAACTGCTGCTGCGTGCTCTCGTAGAGCGACTGCTTGTCGAGCACGCGCAGCACCGCGTCCTCGCCGAAAATGCTCGGCATGATCGAGACGCGGAAGTCGACCGCGCGGCCGCGATCGAAGGCCTTGAAGCGTCCGTCCTGCGGGACGCGCCGCTCGGTGATGTCGAGTTCCGACAGCACCTTCACCCGGGAAATCGCCTGCTCGGCCTGCTTGGCGTCCTGGATGAACTTGATCTGCGAGAGGATGCCGTCGATACGGAACTTGATCACCAGCCCCGCGGCGACGGTTTCGAGGTGAATGTCGCTTGCCCCTATCTTCAGCGCGTCGCGCAGGGTCGAGCGCACCAGGCGCACGACCTCGCTCGATTCGTCGCTGATTGCCTTGAGCGAGAGATCCTCGATGCCTGAGGCCTCTTCGCCCGCGACGGCGACTCCGGCGCGCACCGCATCGAGGGCGCGCAGCGTTTCCTCGTGGCTCGCGAGAAATGCCACCAGATCTCCCCGGTGCACCAGGCGCCAGGCGAAGCTCTGTACGATGCGCTCCTCCGCCCAGGTCTGCTGCTCCCCTGAAAACGGATCGTCGGTTGCAAGCAGCAGCGCCCCGTCCTCGCCGCGCAAGAGTGCGCAGCCGCGCTGCGAGCATTCGCTGAAGGGCAGCACATCGAACGCCGGCGCGGCACCGCGCAACTCCGTCATGCGCATGACCGCGATTCGCGCCGTGGCGCCGAGCCGGGTGACGAAGGCGTCCGGGTCGAGGCCGAGATTTGCCTCGAGGACATCGACGAGCCGCCGCCGCGCGGCAGCCGCCGCGCCGCGCGCCTCGTCGATCTCACGCGCGCCGATCGCTTTCGTTTCCGCGAGGCTCATTGCAGGCTCCCGGCGAGCTCGAAGATCGGCATGTACATGAGCACCACGATCGCCCCGATCACCAGGCCGATCGCGGCCATCAGGAGCGGCTCGAACAGCCGCGTGAACCAGTCGACCCAGCGCGAGATTTCGTCGTCGTGAAACTCCGCGATTTTCTCCATCATCTCGCCCATGTTGCCGCTCTTCTCGCCGACCGCGAGCATCCGCAGCGCGATGGTCGTGGTGAGGCCGTTGGCCCGCATCGACTCGGAGACCGGGCGGCCTTCGCTGATGGCGCGGCTGGCCGTAGCCAGGCGCGTGCGCAACACCGGGTGGAGCAGTTCCGCGCCCATCTGCAGCGCGGGCAGCAGCGGCATGCCGCCGCGCAGGAGCATGCCGATGGTGCGATAGAAGCGCGCGAGCTGATACAGCTTCAGGCGCTCGCCGATCGCGGGCAGCTTCCACAACAGGTTCTCGATATGGGCTTTCACCGACGCGTGCCGGAGTGCGTACAGCGCCGAAATCACCAGAGCCGCGAGCACGCCGATCACCAGCACGCCGTGACCTTCCACCAATTGGCCCCATGCGAGCAGGATCCTGGAGAAAATCGGAAGGTCGACGCTGCGCTCCTCGTAGATCTTGCTGAAGCGCGGCACCACGTAGAGCAGCAGGAACAGGCTCACCAATCCTCCCACGCCCATGAGGAGCATCGGATAGATGGCCGCGTTGACGAGCCGTTTGCGGATCGCTTCGAGCTGGTTCTGGTAAGCGACGTAGCGCGCGAGCGCCGGAGCGAGGTCGCTCGTCTTTTCGCTCGCCTGCACGGTGGAAACGTAAAGAGGCGGAAAGGCCTGCGGAAACTGCTGGAGCGCCGCAGACAGCTTGTTTCCCTGGCGCAGGATCGCGCCGACGCGATCGAGCAAGGCGCGGAATTCGCCGCGGCTTTCGCGCTCGGCGAGCGTTTCGATCGCCTCGACCAGCGGCAGCCCCGCCTTGAGCAGCACCAGCAATTCCTGGCTGAACAGCACCAATGGAAAACGTCCGTGCGGGTTGCGCCACGGTACGGTAAAGCCCGTTCGGGCGCGAACGGTGAGCACGGTGTAGCCGCGGCCTTCGGCCTGCTGGACGGCGCTGGTCTGATCGAGTCCCTGCAGGTCGAGCGACTCGACCCGTCCGTCCGGACTGACCGCTTTGAGCTCGAAACGCATCGTCGGGGCGCCGATCTAATGGTTGGTGAGATCGGCGTTCTCGCCGGTCCCGCCCGGCTGGCCGTCCTTGCCGTAGGAGAGAACGTCGTAGTCGCCGCGCTCGCCGGGCTGCTTGTACACATAGGCCTTGCCCCAGGGATCGAGCGGCACGTCCTTGCGCAGATAGGGACCGTTCCACTTGGGCTCGTTCGCCGGACGGTTGACGAGCGCGGCGAGTCCCAGCTCCGTCGTCGGATAGCGGCCCGTGTCGAGGCGGTACTGATCGAGCGCTTTTTCGAGAGCGTCGATCTGCGCCTTGGCCGTGGTGACCTCCGATTTTCCGATCTGCCCGAAATAGCGCGGCGCGACATAGCCGACCAGAAGTCCGATGATGACCACGACGACCAGCAGTTCCAGAAGGGTAAATCCGGGCTGCGGTCTGCGAGCGTGCGAACGAAAAACCGAATTCATCGTATGAGCCACTCGGTTAAGCCTGCCTTCAGGTGTTGCCGGATCGGGTTCTGCAATGCGCCGACCCAGGTTCTCGTTTCGAAAAATAGGTAGGCAGCGTGCCGATGCGCCCTGACGCACGGCTTGGTCGCGATCCCACCTGGGTGTTCCTCGAGGTCTTCCCTCGATTGTTGCTAGTAGCCTACTTTACCGCGTTTGTCCCCTCTCTCATATCGTAAGTTTCGTCCTGGAGAGTGAAGGGCAAAGGTCGCCGGCCCTCGCGCAACATAATATTTTGACGCTGACAAGTTTCCCGCGGATTGCCTCGCCGAACGCAAGGCACCCGACTTCGCGCATCGAGATCGTAGGCGTGCGGTTAGCTACGGCCGGGATTGAAAATCGCACCATCGATTTTGTTTGCGGATGTCAGGTAAACCCGATAATCGATGTCAGGCCTCTACTAGATCAGTCTGGAATAAATCCCTTAGGACACCTACGTAATGTGTTCAGCGAGATGATGCCGCTTCGCTCTTGAAATGAAAGTACATATCACAAGATTTGGTAGGGACTCCTGTAGGATTTGACAGGTGTTGCGGAAATAGAAATTCGTGTAGAGTCCGCTCCGAGAGTTTTGAAACGTCGTCACCGGACACCCAACGCCATTTTGCCGAGAGAGCAAAAGACGTCGGGAAAAAAAAGAGCGTCATTGGGATAAGCCCAAGGCGTGGGAGAGAAAAAATGAGCACTTGCGTACTCAGAGCCTTTCCGGCTACGAAATTTCTTCAGTTGCTTTTCCTCACGTGGATTGCCAGCGGAGTATTAACGAGCTTTACGGCTCGTGCCGACTCTTACCAGGCCCCGGTCCTATACGGTTCCATCTTCTTCTCTCCAGGAGAAGGGGCGGAAGCAAGTTGCCAGGCAGGGTTCCCAGGAACCCCGTCGGGGACCTGCGATGGTCCTCCGGGATGCTATGTTGGACCCTCCGAGTTTGTTAACTCCAATGGGGTGTGCGCATACGACGCGCATACCTGCGTTCAGCTAGGCTGCAATGTCTTGAGGACGGATTGCTTTCCTCAATT
>DATHHS010000108.1:0-18834 GCA_035317085.1 Burkholderiales bacterium
GTGAGCGAGGCCTGGCCTGGGTCGGTGTCTGGGATGTTCTGTTCCGGGGTTCCTCTCAGGGCGCCGCGATGAAAAGTCGTGCGATGGAGGCGGGCGTCGAAGCTTGCACATCGCTTGCGGCGCTTATCGCCCGTTCCGATATCGTGATTTCCGCGGTAACGGCCGCTCGCGCCGTCGAGGTTGCCCGCGAGGCCGCAGCCTCAATACGGGCCGGCACTTTTTTCCTAGATCTGAACTCCGCCTCTCCCGCGGCCAAGGCAGAAGCGGCGGAGCTTGTCGATGGCGCCGGTGCGCACTACGTCGAAGCGGGTGTGATGGCCTCCGTTCCTCCCTATGGGCTTGGCGTCCCCATGCTTCTCGGAGGCAAGCACGCCGGTGCCCTTGCGAAGAAGCTCATGCCGCTCGGTTTCGACATGACAGTCGTCGCGGACGAGATCGGCGTGGCTTCGGCGATCAAGATGTGCCGCAGCGTGTTCATCAAGGGTCTCGAAGCGATCGTCGTTGAAAGTTATACGCTCGCCCGCCGTCACGGCGTGGAACGTCAGCTGCTCGCTTCGCTTGCGCAAACCTATCCAGAAATCGACTGGGAGAAGCACGGCTCGTACCTCTTCAGCCGAGTGGCGAGGCACGGCAAACGTCGCGCCGAGGAAATGCGCGAGGCGGCGAACACCGTGCGGGAAGCCGGGCTCGATCCCTGGATGTCGGCGGCCACCGCGGAAACGCAGGACCGGGTCGCGGCACTTTCGAAAAGCGCCCAGTTCGGCGACTTGGCTCCGGAACTGGGTTGGCGCGCTTACGCCGACAAGGTCATCGCGGCCCTGAAAATTCCGGGCACGGCCGAACCAAAACGTTCGGGCCGTCGCTCCTGATCAACCCGTACGCAAGGGTCTTCGTTCTGCGCCCGGCGATCGCGCAAGAAGCGAAGTTACGAACCCGCGCCGATCAGCTTGAGCGAGAAGGCCTTTGAAACGGCGTGGCGCGAATTGGAAGCCCCCAGCTTGCGGCGCACGTTAGAGAGGTGAAACACGGCAGTGCGCTCCGAAATCTGCAGCGCTTGGCCGATTTCCAGAGTCGTCTTCCCGCCCGCAGATTGGATCAAAACCTGACGCTCGCGATCGCTAAGGATCCGGGTGCGTTTGACCCGGCCCAGCGCGGCAACATCCAGACCGCGCCGTGCAATACGCGCTGCCGCGTAGTGCATGGCGCACGCTACCAACTGGCAATCCGGCAATGCGGCGTGTACATACCGCTCCGCCGAGGGGCCGCAGCGCGACAGCGCGAAGCTGGTCAGGCTCCACTGACCGTGTGGCCCGCGGACGGAACAGGAGACGCCGGTCCCCAGTCCGAATTCTCCGGCCTTGGCGAACGGCCTGTTGTTTCGCGCCGAGATTTTCTTCCAGGGTAGAGGGGTCACCTCCAGCAAGGCCAGACGGCGCAGCGAACCCGGAAGTAAATCCCGGTCCCGGTCGATGCAGTAGCGATGCCAGCCTTCGGGGAAATTGTCAAAGCGCAACTCGTGAGCTGCGCCGAGCGGTTGAGAGAGGCGGCCGCAGAACATGAAATACCTGAAACCGAGATCCCGGGCGATGAGGCGAGCCGCTTCCTCTAGATCCGCCTTGGAGCGCTTGGCAAGGATCTGCCTGAAGCGCAGAACTCCCTTGTCGCTCATGCAGTCTCGCTCCCTTTAGGGGTGTGGCCCCTTATTCTGCTTGCTACTCTACCCTTTCGTCGGCACCGAGCGGTGAGCAATTGAATTTTGAGCCTGGACAGCAAGTTAGCTCTGTGGCAGAGGCTTGGGGTAGTCTTGCCTTGACTTCACCTATGCTGCGGCGCAATATTGCCAGGCTCCTCAGCGATTTCAAGGTCTTGTGCCAAAATCCCCGTGGCAGTGCAAACCCAATCTCCGCCTCCCCTGTCTCCGTCTCCTCCGTCCTCGGACGCCGCCCAGACGCTGCTGAAGAATTTTCTCGGTTCGCTGGGAGTCCGGCCCGAGTCCGACTACGCGCGTTCCCTGCAGTCCATCGGCCCCGACGCCGGAAAGCTTGCGGCCCTGCAGCTGCGCTACGTCCAGCAGCACGCGGAGCTATGGCAGTCGATGCTCGCGCGGGAGTCCGGGCAGGAGTCGGCGGCGGTCGCTCCGCCCGATCGCGGCGACCGCCGCTTCTCGTCGGCGGAGTGGCAGCGCAGCCCCTGGTTCGATTACCTGCGCCAGAGCTACCTCATCAATTCGCGTTTTCTCTCGGACTGGGTCGAGGCGCTCGACGCCGAACCGCAGGCAAAAGAGCGTCTGCGTTTCATCACGCGCCAGTTCGCCGACGCGATGAGCCCGGCGAATTTCACCGCGACCAATCCCGAGGCGATCAGGCTGGCGCTCGAGACGAAGGGCGAGAGTCTCACGCAGGGCATGCGCCAACTGATCGAGGACGTCCACAAGGGCCGCATCTCGACCACGGACGAATCGGTATTCGAAGTGGGGAAGAATCTCGCGGTCACCGCGGGCGCGGTGGTGTTCGAGAATGAGCTGATCCAGCTCATCCAGTACAAACCGGTCACGCCGACGGTGTTCAAACGCCCGCTCGTGATGATCCCGCCCTGCATCAACAAGTACTACATCCTCGACCTGCAGCCGGGAAATTCCTTTGTAGCGCATGCCCTGGAGCAGGGCCATCCGGTATTCATGGTGTCCTGGCGCAACATAACCGACGAACTCGGGCATCTCACTTGGGACGACTACATCGAGAAAGGTGTGCTCAAGGCGCTCGAAGTCGCGCGCGAGATCTGCGACTCCGACAAGGTCAACGCGCTCGGCTTCTGCGTGGGCGGCACCATGCTCGGGGTCGCGCTCGCGGTCATGGCTGCAAGGGGCGAAAAGTGCGTGGAGAGCGCGACATTTCTCGCCTCGATGCTCGACTTCTCGGACACGGGGGAGATCAAGATATTCATCGACGAGCGCGGCGTGGCGCTGCGCGAGGCCGCGATCGGAAAGGGCGGCGTCATGCCTGGACGGGATCTCGCTCTCGTATTTTCGGCGCTGCGCGCGAACGATCTTGTCTGGTCATACGTGGTCAACAACTATCTCAAGGGAAAGCAGCCCGACGCGTTCGACCTGCTCTACTGGAACGCGGATTCGACGAATCTCCCCGGCCCCATGTACTGCTGGTACGTCCGCAACACCTATCTCGAGAACAATTTGCGCGAGCCTGGGAAGACCTCGGTGATGGGCGTGCCCGTCGATCTCGCAAGCGTTGCGATTCCGTCCTACGTGCTCGCCACGCGAGAGGACCACATCGTCCCCTGGCGTACCGCGTATCGAACGACACAACTGCTGGCCGGCGAGATGCGCTTCGTGCTCGGTGCGAGCGGCCATATCGCGGGGATCGTCAATCCTGCGTCGAAAAACAAGCGGAGTCATTGGATCGGAGAGGATCTGCCCAAGGATGCGGAAGCGTGGATGGCGGCGGCAACGGAAAAGCAGGGAAGCTGGTGGACCGACTGGAGCGCGTGGCTCGAGGGGTCCGGCGGCGGGCGCGTGAAGGCGCGTACTCGGTTCGGCAATTCTAAATTCGAGCCGATCGAGCCCGCGCCCGGGCGCTACGTCAGGCAGCGGATCGCGTGAGCGCTATGGGAAGGAATTTTCGGGGAGAAGGATTTATGACAACGGCGACGACAATGACACGCACGAACGCCCGTTCTGGTACGGAACCGATGCAGGAGGCGATAAGCCCTCTCAAGCAACGCATCGCATTCGTGAGCGGGGGCATGGGCGGAATCGGCACGGCCGTGTGCCGGCGCCTGGCACGAAGCGGTGTAAAGGTCGTCGCCGGCTGCCTGCCCGGATACGAAAAGAAGAACGAATGGATCTCGAGAATGCACGGCGAGGGCCTGCAGGTCCACGCGGCGGAGGGCAACGTCGACGACTACGAGTCTTGCGCCGACATGTTCTATCAGATCAGCTCGGTGATCGGGCCGGTGGACATCCTCGTCAACAACGCCGGCATCACGCGCGACGGCGTGTTCAAGCGCATGTCGCCGAGCGACTGGTACGCGGTGATCAATACCAATCTCAACAGCGTGTTCAACGTCACCCGCCAGGTGATCGAGGGCATGACGGACCGCGGCTGGGGCCGCATCATCAATATCTCCTCCGTGAATGCGCTCAAAGGCCAATTCGGCCAGACCAACTACTCGGCCGCGAAAGCGGGCATGCACGGTTTTTCCAAGGCGCTCGCGCAGGAAGTCGTGAAAAAGGGCGTGACAGTGAATACCGTGTCCCCCGGTTATGTCGAGACCGACATGGTCAAAGCGATGAAGCCCGAGATCCTGACGTCGATCGTCGAGCAGATCCCCATGGGGCGGCTTGCGCAGCCCGACGAAGTCGCGGGGCTGGTGGCCTACCTCGCCTCCGACGAGGCGGGCTACATCACCGGGGCGAACATTTCGATCAACGGCGGCTTGCACATGGTTTGACCCAGGTCGGTTCGGTTGCAATAATCCCGGAACACAATGGGACGGCACCGGATCGAGGACTGGGAGGAGTCATGGCAAAACGCTTGGCGCTGATTACGGGCGGCATGGGAGGGCTGGGCGAGACCATCAGCACCAAGATGGCGGATGCCGAGTACCGGGTGGCCGTGACTTATTCTCCCTCGAATAAGACGTTCAGCGAGTGGACCGCGGAGATGAAATCGCGCGGATATGATTTCCGCGTTTATCCGTGTGACGTGGCCGATTTCGAATCGTGCAAGACCTGCGTCGAGCGGGTGAGCAAGGACTTGGGCCCGGTGGACATCCTGGTCAACAACGCCGGCATCACTCGCGACATGACCTTCAGAAAGATGGCGAAGAGCGACTGGGACGCGGTCTTGCGCTGCAATCTGGACTCCGTTTTCAACATGACCAAGCAGGTCTGCGACGGAATGGTCGACCGCGGCTGGGGCCGCGTCATCAATGTGTCCTCGGTCAACGGATCGAAGGGCGCATTCGGCCAGACCAACTACGCGGCGGCGAAGGCGGGCATGCACGGCTTCACCAAAGCGCTCGCGCTGGAAGTGGCGAAGAAGGGCGTGACGGTCAATACGATCTCGCCCGGTTACATCGGTACGAAGATGGTGACGGCCATTCCAAAGGAAATCCTCGACTCGAAAATCCTGCCGCAGATTCCGCTCGGGCGGCTCGGCAAACCCGAAGAGATCGCCGGGCTGATCATCTATCTTTGCTCGGAGGAGGCTGCGTTCGTCAACGGCGCCAACATCGCCATCAACGGCGGCCAGCACATGGCATAGGCCCCGCTGGATGGAACTGAGCGGGAAAGAGTATCATGTGGCACTGCAACACCCGCGTGGCACATTGAAGCAAGGGCCTCCATGTCCGAACCCACCCGACTGATCAAGAAATACCCGAATCGCCGTCTCTACGACACCAAGACGAGCGTGTACATCACGCTCGCCGATGTAAAGAAGCTCGTCGTGCAGGGCGAGGAATTCCAGGTGGTGGACGACAAGACCAAGGAAGACCTGACGCGTTCGATCCTGCTGCAGATCATTCTGGAAGAAGAAACCGCCGGCGCGCCGATGTTCTCCTCGGACATTCTCACGCAGTTCATCCGCTCCTACGGCAACACGATGCAGGGGATGCTCGGTGCGTACCTCGAGCGCAACATGCAGTTGTTCGGCGAAATCCAGAAGAGCATGCAGGAGCAGTCGCAAAAACTCCACGGGGAACCCACCAAAGCAAACGAGGACCTGTGGAAGCAGTTCATGAGCTTCCAGGGCCCGGCGATGCAGAGCATGATGTCGGCGTACATGGAACAGAGCCGCAACGTGTTCCTGAAGATGCAGGAGCAATTGCAGAGCCAGACGCGCAACATGTTCTCCGGCTTCACCTTCCCCGGGTTTCCCGGCATGCCGGGATTCGGCGCGCAGCCGCCGGGCGACAACAAAACGCCGGGCGACAACAAAACGCCGAGTGATAACAAGACGCCGGGTGGTAACAAAACGCCGGACGACACGCCGGACGACGACAAGAAAAGCTAGCGGGCTTGAATCACCGTTCGGCGACCGTTCCCCAGTCCGTCATTCCCGCGAAAGCGGGAATCCAGCGATGCTGAATCAACGCGTGTTCGCATACCTCTCACCGGTCGAGTAAATCCGATGGCTGCAACTCCCAAAGTCGGGTTCGTTTCGCTCGGCTGTCCCAAAGCTCTCGTCGATTCCGAAGGCATCCTCACGCGGCTGCGTGCGGAGGGCTACGCTATTTCGCCTTCGTACGACGGGGCCGATCTCGTCGTGGTCAACACCTGCGGGTTCATCGAATCGGCGGTGAAGGAGTCGCTGGACGCCATAGGCGAGGCGCTCGCCGAGAACGGCCGGGTGATCGTCACGGGCTGCCTCGGGGCAAAAGGCGACGTGGTTCGCGAAACCCATCCGAAAGTTCTCGCAGTTACGGGGCCGCACGCGCTGGAAGAAGTCATGACGGCAGTGCACGAGCATCTGCCCAAACCTCATGATCCTTTCGCCGACCTCGTGCCCCCACAGGGGATAAAGCTCACTCCACGGCACTACGCCTACCTGAAGATCTCCGAGGGATGCAATCACCGCTGCACTTTTTGCATCATCCCCTCCCTCCGCGGCGATCTGGTGAGCCGGCCGATTGCCGACGTGATGCGTGAGGCGGAAAATCTCGTCAAGGCGGGCGTGAAAGAGCTGCTCGTGATTTCCCAGGACACGAGCGCCTACGGGGTGGACATGAAGTACCGCACCGGTTTCTGGGGCGGGCGGCCGCTCAAGACGCGAATGGGCGATCTGGCGGCGGCGCTCGGAGAATTGGGCGTGTGGGTGCGGCTGCATTACGTTTATCCCTATCCTCATGTGGACGGCGTGATTCCTCTGATGGCCGAAGGCAAGGTCCTTCCCTACATCGACGTTCCGTTTCAGCACGCGAGCCGGCGCATCCTGAAGCTCATGAAGCGCCCGGCGAGCGGCGAGGACAATCTCGAGCGCATCCGCGCATGGCGCAGGATCTGCCCGGACATCACGATCCGCAGCACCTTCATCGCGGGCTTCCCCGGCGAGACCGAAGGTGAATTCCGGGAACTGCTCGCCTTTCTCGGGGAAGCGGAGCTCGACCGCGTCGGCTGCTTCGCCTATTCGCCGGTCGAAGGCGCAAAGGCGAACGAATTGCCGGAAGCAGTGCCGAACGAAGTGCGCGAAGAACGCCGCGCGCGACTGATGCAGTTGCAGGAGAAAATCAGCGCAAAGCGCCTGAAGCGCCACGTCGGCAGGACCATCAAAGTGCTGGTGGACGAGGTGTCGGCCGGGGGCGCGGTAGCGCGCTCGAGCGCCGATGCGCCCGAGATCGACGGCGTGGTGCGCATCGAAGGCGCGGGCGGACTCGCCGTGGGCGATTGGGCGCAGGTCAAGATCCTGTCTTCGGACGCGCACGACTTGCAGGCGCGGCTGGTTCCCGAGAAGCGCCGTGTGACGGCGCAGGCTTCATGAAACAAGGAGATTCTCATGTCACAGCGTGAGGTGGTGGTGGTGAGCGGTGTGCGCACCGCGATCGGCGGTTACGGCGCCTCGCTCAAGGATATTCCGCCGACGAAGCTCGGCGCGATTGCCATCAAGGAAGCGCTGGCGCGGGCGAAGATCGATCCGGCGACCGTAGGCCACGTGGTCGTCGGCAGCGTCATCCACGGTGAAGCGCGCGACTTGTACATGTCGCGTGTCGCGGCGCTCGACGGTGGGTTGCCGGTCGGCACGCCCTGCCTGACGGTGAACCGCCTGTGCGGCAGCGGCTTGCAGGCGATCGTGTCAGCGTCGCAGCACATCCTGCTCGGCGACACCGACGTCGCCATCGGCGCCGGCGCCGAGAGCATGAGCCGCGCCGCGTACTTCCTGCCGTCGGCGCGCTGGGGGCAGCGCATGGGCGACGGGCAGATCATCGATGCCATGACCGCGGCGCTGCACGACCCGTTCGGCCACGGCCACATGGGCGTGACGGCGGAGAACATCGCCGCGAAGTACGGCATGACCCGCGAGCAGCAGGACGCGTTCGCGCTGGAGAGCCACAAGCGCGCGGCGAAGGCGCTCGATGCGGGTTATTTCAAGAGCCAGATCGTGCCCGTCGAAGTGAAAGCCAAGAAAGGGCCCGCGCAGTTCGACACCGACGAGCACGTGCGCAAGGACCTGAAGATCGAGGATCTGCAAAAGCTGAAGACCGTGTTCAAGAAGGACGGCACCGTCACGGCGGGCAACGCTTCCGGCATCAACGACGCCGGCGCCGCGGTGGTGCTGATGGAAAAATCCGCGGCGCAGAAGCAGGGCGCCAAGCCGCTCGCGCGCCTGGTGGTTTACGCTCACGCAGGCGTCGAGCCGCAATTGATGGGCCTCGGTCCGATACCCGCGGTGAAGCGCGTATTCGAGAAAGCGGGTCTGAAACCCGCCGACATGGACGTGATCGAGTCGAACGAGGCCTTCGCCGTGCAGGCGATGGCGGTGACGCGCGACCTCGGACTCGATCCGGCGAAGGTCAATCCGAACGGCGGGGCGGTCGCGCTCGGCCATCCGATCGGCGCCACCGGATGCATCCTTACCGTCAAGGCGATCTACGAATTGCACCGCACGCAGAAACGCTACGCGCTCGTCACCATGTGCATCGGCGGCGGGCAGGGGATCGCGGCGATTTTCGAGCGGATGTAGATGCGGGATTCGATCGGCGCCCGTCCCGGGGGCAAGGGGACCCTTGCCTCCGGATCGGCCCCGGGCTAGAGACATGCCACGGAAACCAAAAATCGGATTCGTCCTGGGCGCGGGCTCCGCGCGCGGCTGGGCGCATATCGGCGTGTTGCGCGCGCTCCTGGAGGCGGGCATCAAGCCCGATCTCATCGCCGGCTGCTCGGTCGGCGCGCTGGTCGGGGCCGCGTTTGCCGCGGGCCGGCTCGATCAGCTGGAGGCCTGGGCGCTCTCGCTCGACTGGAAGCGCATGCTAAGGCTGATGGACTTCGGCCTGCGCGGCGGCCTCATCAAAGGCAAGCGCGTCAGGGAAGTTTTTCGCGAGCAATTCGTGGAGTGCGAGTTTGCCGAACTGCAGGTGCCGTTTGCCGCGGTCGCGACCGACCTCCATTCCGGTCAGGAAATCTGGTTGCGCGAAGGCAAGGTATCGGCCGCGATCGGCGCTTCCATCGCCGTGCCGGGTCTGTTTCAACCGGTGCCGCACGAGGGTCGCTATCTCGTCGATGGAAGCGTGGTCAATCCGATTCCGGTCTCGCTGTGCCGGGCGATGGGAGCGGACATCGTGTTGGCGGTCGATCTCGGTTCGGATCTGGTCGGGCGCTACGTGCGCGACGACGATCGGGCGCCCAACCAGAACGCCCCGCGCGGCTTCATCAGCAGGTTTCTGCCGAGGCCCAACAGGACGAGCGAACCGCAGGGGGAGGAGGAACCCGAGTACGCGCCGCCGTCCTTGCTGGAAACGCTGACGGGCTCGATCAACATCATGCAATTGCGGATCGCGCGCAGCCGCCTGGCCGGTGAGCCGCCCGACGCGCTGCTCACGCCTCGCCTCGGTCATCTGGGTTTGCTCGATTACCATCGAGCAGAAGTCGCCATCACGGAGGGGCGCGATGCTGTCACGCGCATGCTGCCCGCCATCCGCAACGCAATCCCGTGACAGTTGAGGCGGCGGGCTGACTCGGAGGAGACCGCCCGCCAGTTTCGGACCGGCTAGTCGGCTTGCAGGTGGCGAACGAAACCCTCGATCCCGCGCAATAACATCTCCACCGCAATCGCCGTCAGCAGCAATCCCATCAGCCGCTCGAAGGCCGCGAGCACCCGTTCGCTGAGCCACCTGCTGATGCGTTCGGCGAATACCAGGACCACCAGCGACACTCCTATAGCCACGGTCACTGCGAGAAGCCACTCCGTCAGGCGCTGCGGCGCGCGCGACACGAGCAGCACCACGGTGGCGATGGCCGCGGGCCCGGCTATGGAGGGAATCGCAAGCGGCACGATGAACGGCTCGCCCGAAGGCGCTTCGCCGAAAATGCCCTCGGGGCCGCGGAAGATCATGCGCAAAGCGATCAGGAACAGGATGACGCCGCCGGCGAGGGTGAGCGAACGGTCCGACAATCCGAAGAGCTCGAGGAGAGAACTGCCGAAAGGCGCGAATATCAGCAGCACGGCCAGCGCGATCGCACACTCGCGCACGATCACGCGGACGCGGCGTTTCGGATCGACCTGTCGCAGCAGGGAGACGAATAAGGGAATGTTGCCGATCGGGTCGGTGACCAATATGAGGAGCACGACGGCGGAGACGAAGGAGATTTCCATGGTGCGAGCTTACTCTAACCGAGTGCGAGCGCGACGACTCCGAGAGCCATCGCCGCCGCCGCCGCGAGGCGGCGCGGTGCGTCGCCTTCCTGGAGCCAGTGGGCACCCATGAGGGCGGCGAACAGGATGCTGATCTCGCGTGCGGGCGCGACGTAGCTCACCGGCGTGAACACCATGGCGGTCAACACCATGATGTAGGAGAGCGGGCAGAGCAGGGCGACGAGAATGACCGCCTTCCTCTGCCGGGCCCAGGCGGCCCTGACCTCTCCGCGGCGCCTGAGCGCGAGCGGCGCCATCACCAGGACCCGGCCGAGATTCGCGCCCCAGTCTTGGAGGATGGGCGGAATCAGCGCGGCGCTCACCGCCTGCTTGTCGACCACTGTATACGAAGCGATCATGCAGCCGGTCAGGAGCGCGAACGCGATGCCGCGCGCAGCGCCCGCCTCGCGCAGTTTGGCGGGGCTCGCCGCGAGAAAGAAGGCTCCGCCGACGATGAGCGCCGCACCGCACAGCGCGACCGCGCCCGGCCGCTCGCCGAGCAGGGCGATGGCGACGAGCACGGTCAGGAACGGTCCGGTCGCCCGCGCCAGCGGATAGACGACCGAGAGGTCGCCGTATCGGTAGCCGCGGTCGAGCAGCAGGTAGTAGGCGGTGTGCAGCACGGCGCTCGCGAGGAGAAAACCTAGCGCCGTCGCCGTGACCTGGAAATGCTGATAAACGACGACGCCGATCGCCAGCGGCGCGTAGAAGAGCGAGGAGAGCGCGGCGAAGGCCCAGACGAATCCGATGCCGCCGCCGCTTTTCTTGAGGATGTAGTTCCAGCTCGCGTGGATGAGCGCGGCGCCGAGTACCAGGGCGATAGCGAGTCCGGTCATGCCGGGATTTTATTCTGCGGCTCGCCTTTCGCGGGACGTTCCTTCCAAAAAAACGCGGGCGAGCGCCCGCGTTTCTTGGCTCTGACTGGCTTTAGCCGCGTGCCTGGATCGCGCCGTTGATGATTCTCACCTTGTCGCCGATGCGCCAGTTTGGCGGCGTGGCCTGGGTGAACAGGCCCTTGGTGCCGTCTTCGTAGCGAACGACGATCTGGTATTCCTTGGTCGTTTTCGCGCTTTTCTCGATCTGGTTTCCCGCGAGGCCGCCACCCAGGAGGCCAAGCACGGTGGCAACGTCCTTGCCTCGTCCAGCGCCGACCTGGTGGCCCAGCACTCCGCCGACCACCGCGCCGCCGACCGCTCCGACGCCCGACGCGCTGCCGGCTTTCTCGGTGACACGCACGTCTTCAATCACCGCGCACTCGCGGCAAATCGCGGCCACGACCGGGGCAGGGGGAGGAGGAGGGACTGCAGCTTGCGGGACCGGAACCGGGGGTTCGGATTTGACGACGCGTTTCGGTTTCGGACGCGGGGCGACCGGTTTTTGTTCAACTTGCTTGGGGGGCTCCGGCTGCGCCACGGGCTGCTCGGGAGCTTGAGCCAACGGCGTTGGCGTGCTTGCCGGGCTCGGGTTTCCGACCGAGGTCGGAATCCAGCCGAGAACGGCCCCGATTCCCACCACGCTGAACAGCGTGATCGCGATTGCCGCGATGATCATGAGCGGGTGAGTCTTGCGTGCGACTTGCGCTTCCATAAAGGCCTCCTATATGCAGGGTGTCGAGAGCTTACCCGCACTAACGCGCGACGCGCCAGCCGGTTGATGTAACAGAGTGTTGCGCCCGTTGCAGAAGCTTCAGGTTTCCTGACGAAGATGGGGAAACAGCAGCACGTCGCGAATGCTCGGGCTGTTGGTGAAGAGCATCACCAGGCGGTCTATGCCGATGCCTTCGCCTGCCGTGGGCGGCAGGCCGTACTCGAGGGCGCGAATGTAGTCCGCGTCGTAGTACATGGATTCCTCGTCGCCCGCCGCCTTTGCCTTGGCCTGCTCCTCGAAGCGCGCCGCCTGATCCTCGGGGTCGTTCAGCTCGGAGAAACCGTTCGCGATCTCGCGCCCGGCGATGTACAGCTCGAAACGGTCGGTGATTTCCGGATGGGCGTCGTTGCGCCGCGCGAGCGGCGAAACTTCGGCGGGGTAGTCGACGATGAAAGTCGGCTGGATGAGCTTGTCCTCGATTGTTTCGAACGCCTGGAGCTTGAGAACGGCGAGGCTCGATTTTGGATCTGCCTTGATGCCTTTTAGAGTGAGCGCAAGAGCCAGTGCTTTTGGGTCAGCCGCTCCCGCGTATCCCGTTGCGTGTTTTTGGAGAGCCTGTTCGATTGTAAGGCGCTCGAACTGATTGCCGAGATCGATCGTATGCTCGCCGTAGCGAATCTGCGTGGCTCCAAGAACCCTCTGCGCCAGAGTGCGCAGCATCTCCTCCGTGAGTTCCATCAGATGGCGGTAGTCGCGATACGCCTCGTAGAACTCGAGCATGGTGAACTCGGGGTTGTGGCGGGTCGAGATGCCTTCGTTCCTGAAATTGCGGTTGATCTCGAAGACGCGCTCGAATCCGCCCACCACCAGGCGCTTGAGGTAGAGCTCGGGCGCGACGCGCAGGTAAAGGTCCATGTCGAGCGCGTTATGGTGCGTCTTGAACGGCCTGGCGTTCGCGCCGCCGGGGATGGGCTGCATCATCGGCGTCTCGACTTCGAGATATCCCTTGCCCGTCATGAATTCGCGGATCGCCTGCACGATGCGGCTGCGCGTCTGGAACACGCCGCGCGTTTCCTCGCTCATGATGAGGTCCACGTAACGCTGGCGGTACTTCTGCTCCTGGTCCGACAGTCCGTGAAATTTCTCCGGCAGCGGACGCAATGCTTTCACGAGCAGGCGCAGCCCGGTCACTTTCACCGAGAGCTCGCCGGTCTTGGTCTTGAACAGGATTCCTTTCGCGCCGAGGATGTCGCCGAGGTCGTAATGCTTGAAGGCCTCGTACGCCGCTTCGCCGATCGCATCGCGGGTGACGTAGAGCTGGATGCGTCCGCTCATGTCCTGCAGCGTAGCGAAGCTCGCCTTGCCCATGACACGTTTCAGCATCATGCGGCCCGCGACCGCGACATTGACGGCCTTGGGTTCGATCTCCTCGTTGGATTTTCCGCCCCAGGCCTTGTGGAGCTCAACAGCCAGGTGCTCGCGGCGAAAGTCGTTCGGAAACGCGGCGCCGCGCTTGCGCAGCTCGGCGAGCTTGGCGCGGCGCTCGGCGATGATCTGGTTTTCGTCGTCGTTGGCTGTCATTCTGAGCGCAGCGAAGAATCTGCTTTTGGGTTTGCTTTGTACCACGCTTCGCTCAAATCCTCCCAGGTCGGGTTACTGGACTCGATCAGAGCAATCTTCTTTGTTCGAAGCAATCCCTTTATTTGTTTTTCGCGTTCAATGGCGGCCAACACGTCGGAAGTTTCTTCGAAATGCACCAATCGATCGATCTTGTACATCTTGGTAAATCCGTCGGCGAGTTTTTGCTTGTGTTCGTAAATGCGACGCTCCAAGTCGTTCGTCACACCCACATAGAGACGTCGCGACTTGCTCGCAAGAATATAGACGAAGTACTGACCTCGGGACATAGGACAAACAGCGGATTCTTCGCTTCGCTCAGAATGACACCTTAAACGCCCTTTTTCAGACTGGCGGAGATGAATTCGTCGAGATCGCCGTCGAGGACTCTCTGCGTATCGCCTTTCTCGACCCCGGTGCGCAGGTCCTTGATGCGCGACTGGTCGAGCACGTAGGAGCGGATCTGGTGTCCCCACTCGATGTCGGTCTTGGCAGACTCGAGCTTGTCGCGGTCGGCCTGGAGTTTGCGCAGCTCCAGCTCGTAGAGTCGGGATTTGAGCATCGCCATGGCCTCGGCGCGGTTGCGGTGCTGCGAGCGATCGTTCTGGCACTGTACCACGATGTTTGTAGGAATATGGGTGATGCGCACCGCCGAATCGGTCTTGTTGACGTGCTGTCCGCCGGCGCCCGATGCGCGGTAGGTGTCGATGCGCAGGTCTGCGGGATTCACTTCCACCTCGATGTTCTCGTCCACCTCGGGGTAGACGAAAACGCTCGCGAAGGATGTGTGGCGGCGGGCGTTCGAATCGAACGGCGACTTGCGCACCAAGCGATGCACGCCGTTCTCGGTGCGCAGGTGGCCGTAGGCGTAACTGCCGCTGATCTTGAGCGAGGCGCTCTTGATGCCGGCCACTTCTCCGGGCGACTCTTCCAGCACTTCCATGCGGTAGCCCTTGCGGTCGCAGTACTTGGCGTACATGCGCTCGAGCATCGCCGCCCAGTCCTGCGCCTCGGTGCCGCCCGAGCCCGACTGAATGTCCATGAAGCAGTTGTTGGGGTCCAGGGGATCGGAGAACATGCGGCGGAACTCGAGATCGCCGACATCCTTTTCAAGCTTGGCGACATCGGCGGCAACGCTGACCAAGGTCGGGTCGTCGTTCTCCGTGCGCGCCATCTCGAAGAGTTCGCGCGTGTCGCGCAAGGACGTGGCGATCGCGGCGAGCCCGGTAACGGTCGCGTCCAGCGCCTTCTTTTCCCTGCCGAGGTCCTGCGCGCGCTTCGGATCGCTCCAGACCTTGGAATCGGTCAGGAGCGTTTCGACTTCCGTCAGGCGTTTCTGCTTGCCCTCGAAGTCAAAGATACCTCCGCAACTCTGCCGACCGTTTGTCCAAGTCTGAGAGCGTCGAGGCGATTTGATTGATGCGTTCTGCTTCCATGTGTCTTCTCTGCGAAACGCGCATTATAGGGTACGGCGTCTCACTTTATCCGGCATCTCGCTGTCCAACCGCTTCCTCAGCGTTGCACTCGGTACTCGAATCCGCCAATATTAAACAATGAATTACAGCTCTCCCCGCGTTCTCGAACACTGTCTGAACCACATGAAGGATCTGCTGGTCTGGATCGGTGATGACGGACGCCTGCTGCATGGCAACGCCGCCGCCCTGAAATTCTACGGCCATGACCTCGGGTCTTTTACCCGGCTCACGATCCACGACCTTGACGTTCATTTTCGCCGCGAGAGCTGGCCGCAGCACTGGGAGGCCCTGAAGCGCAACCGCGTCCTGACGGTAACGGTTCAGCACTGTAACGCCGCCGGAGTGTTCTACCCGGTCGAGGTCGTGGACAACTACCAGTGCGTCGATGGACACGAGTTTTCCCTCGCAGTGGTTCGTGTCGTCGAACACCGGGATGACCGGGCCCAGCGCCTGCAGCTGATGGAATTTTCCGTCGACCAGATGACGGATTCCGCGCTATGGATTGCCAAAGACGCGCGGATCATCTTCGCCAATGATGCGACTTGCCGCAATCTTGGATATACCCATGACGAGCTGGTCAAGATGACCGTCTTCGACATCGATCCCAATATGACGCCGGAAACCTGGCCGAGAGACTGGGAGAGACTCCGGAAACATAAAACGATGACATTCGAAACCACGCATCGGAGAAAGAACGGTCACACGATGCCGGCGGAAATCCATGCCAATCTCGTGCGGGTTTACGAGCAGGAATATAACTGCGCCTTCGTGCGCGACATCACCGAGCGCAAAGTGCACGAGGCGGAGCTGACCCGCCTCGCCACCCACGATGTGCTTACCGGACTGCCGAACCGTACCCTGCTGCATGACCGTATCGATCATGCCATCCTGCACGCCAAGCGCAATAAGGAATATTCCGGCGTGATGCTGGTGGATTTGGACAAATTCAAGTTTGTCAACGACAACCTGGGCCATGATGCCGGCGACGAGCTGCTCAAAGAGCTTGCGTCACGCATGAAATCCATATTGCGCGCCACCGATACGGTGGCTCGTCTGGGCGGTGACGAATTCATGATAGTCCTGGAAGGGGTCGCGCATCCGGAAGACTGCGCGCTGGTGGGTCAGAAATTGATGCAGGTCATTACGAAACCGATGGTCCTGGGCGGGGCCACGATGGAGATCGGAGCCAGTGTCGGCATTGCCGTGTATCCGCTGGACGGCGAAGACGCGACAGCGCTGATGAAGAACGCGGATATCGCCATGTATCAAGTGAAGTCCGGAGGGCGCGGTAACTATCAGTTTTATGAGCGTGAGATGGGTGAGCGGGCGTCCAGGCATCTTTCGATAATCACCGGACTGCAGGAGGCGCTGAAGAACGATCGATTCATTTTGCACTACCAGCCGATATTTGATTTGAAATCGCGGCAGCTGGTGGCTGCCGAGGCGCTCCTGCGTTGGCAGGATCCGGAGCGTGGACTGATTCCTCCCAACGAGTTCATCCCGGTGGCGGAAGAGTCGGGGCTCATTGGCGCCATGGGCGCATGGGTGATCGGGGAAACCTGCCGCCAGAACAGCCGGTGGCGGAAAGACGGCATGAAAGTCGTGCCCGTTTCCGTGAATTTATCGGCGTACCAGTTGCGCGGCACGGAGATTGTCGGCGTCGTGCGCAAGGCGCTGGCTGACCATGCGTTGCCCTCCCGGCTTATCAGCCTCGAGCTCACCGAGAGCATGGTGATGGAAGATCCGGAACGGGTCATCGGTCTTCTGAAGGAGATACAGGGGCTGGGAGTGATGATCGCCATCGACGATTTCGGGACGGGCTACTCCAGTCTCAGTTACCTGCAACAATTTCCGATCGATGTGATCAAGATAGACCGGTCGTTTGTGAAGGGCATCAGCGGCGACGCCAAGGATGCCGTCATTGCCAACGCAATTATCAAGCTCGCTCACGGCCTGGGGTACAAGGTGCTGGCCGAAGGTGTCGAGACGGAGCTGCAGAGCGACTATTTGCGAGGCCAGGGGTGTGATCTGGTACAGGGCTTTTTATACGGCAGACCCGTGCCCGCCAAAGAGTTTGAGCAGGTGCTGCACCGGGGGCTGTTGGCGCGCGGCGGGACGTCTAGCGCAGGCGCGTAGAAGGAAAGCTCTCGTCTATCTTGTCCTCGAAGAAGCTCGACGGAGACGGAGCGGCCATGAACTGGCGATGGACCTCGGGCGAAACCCCACGGTATTGGATCACCTTGCCGTCGCTGAACTCGACCTCGAGCACCTGCGCCCTGGCGTCGTAACCGACCGCGCGGATCTTGCTCGAATTGACGCGCTTGCGCTCCATGTTCACTCGAGGGTCAACGCGATGGTGTCGCCCGAGCGCACCGAAGCGAGCTCGCGTGGATTGCCGTCTATTTTCCCAAGGACGTTGCAGCGGGTGACGAGGCGAGATTCGTCGCCCTCGGATACCGGTGTGCGGCCCCAGGGCAGGGCAAGCGAGCTGCCTTCGGTCCAGAAGCAGACCGTTCCGGGCGGCACGACCTGCTTGGCGCTGCCTTCGAGTGTCGCCTTCACGGGTAATTCGAAATAAACCTCTTCGCCCCAGGTCTGGGCCTTTGCCTTGAGCGGCAGCGCGGCGACAACCGCGCGTGTCGTAGGTGTGTCCTCCAGGGTCGCTTGTACTGCACCCTTGGGCCAGGAAATCCTGATGCGTGCATGGCTCATAGGGCGGGTTCCCAGTGTTCGATGACGAGTTGAAGATTCTGCATTCCGTTAAAGTCGTTGACCGACAGTCGATACGCCGCGCGCACGGACGAGGGCAGGGGATCGAGCGAGTTGAAGCGCATGGCTTCGACGGTGCGCCCGGCGCGCGCGAGTTTCAACTTCAGGTGTTTTTCGCCGACCACGCGCTGGGCGAGCACCTCGAACTCGTCGCAGAACAGCGGCTGCGGAAATCCCTGTCCCCAGACCTGGCGATCGAGGAGCTGCGCGAGGCCGAGGTCGAGATACGCGGATTCCAGCGAACCGTCTGTCTCGACCGCGCGCGCAAGCTGCGCGGGCGACAGCAGCTCGCGGGCCACGCCTTCGAAGCTTTCCGCGAAGCGCGTGAAATCCGCCGCGCGCAGCGTCAGTCCCGCGGCGGCGGCGTGCCCGCCGAAGCGCAGGAGCAGGTCCGGCTCGCGCTTGGCAACGAGATCGAGAGCGTCGCGCAAGTGCAGGCCGGCAATCGACCGGCCCGAGCCCCGGATCTCGCCTGAGCCGGACGGCGCGAAGGCGAAGGTCGGGCGATGGTAACGCTCCTTGACGCGCCCGGCGAGGATGCCGACCACGCCTTGGTGCCAGCTCGGGTCGTACAGGCTGATGCTGGAGCTCTCGCCCACCGAAACCTTCGTCATCGCTTCGTCGGCCTGCGCCTGCATGTCGGCCTCGATCGAACGGCGCGTGCGGTTCAAGTCGTCGAGCTGCCGCGCGATCTCGAGTGCGCGTCCGCGGTCTTCGGTGACCAGGCACTCGATACCCAGGCTCATGTCGGACAGGCGCCCGGCCGCGTTCAGCCGCGGCCCGAGCAGAAACCCGAGATCGAATCCGCCCGCGCGGGAAGGATCGCGGCCGGCCACGGCGAAGAGGGCGCGCACACCCTCCTGCATGCGGCCTCCGCGGATGCGCTTCAAGCCCTGAGTCACGAGGACACGATTGTTGAAATCGAGCGGCACGACATCGGCGACCGTCCCGAGGGCGACCAGGTCGAGCAGATCGCCGAGATTCGGCTCGTCCTTGCCGTCGAATGCGTTTCGCTTTCTAAG